>NZ_JAFCWG010000023.1:0-518 GCF_049897445.1 Kocuria sp. LHG3120 | reverse complement strand
ATCGAGTTGCGGTCCTCGTACGGGAACACCGCCACCGTCTTGGCGCCCAGCTCGTAGGCGGCACGGAAAGCACGGATCGCGATCTCGCCGCGATTGGCCACCAGGATCTTGGAGAACATTGACACCCGTTCCGCACCTGGACGCTCCACTGGAGGCCTGGGTGCTGTGTTGTGAATTTCTGACAAGGTCAACTGCGAAGGAGAAACGGCCGGGCACGGCAGGGGCCGCCGTGCCCGGGCAGGGCAGACCCGGGCCCTCGGGGCCGCGATGGGGCCGGGGTGCCGAGCGGATCCGCGACGGTGCGTCTGCGCGTGCTGCGGTTCACGCGCCATCCGGGCCTGTCAGCCGAGTAGGATCACGTCGAGCGTCCGGGGCCCGTGCACGCCCTCCACCCGCTCCAGCTCGATGTCCGAGGTCGCGGACGGCCCGGAGATCATGGTGACCGGGGCCGTGGGCTCCACCAGGGCGAGGGCCTCGGGGATCAGCTCGACCACCGAGTCCAGCGGCACCACGCAGAT
>NZ_JAFCWG010000022.1:0-647 GCF_049897445.1 Kocuria sp. LHG3120 | reverse complement strand
AGACCTTGTCTCATAACTCCGTTGCCTGGCACAGTCGGCGGAGGTTGATGAGCGTGATGGCGAGCAGGAGCAACGGGAGCAACGTGGCCTCGGTGCGGTCGTAGCGCAGCCCGAGGCGCTTGAAACGCAGGACCCAGGAGATGGTGCGCTCCACCAGCCAGCGGTGCCGACCCAGGTGGGTCTTGGCCTCGATCCCACGACGGGCAATCCGGACCTTGATGCCCCGCCGGTGCAGGTAGCGGCGGCACCTCGGGTAGTCGTAGCCCTTGTCCGCGTGCAGCTTCTCCGGCCGGCGACGGGGACGCCCTGGGCGACCGCGGCGACCGCGCGCCGCCGGGCTGGTCTCCAGCAGCGGCTCAAAGAGCTTGCTGTCATGGACGTTCGCCGCCGAGGCCAGCACGTGCAGGGGCAGGCCGTTCCGGTCGGTGAGCAGGTGGTACTTGGTACCCGGTCTTCCGCGGTCGGTGGGGTTGGGGCCGGTCAGCTCGCCCCCCCCTTTTGGCCCGCACCGAGACCGCGTCGATGCTGGCCCGGGACCAGTCGAGGATCTCCTCCACGGAGAGCTCCTCGAGCACAGCCCGGTGGAGCCGATCCCACACCCCGGCCTCCTGCCACTCGCGCAGCCGGCGCCAAGCGGTGTGCCCGGA
>NZ_JAFCWG010000021.1:0-1026 GCF_049897445.1 Kocuria sp. LHG3120 | reverse complement strand
GGAGATCATGGTGACCGGGGCCGTGGGCTCCACCAGGGCGAGGGCCTCGGGGATCAGCTCGACCACCGAGTCCAGCGGCACCACGCAGATGTGGTGGTCGGGGACCAGGCTGATCGCCCTCCGGCCCTCCTCGGGACGGCCGGTGAGGAAGATGGTGCCGGTCTCGGCGCAGGAGACGGTCGAGGACGTCACCACCGCGTCCACGGCGTTGAGTTCACGCACCCCCAGGGCCGAGGGGTCGCGGGCGTCATTGGGATCCACCAGCATCCGGCGGGTGGCGGTGTCCTGCGGCAACCAGGCGGTGTCCAGACCGGCCGGGACCACATACCGGGCGGAGACCCCCAGCAGCTGCTCGATCCGCCCCGGCAGGGAGGCGGGGGTCTCGTGGTGCACCGCGGCCTTGTAGTCGACCAGCCGGTCCACGAGCATCTCGACGACCTCCTCAGCCGCACGCTCCGAGACGCGGCGATAGGTGCGCTGCGCCGGTGCAGGGGTAGGCGCGTCGTGCAGCGCCCCGCGGATCCGGTTGAGGATCTCGGTCTTTGCCTCGCTCATCGTGCTCCCCCGTCGTCTTCGGTGTCGGTCTCGGCCCCATCCGGTGCGGTACTGCCCGCATCCGGGCCGGCGGCCGGGCCGCCGTCGGCGGCCACCCGTTCCTGGGTCTCCTCGGCGTGCTTGGCCCACCAATGGCGGAAAGACTCCTTCGGCGGGGCGGGGATGTCGCGCTCATCGGTCCAGCCCCCGGCGATCCCGGGCAACCAGGAAATCGCCCGATCCTTGCCCGCCACCGCCCTCCCCAACGGCAGACCCTTCTCGGCCAACCCCATCCGGGTGCCCGAGGACATCACCACCGAAGCGCCCTTCATCATCAAATCCATCTGGGAGGGCACCCGGGGGGTGGGCTTGCTGCGCACGTCCTCGTCGCGCAGGTGCACGAGGATCTCGGGGATGTTGATCTTCACCGGGCACACGTCGTAGCAGGCCCCGCACAGCGAGGAGGCGTAGGGCAGGGAGGCGTTCTGCTCG
>NZ_JAFCWG010000020.1:0-1980 GCF_049897445.1 Kocuria sp. LHG3120 | reverse complement strand
CCCTGGTCCTTGAGCAGGTCCACGACCGGCGACAGTGGCGGGACGTACCAGACCATGGGCATCGTGCGGTACTCGGGGTGCAGGGGCAGGGCCACCCGCAGCTCTTTGGCCAGGGTGTAGACCGGGGACTTCCGCGCCGCGTCCAGCCAGTCCTCGGGGATGCCCTCGGCCCGGGCGGCGGCGATCACTGTCGGGTCGTGCGGGTCGAGCATCAGGTCCAGTTGCGCCTCGTAGAGGTCTTGTTCGTCCGGTGTCGCGGCGGCTTCGGTGACCCGGTCGGCGTCGTAGAGGAAGATGCCGATGTAGCGCAGCCGGCCCACGCAGGTCTCGGCGCACACCGTGGGGATCCCGACCTCGATGCGGGGGTAGCAGAAGGTGCACTTCTCGGCCTTGCCGGACTTGTGGTTGTAGTACATCTTCTTGTACGGGCAGCCGGTGACGCACTGGCGCCAGCCGCGGCACTTGTCCTGGTCGACCAGTACGATGCCGTCCTCGGTGCGCTTGTAGATCGCCCCCGAGGGGCAGGAGGCCATGCAGGAGGGGTTCAGGCAGTGCTCGCAGATCCGGGGGAGGTAGAAGGCGAAGGTCTGCTCGAACTCGAACTTGATCTTCTCCTCCGACTCCTTCCGGACCTTCTCCACGATCGGGTCCAGGTGGCCCATCTCCGGGGCGCCGCCGAGGTTGTCGTCCCAGTTGGCCGACCAGGAGATCTTCATGTCCTCGCCGGTGATCAGGGACTTCGGTCGGGCGACGGGGAAGTCGGTGCCGGCGGGGGCGTTGGTGAGGGTCTCGTAGTCGTAGGTCCACGGCTCGTAGTAGTCGTTGAGCTCGGGCTGGACGGGGCTGGCGAACAAGCCGGCCAGCTTCGCCCAGCGCCCGCCGGATTTGAGCTTGAGGTTGCCGCGGCGGTTGAGCTCCCAGCCGCCCTTCCACTTCTCCTGGTCCTCGTACCGGCGGGGATAGCCCTGCCCGGGACGGGTCTCCACGTTGTTGAACCACACGTACTCCGTGCCGGCGCGGTTCGTCCACGCCTGCTTGCACGTCACCGAACAGGTGTGGCACCCGATGCACTTGTCGAGGGCCATCACCATGGCGACCTGGGCCATGACTCGCATCAGTACTGGACCTCCTGGGAGCGCTTGCGGACCACGGAGACGATGTCGCGCTGGTTGCCGGTGGGCCCGAGGTAGTTGAAGGCCCAGGACAGCTGCGCGTAGCCGCCGATCATGTGGGTGGGTTTGACGAGGATGCGGGTGACCGAGTTGTGGATCCCGCCGCGGCGCCCGGTCGCCTCGGACTTCGGGACGTCGATCAGGCGCTCCTGGGCGTGGTGGACGTAGACCACCCCGGCCGGCATCCGGTGGGAGACGATGGCCCGGCCGATGTAGACGCCGTTGGTGTTGAGGCACTCGACCCAGTCGTTGTCGGCGACCTCGATGAGTGCGGCGTCCTGGGGGCTCATCCACACCGTGGTGCCCCCGCGGGCCAGGGAGAGCATGAACAGGTTGTCCTGGTACTCCGAGTGGATCGACCACTTGTTGTGCGGGGTCAGATACCGCACGGCGATCGACAGCTCCCCGCGCTGCCCGAGCTTGGGTTCCCCGAACAGGCGGTGCATGTCCAGGGGCGGGCGGTAGATCGGCAGGGACTCACCCATGTCCTTGAGCCAGTCGTGGTCCAGGAAGAAGTGCATCCGTCCGGTGAGGGTGTGGAAGGGCTTGAGGCGTTCGATGTTGATGGTGAACGGGGCGTAGCGCCGTCCCCCGGTCTCGGAGCCGGACCACTCCGGGGAGGTGATCACCGGGACCGGGCCGGCCTGGGTGTCGGCGAAGGTGATGCGCTTCTCCTCGGAGCCGCGGGCGAGGTCTGCGAGCTCCACCCCGGTGCGCTTCTCGAGGGTCTCGAAGCCCTGCACGGCCAGCTCCCCGTTGGTGGTGCCGGAGAAGAGGAGGATGGCCTCGGCCATCCGCGCGTCGGTGT
>NZ_JAFCWG010000019.1:0-3365 GCF_049897445.1 Kocuria sp. LHG3120 | reverse complement strand
GTGGGGGCGGTGATGGAGGCCTCCATCTTCATGGCCTCGATGGTGGCCACCTGGCCGCCCGCCTCCACGGTGTCGCCCTCGGCCACCGTCACGGTCACCGCCCCGGCGAACGGGGCGGCCACGTGGCCGCGGTCCGTGGGGTCGGCCTTCTCGGTCTCGGGCACCGAGGAGGTGATCGAGGTGTCGCGGACCTCGATCATCCGGGGCTGGCCGTTGAGGGTGAGCATCACGGTGCGCATGCCCTTGTCGTCCGGCTCCGAGATGGCCTGCAGGGTCACCAGCAGCCGCACCCCCTTGCCGAGGGAGATCACGTGCTCCCGGTCGGAGGTCAGCCCGTAGAGGAAGTCCCGGGTGTGCAGCAGCGCCAGCTCGCCGTACTTCGCCCGGCTGGCCTCGTAGTCCCGCGTCGGGCCGGCGAACAGCAGCCGGTTCAGCGTGGCACGGCGGGTGGCCGGGTCCCCGGCCAGGGCCTGGGAGTCCTCCGGGGCCAGCTCCGTGATCCCGACACGCACGTTGCGGCCCTCCAGGGCCTTGGAGCGGAACGGTTCGGGCCACCCGCCGGGAGGCGTGCCGAGCTCCCCGGCGAGGAAGCTGATCACCGAGTCGGGGATGTCGAACTTCTGCGGGTTCGCCTCGAACTCGGCCGGGTCCACGCCCATGCCCACCAGCTGCAGGGCGAGGTCGCCCACGACCTTGGACGAGGGAGTGACCTTGACCAGCCTGCCGAGCATGGCGTTGGCGGCGGTGTACATGTCCTCGATCGCCTCGAACCGCTCCCCCAGTCCCAGCGCGATGGCCTGCTGGCGCAGGTTCGACAGCTGCCCGCCGGGGATCTCGTGCCGGTACACGCGCCCGGTCGGGGCGGTGAGCCCGGACTCGAACGGGGCGTACATCCGGCGGATGACCTCCCAGTAGGGCTCCAGGGCGGTCGCGGCCTCCAGGGGGATGCCGGTGTCCCGGTCCGTGTGGGCCAGGGCGGCGATCAGCGCCGAGGCGGGCACCTGGGAGGTCGTGCCGGCCATCGAGGCCTCGGCCACGTCCACCGCGTCCACGCCCGCGTCGATCGCGGCCATCAGCGTGGCGAGCTGCCCGCCGGCGGTGTCGTGGGTGTGCAGGTGCACGGGCAGGTCGAAGCGCTCCCGCAGGGCGGTCACCAGCTTCGCCGCCGCCGCGGGGCGCAGGAGCCCCGCCATGTCCTTGATCGCCAGCACGTGGGCCCCGGCGTCGACGCACTGCTGGGCGAGCTCGAGGTAGTAGTCCAGGGTGTAGAGGTCCTCGGCCGGGTCCAGCAGGTCCCCGGTGTAGCACAGGGCGACCTCGGCGACCGCGGTGCCCGTCCTGCGCACGGCCTCGATGGCCGGGGCCATCTGCTCCACGTCGTTGAGGGCGTCGAAGATCCGGAAGATGTCCACCCCGGTGGCCGCGGCCTCGGCCACGAACGCGTCCGTCACCTCGGTCGGGTACGGGGTGTAGCCCACGGTGTTGCGCCCGCGCAGCAGCATCTGGATCGGGATGTTCGGCATCGCCTCCCGCAGCAGCCGCAGCCGCTCCCACGGGTCCTCGCCGAGGAAGCGCAGCGCGACGTCGTAGGTCGCCCCGCCCCAGGCCTCCACGGACAGCAGCTGCGGCAGCGTGTGGGCGTAGGCCGGGGCCGCGGCCAGCAGGTCCCGGGTGCGCACCCGGGTGGCCAGCAGCGACTGGTGGGCGTCCCGGAACGTCGTCGAGGTCACCGCCACCGCCTGCTGCTCCCGCAGGGCCCGGGCGAACCCCTCGGGGCCGAGCTCGACGAGCCGCTGCCGCCACCCCGGCGGCGGGGTGTGCTCGGAGGGTCCGTCGAAGGGCGAGCGGAACGGCTCGTCCTGCTTGTCGCCCGGGTAGTGGGGCAGCTTGGTGCGCGGGTCGATGCCCTCCACCCGCTCCCCGTTGGGCTGGTTCACCGTGACCTCGGCCAGCCAGGTCAGCGCCTTGGTGGCCCGGTCCCCGGAGGTGCGGGCCTCGAGCAGCTCGGGGCGGCGCTCGATGAAGTCGGTGGCCACGTTGCCGGCGAGGAACTCCGGGTCGGCCAGCACGGCCTGCAGGAACTGGATGTTGGTGGACACCCCGCGGATCCGGAACTCGGCCAGGGCACGCTGGGACCGGTGCACGGCGGTGGCGTAGTCCCGGCCCCGGCAGGTGAGCTTCACCAGCATCGAGTCGAAGTGCGGGGAGATCTCCGCCCCGGCGTAGACCGTGCCCCCGTCCAGGCGCACCCCCGCGCCGCCGGCGGAGCGGTAGGCGGAGATCTTCCCGACGTCGGGGCGGAACCCGTTGGCCGGGTCCTCGGTGGTGATCCGGCACTGCAGGGCGGCCCCGCGCACGGCCAGCTCGTCCTGGGCGATGCCCAGGTCCGCCAGGGTCTCCCCGGAGGCGATGCGCAGCTGCGACTGGACGAGGTCGACGTCGGTGATCTCCTCGGTCACCGTGTGCTCCACCTGGATGCGCGGGTTCATCTCGATGAACACGTGCTGACCCGCCCGCTCCCCGGCCGTGTCCACCAGGAACTCCACGGTGCCGGCGTTGACGTAGCCGAGCTCCTTCGCGAACTTCACCGCGTCCCGGTGCAGGGCCTGGCGGATCCCCTCGTCGAGGTTCGGCGCCGGGGCGATCTCCACGACCTTCTGGTGCCGGCGCTGCAGGGAGCAGTCGCGCTCGAACAGGTGCACCATCCCGCCCTCGTTGTCGGCGAGGATCTGCACCTCGATGTGGCGGGGCCGGAGCACGGCCTGCTCCAGGAACACGGTGGGGTCGCCGAAGGCGGTGTCGGCCTCGCGCATCGCGGCGGCCAGCGCCTCGGGCAGCGCCTCGGGGGTCTCCACCCGGCGCATGCCGCGGCCCCCGCCGCCGGCCACGGCCTTCACGAAGATGGGGAACCCGATGCCCTCCGCCTGCGCCAGCAGCTCCTCGGGGTCCGCCGAGGGCTCCGTGGAGGCCAGCGTCGGGATCCCCGCCCGCTTCGCCGCCTTCAGCGCCGCGACCTTGTTGCCGGCCAGCTCCAGGATCTCGGCCCGCGGGCCGACGAAGGTGATGCCCTCGCGCGCGGCGGCACGGGCCAGGTCCGGGTTCTCCGAGAGGAACCCGTAGCCGGGGTAGATCGCGTCCGCCCCGGACTCCTTGGCCACCCGGACGATCTCCTCGACGTCGAGATAGGCCCGCACGGGGTGGCCCTCCTCCCCGATCCGGTACGCCTCGTCGGCCTTCTGCCGGTGGATCGAGTTGCGGTCCTCGTACGGGAACACCGCCACCGTCTTGGCGCCCAGCTCGTAGGCGGCACGGAAAGCACGGATCGCGATCTCGCCGCGATTGGCCACCAGGATCTTGGAGAACAT
>NZ_JAFCWG010000018.1:0-4168 GCF_049897445.1 Kocuria sp. LHG3120 | reverse complement strand
GGCCCCGCGCCGCGGGGCGCGGGCCGGGGCCCCGCCCCCGCGCCGGCCCCGGGCCGGGGCCCCCCGTGGCGGCGGGGCGGGGCGCGGCCGCGGGGGGGGCGCCCCCCCCCCGGGGGCACGCCGGAGCAGAGGCGGCCGGGGCGGAGGGGGCCGGGGAGCCGGAGGACGCGGGGGACGACGACGCGCCCTACTCCCCCGATCCCGGACCGGTCACGCAGGGACTCAGCGGCGGGGCGCTGCTGTCCTGGACCGTGCTGGTCGGGGTGCCCGTGCTGCTGGTGGTGCTCTCCCTCCTGCCCGGCTCCCTGCCGTGGTGGGCCATCGTGGGGGGCCTGGTCGCCGTGGTCGGGGCCATCGGCCACCTGCTGCGGTCCCTGCCCGACGACCGCGACGACCTGGACGACGGCGCCCGCGTCTGACGGGGTTTGCGTGAGCCAATTCACTAGACTGGAGCGGACGGCCCACCGACCCCGATCCGAGGAGAACCCCATGCGCCACGTCGCGACCGACGCCCTCGTGGACCCACCGGCCCACAGCCGCATCACCGACTTCCTGCTCATGCAGGCGGGCCAGGACGAGGATCCGCACCTGTACACCGTCCTGGGGCCGGAGGGGGCCGCCCGCGAGGTGCGCGCCCGGGAGTTCCTCGCCGCCGTGCAGGGTGTGGCCAAGGGTCTCGTGGCCGCGGGGATCGAGCCCGGGGACCGGGTGGGCATCCTCAGCCGGACGCGCTACGAGTGGACCCTCGCGGACCTCGCGATCTGGTACGCCGGCGCCGTGCCCGTCCCCGTCTACGACTCGTCCTCGGCGCAGCAGATCGCCTGGATCATGGGCGACTCCGACGCCAAGGCCGTGTTCGTCGAGACGCAGGCCCTCGAGGACTCCGTGCTCGCCGCCTCGCGGGAGACGCCGTTCCGCGCCGCGGAGAACGTCTGGCGCCTGGACGGCACCGGCACGGGCCTCGACGAGCTCGCGCGCGCCGGCGCGGACGTGCCGGACGAGGAGCTCGAGGCCCGCCGCACGTCGCGCGGGCTCGAGGACGTCGCCACGATCATCTACACCTCGGGGACCACCGGACCGCCCAAGGGGTGCGAGCTGACGCACGGGAACTTCGTGCGGCTGTGCGAGAACACGACCCTGGTCGTCGAGGACATCATCCACCCGGGCGCCCGGACGCTCCTGTTCCTGCCGCTGGCCCACGTCTTCGCCCGCTTCGTGGAGGTGATCGCCCTCTACTCCGGGACCGTCCTGGCCCACACCCCGGACGTGAAGAACCTGATGGCGGACCTCGGGGCCTTCCGGCCCACGTTCATCCTGGCCGTCCCGCGCGTGTTCGAGAAGATCTACCAGAGCGCCCGCCTCAAGGCCGAGAAGGCCGGCGGGGCGAAGTCCCTGATCTTCGAGCGCGCGGTGACCACGGCCGTCGCGTACTCGAAGGCCGGTCAGGACGGGCGGGTCCCGCCGCTCCTGCGCGCGCGCCACGCCCTCTACGACCGGCTCGTGTACTCGAAGCTGCGGGACGCGATGGGCGGGGAGGTCACGCACGCCGTCTCGGGCGGCGCCGCCCTCGGCACCCGGCTGGGCCACTTCTTCAACGGGATCGGCGTGTACGTCGTGGAGGGCTACGGGCTCACGGAGACCACGGCCCCGATCGCCGTCAACACCCCGGAGATCGGCAAGATCGGCACCGTGGGACTGCCGCTGCCGGGCAACGAGGTGCGGATCGGCGAGGACGGGGAGGTCCTGGTCCGGGGCACCCACGTCATGCGCGGCTACCACGGGCGGGAGGACCTCACCGCCGAGGCCTTCGAGGACGGGTGGTTCCGCACCGGCGACCTCGGCTCGCTCGACGAGGACGGCGCCCTCACCCTCACCGGCCGGAAGAAGGAGATCATCGTCACCGCCGGCGGCAAGAACGTGGTCCCCAACGTGCTGGAGGACCCCATCCGCGCCTCGGCCCTGGTCTCCCAGGTCATGGTGGTCGGGGACAACCGGCCGTTCGTGGCCGCCCTCGTGACCCTCGACCAGGACGTGCTCCCCGCCCGCCTGGAGCTGATGGGCCTGGACCCCGCGATGCCGGTGGCGGAGGCCGCCCGGCACCCGAAGGTCGTCGAGCACGTCCAGGACATCGTCACCCGGGCGAACCAGGCGGTCTCCCGCGCGGAGAGCATCCGGGCCTTCGAGATCCTCGACGTCGACTGGACGGAGGCCTCCGGGCACCTGACCCCGTCCATGAAGATCAAGCGGGCCAGGATCGCCCAGGACTTCGCGGACCGGATCGAGGAGATCTACTCGCGCCCCGCCCCCGATCCGGCCGCGGCTCCCGTCACCCCGGCGGAGCGGATCAAGGAGAAGCTCTCCCACGCGCACCTGCCGGGCCGCGGCTGACCCCGGGCCGGCCGGCGGCCGGTGGGATCACCGGCCGCCGACGAGGGCCCCCGGGGACAGCGGTGAGTGCTCGGGGACGTCGAGGCCCAGCAGGGCGTTCTCGACGACCTCGCTCAGGGCGGGGTGGATCCAGTACTGGCCGCGCGCCATCGTGTGCGCGTCGAGGCCGAAGGACATGGCCTGCACCAGCGGCTGGATGAGCAGGGAGGCCTCCTCCCCGATCAGGTGCGCGCCCAGGAGGCGACCGGTGCCCTTCTCCGCAATCAGCTTGCACAGCCCCGTGCGATCCTCCATGGCCCACCCGTAGGCCGTGGCCCCGTAGTCCTGCACCTTGACGGTGATCTCGCTGCCCTGCTCGACCGCCCACTGCTCGGCCTCCTGCTGCGTCATGCCGACGGAGGCGATCTGCGGGCTGGTGAACACGGCGGAGGGCACGAACCGGTGGTCGGTGGCCCGGAGGTCGCCGGGGTGCAGGAGGTTGTGCTGCACCGTGCGGGCCTCGGCGTTGGCCACGTGCTTGAGCTGGTAGGGCGAGCTGATGTCGCCCAGCGCCCACACGCCCTCGACGGGGCGGCCCCCGGAGAGGGCGCGCTGGTGCTCGTCGACGGCCAGCAGCCCGTCCGGCCGCACGTCCAGCCCGCCCGCCCGGGCGTCGAGCACGTCGGTGTTCGGCTGCCGGCCCGTGGCCACCAGCACCACGTCCGCGGGCAGGCGCATGACGAGCTCCGGGTCCTGCGGGTCGCGGAAGGTGACCATCACGGCGCACTCGTCGCCGTCCCACTCCTCGACCTCGCTCAGCGACCAGCCCGTCTCCAGCTTCCACTGCCGGGAGGCCTCGCGGGCGAACCGCTCGGCGATCTCCGGGTCGTGGTAGCGCAGGATCCGGTGCGAGCGGTTGACCTGGGTGACCCGCGCGCCGAGGCTGGAGAAGACGTGGGCGAACTCGGCGCCGATGTAGCCGCCGCCGACCACCACCACGCGGCGGGGCATCTCCTCGATGCGCATCACCGTGTCCGAGGTGTGCACCTGGGGCAGGTCGATCCCGGGGATCTCCGGCCGCACCGGGCGCGAGCCGGAGGCCACCACGATCTGGTCGGCCGTGAGGTCCTCCCCCGAGGCGGTGCGCAGGGTCCGCGGGGCGGTGAAGCGCACGTGCTCCTCGTAGACCGTCACGTACGGCAGCGTCCGGCGGTACTCGAGCCCGCCGTGGGAGATCGCGTCGATCCGCCCGAAGATCCGGTCCCGCATCTCCCGCCAGCGCACGCCGTCCACCGAGGCGTCGAGGCCGAGCCGGTCCGCCTCCTGGGCGCGGCGGGCCACGCTCGCCGGGTACGCGTACATCTTCGTCGGGATGCAGCCCACGTTGAGGCAGGTGCCGCCGAAGGTCCCGCCGTCGATGATGGCGACGTCCAGGCCCTCGTAGTCCTCGGTGAGGATCGAGTTGCCCGAGCCGGAGCCGATGATGATGAGGTCGAATTTCCGCATGCGGCCCATCCTATGCGCGGCCGCCGGGCGGCCCCCGCCGGCACCGCGGCCCTCCCGGGGGCCGTGGTGCCGGCGCGGGCGTGCCGGGTCAGCCGGCGGTGTCGAGCGCCAGCAGGAGGTCGCCGCCGGAGACCTGGGTGACGCCCTTGAGGGCCACCCGGGCGACCGTGCCGCCCGTGGGGGCGGTGATGGAGGCCTCCATCTTCATGGCCTCGATGGTGGCCACCTGGCCGCCCGCCTCCACGGTGTCGCCCTCGGCCACCGTCACGGTCACCGCCCCGGCGAACGGGGCGGC
>NZ_JAFCWG010000017.1:0-5404 GCF_049897445.1 Kocuria sp. LHG3120 | reverse complement strand
GGGGGTGGGGGTGTGGTGTAAGTTGTCGGCTTATTAGTACCGGTCGGCTGCACACGTCGTTGGTTCGTGCTTCCACCTCCGGCCTATCAACCCAGTGGTCTAGCTGGGGGCCTCTCACACACTAGGTGCGTGGAAATCTCATCTCGAAGCGAGCTTCCCGCTTAGATGCTTTCAGCGGTTATCTCTTCCGAACGTAGCGAAGCAGCGGTGCACCTGGCGGTACAACTGCCATACCAGAGGTTCGTCCGTCCCGGTCCTCTCGTACTAAGGACAGGTCTTCTCAAATTTCCTGCGCGCGCAGCGGATAGGGACCGAACTGTCTCACGACGTTCTGAACCCAGCTCGCGTACCGCTTTAATGGGCGAACAGCCCAACCCTTGGGACCAACTCCAGCCCCAGGATGCGACGAGCCGACATCGAGGTGCCAAACCATGCCGTCGATATGGACTCTTGGGCAAGATCAGCCTGTTATCCCCGAGGTACCTTTTATCCGTTGAGCGACGGCCATTCCACAATGTACCGCCGGATCACTAGTCCCGACTTTCGTCCCTGCTCGAGCTGTCGCTCTCACAGTCAAGCTCCCTTGTGCACTTACACTCGACACCTGATTGCCAACCAGGCTGAGGGAACCTTTGGGCGCCTCCGTTACTCTTTAGGAGGCAACCGCCCCAGTTAAACTACCCATCAGGCACTGTCCCTGACCCGGATCACGGGCCGAAGTTAGATGTCCAGAGTGACCAGAGTGGTATTTCAACGTTGACTCCACGTGCACTGGCGTGCCCGCTTCACCGTCTCCCACCTATCCTACACAAGCCACACCGAACACCAATACCAAACTATAGTAAAGGTCTCGGGGTCTTTCCGTCCTGCTGCGCGTAACGAGCATCTTTACTCGTACTGCAATTTCGCCGAGTTCATGGTTGAGACAGCGGGGAAGTCGTTACTCCATTCGTGCAGGTCGGAACTTACCCGACAAGGAATTTCGCTACCTTAGGATGGTTATAGTTACCACCGCCGTTTACTGGGGCTTAAATTCTCCGCTTCGCCGTGAGGCTAACAGGTCCTCTTAACCTTCCAGCACCGGGCAGGAGTCAGTCCGTATACATCGTCTTGCGACTTCGCACGGACCTGTGTTTTTGATAAACAGTCGCTTCCCCCTGGTCTCTGCGGCCCTTACCCGCTCGCACCAGCAAGTGGTGTCCACGGTCGGGGCCCCCCTTCTCCCGAAGTTACGGGGGCATTTTGCCGAGTTCCTTAACCATGATTCTCTCGATCGCCTTAGTATTCTCTACCTGATCACCTGTGTCGGTTTGGGGTACGGGCGGCTGGAACCTCGCGTCGATGCTTTTCTCGGCAGCATAGGATCACCGAATCCCCCCACGAATGGGGGTCCCGTCACGTCTCAGGCTCAATGATCCGCGGATTTGCCAACGGATCGCCCTACACGCTTAGACCGGGTCTACCATCGCCCGGCTCGGCTACCTTCCTGCGTCACACCTGTTAATACGCTTACCTCCCCGGTTCAGGTCCCACGCTCCCCGGAGCCGGCGGCGACCAATGGTCACCGCATGGCCCGGTTCGGGTGGTTAGTGTCCCCGGTTCGATAGGGGCGGTTCTTCGCCGGTACGGGAATATCAACCCGTTGTCCATCGACTACGCCTGTCGGCCTCGCCTTAGGTCCCGACTGACCCAGGGCAGATTAGCTTGACCCTGGAACCCTTGATCATCCGGCGGACGGGTTTCTCACCCGTCATTCGCTACTCATGCCTGCATTCTCACTCGTGTGGGCTCCACCACTGGGTCACCCCGCAGCTTCACTGCCCACACGACGCTCCCCTACCCATCGCACCACCTGAACCGGCCTAAAGACCGGTTGGGTATCATTGGTGCAATGCCACAACTTCGGCGGTGTACTTGAGCCCCGCTACATTGTCGGCGCGGAATCACTTGACCAGTGAGCTATTACGCACTCTTTCAAGGGTGGCTGCTTCTAAGCCAACCTCCTGGTTGTCTAAGCAACTCCACATCCTTTCCCACTTAGCACACGCTTAGGGGCCTTAGTTGGTGGTCTGGGCTGTTTCCCTCTCGACTATGAAGCTTATCCCCCACAGTCTCACTGCTACGCTCTCACTTACCGGCATTCGGAGTTTGGCTGACGTCAGTAACCTTGTAGGGCCCATCGGCCATCCAGTAGCTCTACCTCCGGCAAGAAACACGTAACGCTGCACCTAAATGCATTTCGGGGAGAACCAGCTATCACGAAGTTTGATTGGCCTTTCACCCCTACCCACAGCTCATCCCCTCCATTTTCAACTGAAGTGGGTTCGGTCCTCCACGCGCTCTTACACGCGCTTCAACCTGGCCATGGGTAGATCACTTCGCTTCGGGTCTAGATCACGCCACTCACTCGCCCTGTTCAGACTCGCTTTCGCTACGGATACCCCTCACGGGTTAACCTCGCGACGTAACACTAACTCGCAGGCTCATTCTTCAAAAGGCACGCCGTCACCTTGTAGGGCTCCGACGGTTTGTAGGCACACGGTTTCAGGTACTATTTCACTCCCCTCCCGGGGTACTTTTCACCTTTCCCTCACGGTACTGGTCCGCTATCGGTCATCAGGTAGTATTTAGGCTTACCAGGTGGTCCTGGCAGATTCACACGGGATTTCTCGGGCCCCGTGCTACTTGGGTACGCGTACCGTGCGGCAGCAACGATTTCGTCTACGGGACTCTCACCCTCTCCGGTCCGGCACTCACACCGGTTCGACTATCGCCCTGCACTCACACGCCCGGGCCGGCAGACCCGGGACGACACGCCCCACGACCCCGATGATGCAACCCCTGCCGGGTATCACACACCATCGGTTTGGCCTCTTCCGCGTTCGCTCGCCACTACTGACGGAATCACTGTTGTTTTCTCTTCCTGTGGGTACTGAGATGTTTCACTTCCCCACGTTCCCTCCACACACCCTATGAATTCAGGTGCGGGTCACCACGCATAACACGCGGCGGGGTTTCCCCATTCGGAGACCCTCGGATCACAGCTCGTTTATCAGCTCCCCGAGGCTTATCGCAGATTACCGCGTCCTTCATCGGCTCCTGATGCCAAGGCATCCACCGTGCGCCCTTAAAAACTTGCCACATGATCACAGAACACACCGATACCACCACCACCACACCCCAACGGGGCACGGCAGCAGTATCTCGGCGATCAATCACGAACACGGCACCACAACCCACCAAACCACCACCCCGACCCTTACGAGAAGGAGGAAGCCGTCCGGCTGCTTGCGGCACCTGTTCTTAAGATGCTCGCGTCCACTATACAGTTCTCAAACAACAACCCGCACACCCTGCACACTGGTGGCAGTACCCCCGAAAGGGAACACGACCACCGGCAGGACGCCGGGAACCCAGACACAACACCCCCACCCCCACCAAAGGGGACGGGGCCTGTTGTCTCAGGACCCAATAGTGCGCCACGGACCACACCCACCACCGGACCGGCTCTCTTCCACCACCCACACCGGACGAACCCGCAAGGGTCCACCACGGTGGGACAGGTACTAGGACCCGACCCGGCCGGCAACCCCCACACCCGCCGGATCGGAACCCGGGAAGCACAGGAGGAGTGCGGCCACTTGCTCGTTGATATTCCACCCATGAGCTCACCCCACCAGCACCACGGACGGGCACTAGGGCGGGGGCGACCACCACACGGTGGTCAACGGCTCCTTAGAAAGGAGGTGATCCAGCCGCACCTTCCGGTACGGCTACCTTGTTACGACTTAGTCCCAATCGCCAGTCCCACCTTCGACGGCTCCCTCCCACAAGGGGTTAGGCCACCGGCTTCGGGTGTTACCAACTTTCGTGACTTGACGGGCGGTGTGTACAAGGCCCGGGAACGTATTCACCGCAGCGTTGCTGATCTGCGATTACTAGCGACTCCGACTTCATGAGGTCGAGTTGCAGACCTCAATCCGAACTGAGACCGGCTTTTTGGGATTAGCTCCACCTCACAGTATCGCAACCCTTTGTACCGGCCATTGTAGCATGCGTGAAGCCCAAGACATAAGGGGCATGATGATTTGACGTCATCCCCACCTTCCTCCGAGTTGACCCCGGCAGTCTCCTATGAGTCCCCACCATCACGTGCTGGCAACATAGAACGAGGGTTGCGCTCGTTGCGGGACTTAACCCAACATCTCACGACACGAGCTGACGACAACCATGCACCACCTGTCCACCAGCCCCGAAGGGAAACCCCATCTCTGGGGCGGTCCGGTGAATGTCAAGCCTTGGTAAGGTTCTTCGCGTTGCATCGAATTAATCCGCATGCTCCGCCGCTTGTGCGGGCCCCCGTCAATTCCTTTGAGTTTTAGCCTTGCGGCCGTACTCCCCAGGCGGGGCACTTAATGCGTTAGCTACGGCGCGGAAAACGTGGAATGTCCCCCACACCTAGTGCCCAACGTTTACGGCATGGACTACCAGGGTATCTAATCCTGTTCGCTCCCCATGCTTTCGCTCCTCAGCGTCAGTAACAGCCCAGAGACCTGCCTTCGCCATCGGTGTTCCTCCTGATATCTGCGCATTTCACCGCTACACCAGGAATTCCAGTCTCCCCTACTGCACTCTAGTCTGCCCGTACCCACTGCAGACCCGGGGTTGAGCCCCGGGCTTTCACAGCAGACGCGACAAACCGCCTACGAGCTCTTTACGCCCAATAATTCCGGACAACGCTTGCGCCCTACGTATTACCGCGGCTGCTGGCACGTAGTTAGCCGGCGCTTCTTCTGCAGGTACCGTCACTCTCGCTTCTTCCCTACTGAAAGAGGTTTACAACCCGAAGGCCGTCATCCCTCACGCGGCGTCGCTGCATCAGGCTTCCGCCCATTGTGCAATATTCCCCACTGCTGCCTCCCGTAGGAGTCTGGGCCGTGTCTCAGTCCCAGTGTGGCCGGTCACCCTCTCAGGCCGGCTACCCGTCGTCGCCTTGGTGAGCCATTACCCCACCAACAAGCTGATAGGCCGTGAGCCCATCCAAAACCAGTAAAACCCTTTCCACCACCCACCATGCGGTAAGAGGTAGTATCCAGTATTAGACCCAGTTTCCCAGGCTTATCCCAGAGTCAAGGGCAGGTTACTCACGTATTACTCACCCGTTCGCCACTAATCCACCCAGCAAGCTGGGCATCATCGTTCGACTTGCATGTGTTAAGCACGCCGCCAGCGTTCGTCCTGAGCCAGGATCAAACTCTCCGTCAAAAAAACAACGAAAACATCAAACCCCGGCTGAAAATGTCGCCACCACCCCACGGAGGCAGGACGGCAACAACCAATCAACCGAATAAAACATCCGGTATCAACAAACATGGCACACTATTGAGTTCTCAAACAACAGACC
>NZ_JAFCWG010000016.1:0-8668 GCF_049897445.1 Kocuria sp. LHG3120 | reverse complement strand
TCGCCCTCCGGGCCCTCGGGGTGGTGGCTGGGGTGGGATCAGCGGGGCGATCAGCTCCCACAGACGGTCATCGACCATCCACGACTGCGTCCTCGTCGTCATGGAGGCACAGTCAACCGTTCCCCGGCGGGCGGGCAACGACGAATCAGGTTTTGAGACCAGGTCTTATTCTGAAATAACCTCTAACTTCGTATGAAGTCATGCCCGCAACTGGCCGGCATGCATTAGACCGTGTCTTCACCACCGGCCCGCGGGCGGATCCACTACAAGACGAGCACTACTGGCCGTCAGTCACCTACAGAGTCACACGCGCCGGCGACGAAGACATTTCCATCATCAACGTCACCTATTCGTGCGGCTATCCCTCCCCGTACTTCCGACACGCTGAGGTTTTCTCACCAGGATGAGTGGTCGCGCGGTGGCTCGGGCTGGCGGCAGCAGCAGGCTGGCATGGCGTAAGGCCCATGAGCAGGATGGAAATCGCCAGAAAGTCATCCGCCGCAAGGACCCTACGTGTTCACCTACTCTGCCATCTGCGACGTGCCCGCCGAAATCATTGATTTCCTCACCGGCCTGCTGCACCGCCACCGCATGACCCATGATCGGCGGCCCTTCCAGCGCGCCGGCACGGCCCGCACCAAGGCCAAGCTCGTGCTGCGTTGGTACCGCGACGGCACCCGCCTGGCGTCTTCGGCCCGGAGTCACGGGCTGTCTCAGGCCACGGCCTACCGGTACCTGCACGAGGGCCTCGACGTGCTCGCCGCTCAAGCCCCCGAGTTGCACGAGGCCTTGGCCACAGCGCAGGAGAACGGCCTGCCCTACCTGACCCTGGATGGCACCTTGCTTCCCACCGACCGGCTCGCCGAGCGCACCGAGGCCGGCAATCACGCCTGGTATTCGGCGAAGCACAAAAGGTTCGGCGGCAACATCCAGGTGATCGCCGACCCCACCGGCTTCTCCCTGTGAACCTCCCCGGAAGAGCCCGGCTCCACCCACGACATCACCGCCGCAAGACAGCACTGCCTGGGCGCCCTGTACCCGGCCGCCGCGGCCGGGCTGCCGGCCGCGGCCGACAAGAGATACCAAGGCGCCGGGATCAGGGTGCACCACCCGATCAAGGGTCGCCATCCGGGGATCGATACGCGCACCTACAACACGTTCCTGACCGGGATGCGCGCCATCGGGGAACGAGCCAACGCGCTGCTGACCCAGCGCTGGGCGCGCTGCGCCATGTGACCATCTCACCGTCACGGATCGGGGCCATCGTCGCTGGCGCCCTCGTGCTCACCGTGCTCGAAAGAGGATCCCGGTGAGAAAACCTCCATGTGAGAAGCGGTGTCTTGACTAACTCTATGCGGTGCAACGCGTTCGACTGATTCTGTTGAAAATACATCTCAAAGCATGTTGCTCACAGCTTCGTCTGTAACGCGAGGCAGTAACGCCGCAGTAACGCACTGCGAAAAGAATTAAGGCGTTAGATCGGGCTCGGCTCCCGCGAAGGAGGGAACAGTGCCATCGTCACCAAACGCCGCGGGTGCGGGTCCGACGTGCTGAGCATTACCCTCGAGCCTGCGCTACCGATGGCGCCGTCCACGACGGCGACAGTGGAGTTCGAAGGCTTGAGGGCAACTACCAAAATTGGCCTGGACCCGACCAAAGCCGTCGACGAGCTACGAAGAGCGTTGCTCTCGGGCCCAATCCGGATGGTCGTGGAGGAAGCCGCGCGCCGCGAGGGGTCAGCAGTCGCAATTCACCTCGACATACAGGAACCCAATCTCTTCAAGGCGACCTGGGAAAAGTTGCGTATCGAGCAGCCTCTGCGCCATCAACCGGTTGTGCGCGTCGCCAGAGGCGACGCGATGCGGGCCCTTGTCCCCGTGGACTTGCCGGTCGATCTCCTATTCGGCTCACTGCGTGTGAATGAAAACTTAGCTGCCCTACCAGACCCAGCAGCTATGCGCTACTTTCGGGTTACTCAAAGTGCTCCGGCCACGCTGGACGTGCTAACAAAGATCTGCTCCGGCGCAATCTTCGACATCTTGCATCTTCAGGGTCCCGCTGAATGGCGCGGGGATGCGGGCGTCCTGCTATGTGAGTTCGGCCCTGCAATCGATCATGGGACCCTTGGGACGTTGACTGTAGAGTCCAGCGTGCGGCTGCTCATTTTGGAGGTGGCAGGCACCGAACTTGGGCCAGCGTTGGATCTGGCCCACCGAAGCCTGCGGGCAAATGGTCCTTCAATCGTGGTGCTCTCGAAGGCACCGGTCGGAGAGCCAGCGCATGCTGAGCAGATCTACCTAGACTTGGTTCACGACATCGACCTTGACAACGCGGTGGCAGCCCGACAAGCAGCTGGGAGCCACGCGGCACTGTTGCGGCACCACGGCGGCGAGCACCAGATTCGGATCTCCTCGACGGTCCCGTCGCTCGCCGCGGACATCGCTGATTACCACACGGCCGCCGAACGTTTGCTGACAAGGCACGAAGCGCGAGGACGCACTCCTATTGACCGTAGGGACCGCATCCCGGACGACAACGGTGTGGAGGAAGTAGCACGAGCAATCACGGACCTAGATGGCTGGCGCAGAATGACGCTAGACTACGCTCACGAATCCGGTGCGTGGGTGCCACTCCGTGACGCGGCCACGGGGCTAAAAGACCTGCGCGAAGCGTTGCCCGAATTGTTAAGTACGCAACGCGTAGTCAACACATGGTTTGCTGAGGACGGCGGCGATGTCCCCGCGACCCAGGCTCTGGCGGCTTCGCACCGATACTTTCTCGCGGTCCAGATCGGACTTGCGCAGGCCAAGAGCATTAGCAATTTGCCAACAGCCTTGCCTGAGGCCCTCCTGCCGCTCGAGACCGGCAATGGGGTTAACATCGACGTGGTTCTGTTCAGCCGCGACTTCAGCACGGACGTGGGTCAGCATGTGCTGCTGCTACCGCCGCCACCCGGCGAGAGCAACGTCCTGCTGGTCCCCGTGACCACTCCGCCGCGCGCAGGCCTGGCGACGGCGCGCCTATGCCTCTATCACAAGCACCAACTCCTCCAGTCGCTGAGGATTACGGTGACTGTCGCTGAGTCAAATGGGCTGGCCGGCGTCCAAGATGCGGAGACGGATTTCGTCCTGAGTGGGAGCTTCGAGCATGTCGAAGACCTAGAAGCCCGAGCCATAAACATCGTCGTGAACGACGACCCTTCAGGAAGTCACACGATAGGAGTGATGGGAGCCGGCGGGCCACGCAGTCTGCATCTGACGGACCAGCAGATGGGATCGAAGGCAAAGGCGGTCCGAGAGGCACTCCAAGCGGTTTGCAGCACCTTCAAGCGCGACGGTACCCCGAACCGGTATCGCTTCGAGCCTGACAACGAGGGGCCCCCCGGCGCCATTCTGGAAGACATCAGAGGGCTCGCGCGGCTCGGCTCGACCCTTTACGCCGACATGGTCGCCGGGAAGGACTGGGAGTTCCAGGACGAGCTTGAGGCCGCACTTCACCTCCCTACGACGATTCAGATTGCCGTAACGTCATCGGCCTCACGCGCGTTTCCGTGGGCTCTCATCTACGATCAGCCGCTTATATCCGAGCCCAACAACAAGCTGTGTGAGGAGTTTTTGGCTGGCATTACACGTGGTGGACCCCCTGGATGGCTCGATCGACTCAATTGCTTCAGTACGCGCTGCCTCAGCGCAGATGATCCGAATGTCATTTGCCCGTCCGGTTTTTGGGGCTTCCGCCACGTAGTCGAACAGCCCCTAAGTACTCACCGGCAACCACGAGGAAGCATCGATCACACCGTTTCGCCGTTTGCCCAGGATGCGCCCAGAGTTATTGCGGCCACCCCCTCTGGCGTAAACATGCTCATGGCAGTCAGCGAGGACCTAAGCCAGCTACGCAGCCATCAGGCCGATGTGGAAGCGATCCGTTCTTACCGCACGGACGTGCGGAGTGATCGACTCCAGATCGGCGCAATGTTGAATCGACCAGACCTCCACGTCGTGTACTTCTACTGCCACGGGGGCCGAGAAAAGACCGACGTCTGGCTGGGCGTCGGCCACAAGCAACGGCTACTCCCCTCGGACCTAATCCACTGGAAGGTGCGATGGGCGAGTCCCAACCCCCTCGTATTTATCAATGGATGCGAAACGGTGGGGGTCACTCCCGACGACCTAATATCCTTCCTCAATAACTTTGCGTTCTGCCGAGCATCAGGAGTCATCGGTGTGGAGATCACAATCCCCGAGAAACTGGCCAGTCGATTCGCGATCGATTTCCTGTCCAGATTCGCCGCCGGGGAATCCGTGGGGCCGCTGGTGACTTCAGGCCGCAGGCGTCTTCTCGAAGTCGGTAATCCACTGGGACTCGCTTACACGCCGTACTGCGTTGCCGATCTCAGAGTCCACAGTCAGTGACATAAAGGAAAGGTCTGCACATGCTCGAGGTTATAGGTGCGATCGCGTTCGGACTGGTCATCGGATGGGTGACATATCGAACGCTGAGGCGCAACACCGAAACGGTCTCCTTGTCGGACATCGCAACGGTTTTCGCAGCAGTGGGCGGCGCCGCAGTCACCACACTCTTCCAGGACGACACGACGATGTTCGCGTGCTACTCAATCGGTTTGGCTGCCGGATTCTTCGGGTATTTCATTGTGGGGTTGATCGCGAAGGACAAAGCTCCTGACTGGATGCTCGACCGCTCGCCCGGCGGGTATCGATAATTGGGTGCGGTCTCGCACTTCACAACGGAACTTGAGCGACGCCAGTCGTGCACGTTCGGGCTTGAGCCCCGCCCATGGAAGTTTACCTGCGCGGCCTGCTACTGAGAGCAGACGTAAACCGCCGATCCTGAGGACGACCTGTTCTGCGTAGCGCCGGAAGAGATCCCCAGTGAGGGGATTCTGCTTATTAGGCAGTTCAAATTCGCACGCACTCCTAATGGCAAAACGCTGCTTTTGGATAGAACGTCAGAACAGACAGGTCGTTGTGAAGACTCGTCCGACGTGGGTTGCGACAGGGCCCGTACTTCCGACACGCTGAGGTTTTCTCACCAGGATGAGTGGTCGCGCGGTGGCTCGGGCTGGCGGCAGCAGCAGGCTGGCATGGCGTAAGGCCCATGAGCAGGATGGAAATCGCCAGAAAGTCATCCGCCGCAAGGACCCTACGTGTTCACCTACTCTGCCATCTGCGACGTGCCCGCCGAAATCATTGATTTCCTCACCGGCCTGCTGCACCGCCACCGCATGACCCATGATCGGCGGCCCTTCCAGCGCGCCGGCACGGCCCGCACCAAGGCCAAGCTCGTGCTGCGTTGGTACCGCGACGGCACCCGCCTGGCGTCTTCGGCCCGGAGTCACGGGCTGTCTCAGGCCACGGCCTACCGGTACCTGCACGAGGGCCTCGACGTGCTCGCCGCTCAAGCCCCCGAGTTGCACGAGGCCTTGGCCACAGCGCAGGAGAACGGCCTGCCCTACCTGACCCTGGATGGCACCTTGCTTCCCACCGACCGGCTCGCCGAGCGCACCGAGGCCGGCAATCACGCCTGGTATTCGGCGAAGCACAAAAGGTTCGGCGGCAACATCCAGGTGATCGCCGACCCCACCGGCTTCTCCCTGTGAACCTCCCCGGAAGAGCCCGGCTCCACCCACGACATCACCGCCGCAAGACAGCACTGCCTGGGCGCCCTGTACCCGGCCGCCGCGGCCGGGCTGCCGGCCGCGGCCGACAAGAGATACCAAGGCGCCGGGATCAGGGTGCACCACCCGATCAAGGGTCGCCATCCGGGGATCGATACGCGCACCTACAACACGTTCCTGACCGGGATGCGCGCCATCGGGGAACGAGCCAACGCGCTGCTGACCCAGCGCTGGGCGCGCTGCGCCATGTGACCATCTCACCGTCACGGATCGGGGCCATCGTCGCTGGCGCCCTCGTGCTCACCGTGCTCGAAAGAGGAGCCCGGTGAGAAAACCTCCATGCATAGTGACCATGGCCATCATCGACCAGCGGACTACGCTACGCCCGGAATCAACCCAGTGAGTCCACCAAGATGGTCATCTATATATATTTGTTCTCTCGGCTCCACGAGATATTTCATTCGCGGGAAAACCAGTCTGCGTCGTGATTCATCGATGCTGATACCAGTCAGAGACGTTGACCGGCAAATAATCTATTGGCGTGCACCCGTTCGACGTCCGCGGTCCTTGTTGACATTCCGCGTAGTCGCTATGCCAAAGACGGCAAGCTCCCCAGCACGCATAAGGTCAGATTTGCTCTAGAAAAACATTGGGCAACGGGGCGCATCAGCGCTCAATTTTTTAAATATACGTAATGGTAGTACCGCCTCAGTAACGGCCGCAGGTGCACGGTGTACATGCCGCAATCTTTGGAAGCCAGAAAGACTAAGTGCGTCAAGCCCTGCCTGATTGCGGCATATTTGATACCTAATTTTAATGAGGTCAACGATGAGTGACACGAATCCTTCACTCCCTTCGGGGATGGAGTCAGCAGAAGAGCAGCAGCTTGATGAGGACCAGCTAAAGCTTCTGTTTGGAGGTGAGGGGGGCACCGATGAACTTAGCGGCAGCGGATACACCTACCGTCACGACTGGGGCGACAGACGTGGCTGGTTGAGGCTTACCCTCAATTCGGGCAATGTAACCCGCCACACTCGTGTATTCGTCTCCGTTGGAGAAGGTGCTGCAGGCGGAGGTAAGATTGTGGGCGCAGCCCGATACACGTTGCACAACGTCGGCGTGCAGGACGGCAGCATCACCACCCGGATTCATATTGACCACAATGATCCAATTCGACTTTCCGTGGACTACCTTATCATTAACCCCTAATGCGCAGCGATAAAAGTATGGCATTAACCGCTAATGCATAATTGGTGGCCATCGCCGGCCGCGGCAATTTGTCGATTGCTGCGGCCGGCGATTCCATAGTAGTTAATATGCAGCATAAATCGGTTGGTTAAAAACTAAGATGCAAACTGCAGAATCAATTCCATAATATTCAAATCAAGAAAGTTGCCCTTGGGTGATGTAAGTTGTAAGAAAATTACGAAACGAATTATATCCGGAGCGTCTATTGGGTTGTGACATTATAGTAAAGCCCATTAATTTTCCCTCACTGGTGCCAATCGACTCGATGGGGTAACCATGGGTCAACGACCGGACTGTATTGTGCAAATTTTTGTAGTAGACCCCACGATCCCATAAAATTCATGGTAATGTTGACTTGATTTTAAAGTCACCCCGTGGTGACTAGTGCTGTCTTGAATCTAATGTAAACTTCTGATCTCTCTAGCACTGCACGTTTTGTGATAGTGAAAGTACTTGACAGATGATTTTAATCACGAAAGTTCGTTCACGCCCTGGACCCGCTCTGCTTTGTCGATTCGCTGGGACAGGGGGGGTGGAGTCGGGGACAATGCCGCCATGGGGAGCTTTTTCGCCTCGTTGCAGAATCATCTCCTCGACCGCCGCATCTGGCCTTCTCGTCAGCAGCTACGGACCGCGATCGTGACATGGACTGAGCGGACCTACCACCGGCGCCGTCGGCAAGCCCGACTCTGGCGATTGACCCCCATTTAGAAGTGGTTTCAATAGTTATGGGTGAGTCATTGAGCGGTGCCTGCCCGGCTGGTGATCATGGCTGCCATGACGAGTCAGAAAGCCTTCGGGCGGCTGGTTAGCGACCAGTTGTGGGAGTTGCTGGAACCTTTGATCCCGCCACCCCCGCCGGCGAAAGACGGGCGCACCGGGCGACCGCGCGTGGATGACCGAGCGGCCCTGAACGGCATCCTGTTCGTGGCCGAGCACGGCATCGCGTGGAAGAAGCTGCCCGTGGAGCTGGGCTTCGGCTCCGGGATCACCTGCTGGCGTCGGCTGCGGGCCTGGCAGGAAGCCGGGGTGTGGGACGACCTGCACCACGCCGTGCTCGAGAAGCTGGGTCAGGACGGCCAGCTCGACTGGTCGAGGGCGTGCCTGGACTCGGTCAGTGTCCGGGCGAAAAGGGGGGCGAGCTGACTGGGCCCAACCCCACGGACCGCGGCAAGGCAGGCACCAAGTACCACCTGCTGGTCACCGCTGACGGATTGCCGCTGGCGGTGGCGATCAGCGGGGCCAACCGGCACGACTCCATGCTGGTGGAGCCGATCCTGGACGGGCTGGCCCGGGTCAAGGGCCGAGGACGGGGACGTCCACGGCGGAGACCGGGCAAGCTGCACGCGGACAAGGCCTACGACAACAAACGGGTGCGCCGCTACCTTCGCCGGCGTGGCATCACCGCGCGGATCGCCCGCATTGGTGTGGACTCCAGCGAACGGCTGGGCCGCCACCGTTGGGTCGTGGAACGCACGATTTCCTGGTTGCTGGCCTTCCGCCGCCTGGCCATCCGCTACGACCGCAGCGCCGCCACCATCACCGCTGTCGTCACCCTCGCGGTCACCGTCATCTGCGCCCGGCGACTGCCACGGAAAAACTATTGAAACCACTTCTTAGACCTGGTCTTAAAACCCAGTCTGTCGTTGCCGGTCGTCCCCTAGGGCGGTTGACTGTGCCTCCATGACGACGAGGACGCAGTCGTGGATGGTCGATGACCGTCTGTGGGAGCTGATCGCCCCGCTGATCCCACCCCAGCCACCACCCCGAGGGCCCGGAGGGCGA
>NZ_JAFCWG010000015.1:0-10162 GCF_049897445.1 Kocuria sp. LHG3120 | reverse complement strand
CCTCGGGCTGCGCTACGACCGCACCGAGGCCACGTTGCTCCCGTTGCTCCTGCTCGCCATCACGCTCATCAACCTCCGCCGACTGTGCCAGGCAACGGAGTTATGAGACAAGGTCTAAGGGAACCGTGGGGCAGGTCAGAGAGTCATCGGATGTCGGGGCATTCCCGTGTGCGGCGGCCATGGTGGTGGTGTCGACGAGATACGAATCCGAGCATGGACGACTCTCCCGCGATGGAGGCTGCATCACGTCTACGGTGACCGAGGTCATGCGCCGACAAGGCAATACACTTTCGCTTCCCAGGCATTGATGCCTTCACGTCCCACCCAGTCGGGTGGAACGTCGCGTTGCTGCGTGATTTCCCGCCAGCGTTTGCCGGTGGGAGTGGGTGGCCAATTGGGTACTCGATATTCGCCGCCTGAACCGAGGTCGGCTGATACAAAGTTGGAGAAGTTGGCCACAACGACGACGTCGTCGCCGTCTCCGGGCCGCCCCCGTCGCCAGACCAGCACACGCTTGCCGTCATTGAAATCAACGTGGATGAAGTCGGTGTCGTTCACTGCAAGCGCGTCGGAGTGGGTGCGCAGGTGTACCAGCCTAGCCACGTAATTGAAAACTCGTTGCCGCCATGGCTCCTCCACCCGCTCGAAGTTGACGGCGTCGCGCTGTTTGGCCGGGTGTCCGGTGCTGAGATCGTGCTCGTCAGCAAACTCGTCCCCCGCGAAAATCATGGGCACGCCGACGGCCGTCAGGAGGCAGACGAATGCAAGCTTGATGCGTTCCTCGGTAAATGCCACGCCGTTGTTCTGCAGGAAGTCAAACAGGCGCTCGTTGTGAACGCCCTCCACGTCGTGGCTGCCGAGGTAGTTGACAGCCTGTGCGCCATCTCGAAAGCCCATGAGGCGGCAGTCGATCAGTTTGCGGATCGTCCATTCGAAGCTCGGTTCTTTGGCGTCGTTGGTGCCGAGAATGGCGTGCCGCACCATCCGTTTAAAGTCCTCGTTCCACAAGCCGTCTAGACGGTCTTGCTTAAGCAGATCCTGAGGCACCGACAACTCTTCGCCCACTACAAGGAACCGGTCCGCGTCGCCTTGCCATTCTCTACGAGCGAGATTCTTGAACTCCTGGACGAAATCCCAGTTGGCGATGTTGTTCACGCTGTCGACACGTAAGCCGTCGACGCCGAAGTCCGCCATCCAGCGCAACAAGAACGCTTTCATGAGCTGCCGAGCCGGGTTCAAGGGGCGGGATTGGCCGTCCAGCGGGTCGTAGCCGTTCACCTGTCGTGAGTAGCGCCACAGTGTTCCCCCGAACCCATCTCGCTGGCCTTGTCCGCCGGACTGCTGCGCGTCGGGGTCGTCAGGTTCGCTCTTTGGGTCGATGTGGAATTCGTGGAAGTTGATGTTCTCGAGCGGCGCGCGAGTTCCGAATGCCATCACCACGTCGGCGAAGAATCGGATGCCGTGCTCGTGACACGTCTTGACCAGCCGGGCCAGATCCCCGTTGGGTGTGGGCGAGGTATTGGCAGATGGAAAGCCTAGATCGAAATCGGGGGCGAAGTAGTTGCTCGTCGCGTAACCCCACTCCCGATCGACAAAACTGTCTGCGGGAGGGAGCAGTTCGAGCGCGTTGACACCGAGGGCCCCGAGATGGCTCCGGCCCGCTTCGAGCGCGGCCACGCCGACGAAGTTCGCGGGGTCGGATTTCGGATCGATCAGTGCGGCGACGTCCTGAAAGGTACCCACGCCGACCTGCGGGTCGCCGTGCAGATTGGTCCTCGTCCAACTTGTCGGCAGTTCGTAGATCACCAGTCTGTTGTTCGCTGCGGATCTGGCCTTCTCGATCGAGGCGACCGTCACGAATTCCTCACCGGTCGTGTCGCACCCTACCAATTGCCCGTTGGTGAACTTCACGACGGAGGCCGGGTCACGGTCGTTGTTGGAGTACGGAGGGGGTTGCCTGTCGGCAAGCAAACGCCAGTCCACCGTGAACGCCGTCGGATCTGTACACAGTATGCGTTGCCCATTTCGGTGCGGAGCACTATCGGTCACCTCGAACCAGTAATGATAGACCTCTCCGTCCACCAGCCCGCACTTGACTGCATCGATTGCCCACAGCCCCGGGCAACCCGGAATCTCCGCCAAGTCGTGCGCCTGTCTCGATGTCAGTGACCGCGGATTTCCAGACGTGAATATGCCGATCACCAACTTCGGTGCAGGGGCCGTGTGGTGCGGGCGCCATAGCACGAACTTCGTGCGCTTCAGTTTGAACAAATCCGGGACCATAACAGGCATTGGGAGTCCAATCCATCAGGTTGCCGACGCATTAATGTTCAACGGTACGGTGTCGACAACAACGGCGTACACGTTCGATCCCACAGAGGAATGGCAAGACCTCGTGCGCCCTGAACAACTGGCACCAAGGTTACGGGTGGTCCATTACTGGGACATCATCGAATACTCGCATAAAAGAGGCTGCAATTGCCCGGTCTCGAGCATTAGTTAACCGTCACGGATTCTCTGCCTTGTTCATACGAGCTACATCTCCGGCCGGGGCGCAGTGGCCTCATCGTAGTGGGCGGCTTCGAACCCGACATAGGACGGGGTGGTCATAGGGCGGCGAGTCGGGTTTTGTGGGCGAGGCGATTAGGCGAGTCAGAGGGAAGGTTCACTGGGCCGGTTGGTGCGGGGTCGGACCCGGAGCTGTCCCGATTGCCCGGTTCAAAGCACGAGATCGTCGAAGGAGCCCACGAGGTGGCTAGGGAGGCGTTCCTCGAAGGCTTCGTGGGCGCGCTCGTGCTCGGCGCCGGGTTCGTCGAGCGGGTCGGCCGCGGTGAGATAAGCAAAGTCCAGGCCGGTCAGGTCACGGATGCGGCGTACGGCGACCTGGTGGGTGGTAGGGACGAAGGCCTCTTTGGTGATGCCGGTGACGAGATCGCGTTGGCTGATGAGGTAGGCAGTGGCCGAAGGTTGCCCGTCGGTGTGTTGAAAGGCCAGAATTTTCCAGAAGGCCAACGGGATGCGATGGCCCCGGTAGATCGGGTCGGTGTCCTCCAGCACCGGACCGGTGAACACCGTGATCCGGGACCGATCCGCTCGGGCCTGATTGAGGAGGTAGTCTTCCAGCCCCAGCCAGGTGGACGTGTTCTGGTTGAAGTTGCTGTGCTGGGGGGCGCAGTTGGTGTAGTGGAAGGTATCGTCGTTGCCCTTGCACGCCTCGGCGACCGAGCCCCAGGCCGGGTCCAGTCGGCGGACGAGGTGGCCGCGGTCGAAGTCGTTGCGAGAATACAGCTCGTTGCCGATCTGTACCTCGCGCATCAGGCGAGGGTCGAACAGCCAGCGGTCGTCGCGGTCAGGCCGGCGGGCGCGGGCTCCGTCGACGTTGACGGCGGTGTACAGGGCCAGCCTCCGGGGCGCGTCGACGACCAAGCTGAAGTGGTGGTAGTCCACCACCGTCGGATCCGCCCCCGGGCGGGCGCGCAAAGTCTGTGCCGCCCGGGTCCTTTGCGCGTCGGTCAGTGGTGGCAGGGGTACCGGCCAGGGCAGGAAATCGGGGTCGTAGCCAGGGCGCTGATCGTAGTCGGGATCGAGGGCCTGAGCCTCGGGCTCCTCGGCCGGCGCAATCCCGGCTCCGGAGGACGTGGCAATGCCGGTAGTGGGGCTGTCCAACCGCAGTTCCAGGTGCAGCGGGACGGTGAGGGAAACTGTGCCCTGGGACACTTGAGGTGGTGCTACGGGTAGCTGCTGGGCGGGGGCTGCGGTGACTTTCGCCTCAGGCGTGGGCGTGAGAGAGGGGACCGGTACCACGGGCACGGTGATGCCTTCGGGGGCTTGGGCGGCGTGTTCGGCCGGGGTCGTCGCGGGGGGAGGCGGTGGGGTGAGCAGTTCCTCCAGCAACTGCCGGGCGGCGGGAGCCAGGGTGGTTGCTGCGGTGCGAAGCCAGGTGTGGATGCTGCTCATGCGCACCCCTTCGTTGGCGACCCATTGGATCGCGGCCTCCCCGCGGTCGTGGGTCCACACGGTGCCGTCCTGGGCAAGGATCTGCCCGGCCTCGTTCTGCGCTGGCACCCCGGAGTGGTGCAGGCCCAGCACCTCCCACTGGTTGTTGTACAGCGGGGACCCGGAAGACCCCGGGGCGGTGTCACTGCGGTAGTGCAAGAACAGCTCCAGGCGGTCCACCAGCTCGTTCTGCTGCAGCGAGATCTGCTTCGGTTTGCCTTCGGGGTGCTGGATGATGTTGACGGACTCTCCGAGCAGGATCTTGCCCTGCACGGCACTGGTGCGGTGGAACCCGAAGCTATGCAACGGCACGCTCGGGGACCCCTCCTGAGCCAGCGACTGGGCGGCGACGGCCACAACCGTGCAGTCCAGCTCTGGGTCAGTTAGGAAGAACGCGGCGGGGTCCAGGGCGAAGAAGCGGGAGCGCAGGGGCATCCCGTCGATGCCGTCCTGGAAGTTGAACTCGACCCACGAGGACCGGGCCACCTCGACGTTCTCGAGCACATGGTTGTTGGTCATGGCCAGCCGGGGGGAGACCAAGAACCCGGTGCCGAAGCCGGCCGGGCGGGAGCCCTCGCGGATGTGGATCCGTCCCACGCTGCGGGCGGCGGCCGCGCCCAGCTCCAGGAACGCCACGCCCAGCAAGTTGTTGTCCCCGATGATCCGCTCCAGCACCCGGGGGTCGTCGATGACTCCCCGGGCCGCTGCCGCCGACTCGGTGGACGCCACCCCGAGCGCCGCCCGCACCACCGGCTGTTGCAGCAAATGCTCAGATCGCATCCGCACCCGGTCAGGGGCATCAACCGCCAGCAAATGGCCTTCCGACATGTGGGCGAATCGGATCTTGTCCACCGTGGTCGCCCGAGGCTCCTGGCGGGCTTGGTAACGCTGGACGGTGGCGGCGATGACGCGATCCGGGATCGACACCACGCTCACTCCTAAGGCTCGTCGGTAACCCTTCGCGCCGCGCTCGGGGCCTCCGCGCAGTGGAAGGAAGAAACGGCGCAATAGGAACTGCAGGTGGAGTGAAGGTAACGATCCAGGTGTTACTGCGCTGTTATCGCTCTATGGGTCGATGGTTGCAGAGAGATCACGAGTTGCGGCGTACGTCACCGAAGTCGGGATTATTACAGGGAACACGGGAGTAGTAACAGCGCAGTAATGGATCGTTCAATATCTTTGGGCTCGCTAGTCATGAAAAATGCGCGTCTGTCCTCCGCGGTGGGCGTGAAAGAAGGTGTGTCCGACGCGCCCGCGCTGCTCGTCGCGGGGTGCGTCAATACGACGAACAGTGAAGGACAAGATGATGATCCTGGATTCATTGCCGGACGAGGTGCTTGCCTCCTTGGAGATCAGGAACGCGGCCTGGCGGAGGATGGCGGAGAACGCTCCAGGACTGGAGTTTGTTGCATCGGACTTGGCCAGATGGGTGCCCGGGTCCGTGGTGCGTGTGGCGTTCCTGGACGGTGACACCGATCTGCACGATGCGGTGGCCGGGGCCACCGATCAGATTACCGAGGCTTGCAACTTGAGGCTGGACTTTGGTTCGGACGGCTCCGGGGGGTACCGACGGTGGCGCGAGGACGATGAAGACTACGCCGCCGAAATCCGTGTCAGCTTCGACCTTGGTGGGTACTTCTCATTGGTGGGGACCGACAGCACGGATCGGTCCATCGGCCTACCGGGGGAGCCGGTGGGAGGTAGACCGAATCAGCGTAGTCTGAATCTCAGTGGTTTCGCCGCCCAACGGCCTGATCGTTGGGAGGGTACGGTCCGCCACGAGTTCCTACACGCGTTGGCCTTCCACCACTCCCATCAGAACCTGAGGGGACCGTGTGAGGTGGAGTTCCGTTGGGACGACGATCCGGGGTACGTCCCTACCCGTGATCCGCGCGGGGTGTTCGTTCCGGACTCCCAAGGGCGTCGTCCGGGTATTTATACTTTCCTGGCTGGCCCCCCGAATCGCTGGCCTCGTCACAAAGTCGATCACAACCTACGGACGGAGGACGACCCGGCCGTCGTGGTGGGTCCCTTCGATCCTGCATCGGTGATGCTCTACCGTTTCCCGTCCTTCTTCTACAAGTCCGATCCCAGCCGGTGTGCGCCCACCGGCAACGGGGTCGATCTCTCCGGTGGGGACAAGCGCGGGCTGAGCCTGCTCTACCCGCACGATGCCGAGGGGTTGTCCTTGCTGCACTCGCGTGCAGCCGCCTTGCAAGGCACCCTGCAAACCGCCGCGGAGCCGGTCCGGGAGTCGCTTCCAGAGCAGGACGGCGTGTACCGGGATCGCGCGCTCACCCTGTTGAGCGGGCTCGCCGGTGAGAACGTGTAGCCTGCGACTCCAAGTGGTGCCGGCACAACATCGCGGAAAACCTCGAGACCGCGGATGGACCTACGACAACCGACTTCCCCGACTCGGTGCACCTGGCGGGAGTAGCCGCGTTCTCCTGCCACCTCAGCCGCACCGTGAATGCTCTAACGACCAGTACCAACCTCGCAGCGATCCAAAGTGGACGCGCGGTGGTGGGTGCCTGGTTGGACGCCCATCGGAGCGATTCAGGAAGCGCTTGGTGATCAACATGGCCTCCACGCCGAGATCCCTCGCAGGGCTGAAAGAACGGGGCGGATTCCTGGAGGTCCCGATGAGTCCACTGGGGGTACTCATCCCGGACCCATTTGCAGATGGAGCCCACAGCACCGGCTCCACCGCTGGAGACCGCACGGGAGGAACGGGATGATGGACGACAGCGCCTTCGCCGGCAGGGGCGAGACAGTGAAAGAAACCGTGGAACGTTCCCTCGTTCCGCGGATCGTGGACCTCCCACCGGCTCGTTTCGCCTTGGAGCTGCGGCCCGGCCAGGACCTTGCGGCCGTTGCGGAGAGTCTGCGGGGCATCCTGCCGGATCTCGGTGCCGTGCTCGCCCCGTTGTCGGCATTGGAACCAGGGATTGTCGTGGTGGAGCTGCCTCGACACGGATTGCGCATCGAGGACCCGGCCACGGTGTTCGCCGCCGGGTATGCGTTGGCCGAGACTCTGGAAGTTGCGGCAGCCGAGCCCGATCTGCCCACCGACTTCTTCCCTGAGGAGCCGCCCGCCGCGCCGGATGTAGGCCTGAGACAAGAGAGCTTGGGGGGCGTGCTCGGCGGGTGCTGGGTTGCCCGGGAACCCCATCTCGACGGCAGACCGGGCTGGGCGCTTGAAACGATACGCGCGGTCCAGGCCTGGCGGGTTTCTGCGGCACAGGGTCGACCCAGCAGAGGTCGGGGAATTTTGATCGCCCAGCCCGACACCGGGATCACCGCGCACGCCGAGTTGCGCGGTGTCAACTCCGCTTCCGGGTTCGATTTCCTCGGAGCGGACCACGACCCCACCGATCCGCTCACCGGCGCCAATCCCGGGCATGGCACGGCAACGGCCAGCGTCGCGGTGTCCCCGCCCATGCTGCGAGTCACCGGATCAGCTCCGGACGCCGCGCATATGCCGCTGCGAGCCATTGAAAGCGTCGTGCGCGTGACCCAGGTGACCGTTGCCCGCTCGATCGACTGGGCCGTCGAGCACGGCGCCGCAGTCATCACTATGAGTCTGGGGGGCATCCCGTCCTTTTCCCTCCACAGGGCGGTGCGCCGGGCCGTGGCAGCCGATGTCATCGTCCTGGCCGCCGCCGGGAACTGCGTCGGCGCCGTCGTCTGGCCGGCCCGCTATGACGAGTGCATCGCAGTGGCGGGCACAAACGCCGCGGACGCCCGGTGGCCGGGTAGCTGTCAGGGAGCCGCGGTGGACATCTCAGCACCGGGTCAGAACGTCTTTCACGCGGATGTTCCCGCTGGAAGTGGAGCGGGAGGCGAGCACGTGAACCAAGGCCAGGGAACCAGTCTCGCTGTGGCGCTCACCGCAGGGGCGGCGGCCCTGTGGTTGGCCCACCACGGGCGGGCCAACCTTGTCAGGCAGGCACGGGCTCGAGGTGAGACGTTGCAGGTGATGTTCCGCCGTCTCCTCCAAGCGACCTCCCGCCGGCCACTCGGGTGGAACTCCTTCCAGATGGGACCCGGCATCGTCAACGCGGAGGCTCTGTTGCTCGCCGACCTGGATCTGGGGCGGGACCGGGAAGCCGTCGACCATGTGCTGGGGGCCCCGGACTCGGAGATGACATCGGTGGCCTCGCTAGTCGCGGAGCTGGTTAACTTCGACGCTGTCGACTCCACCGAACTGGACTGGCACCGTTTCGGACCAGAACTGGCGACGGCGCTCCTGCACCGAGCCGCGGCCGCCTCAGCGGATGTGCAACCCGAGCTGCCGGGGGCCGCGACGGTCACCGAGCAACTTGGGACGGCCGTCGACAACGAATACCTGAGGGGCTGGCTGGGCCTCCCACCGGTTGAGGCCGCACCCACCCAGAGAGTGGGTGAGAAACGATGACACGCTTCATGCCGGAGAAGTCCGCACGTCATCTCCGCGCCCTGGTGTCCGCACCGGCTCTGGCCGATCGTCAACACGTCTTAGTCGAAGCGGTCGACCCAGCGGAAGCAGCGCAGGCGCCTCCCCGGGCGGAGGCCGTGACCGGACGCCTGGAAGCCGCTCTGTTCTCCGTCCTCGAGGTTGCGCCAGCTGATGAGGTCGGAGACCCCCGCGAATACCGTCGTGCCCTAGAGATCCTGCTAAACCGAACCCGGCGTACCATCGACAAGCTTGATGAGGCTCCCGGCTCCCGGCTCACTGTGGACGACGCTCGAACCCTGGAGGCCGTCATCCGGGCCGACGGCACCCGGCCCTCCCTGCCGATACACGATGCCCGGGTGGATCCCCACCACCCCTTAGCAGGGGACTGGAGCGCCACCCTAGCCAGCACCCAGGACTCGCTGGCTCCATCCATCCGTGCCATTGGACGCGTCGAGCCGGAAAAGCCCACGGCGCGGGACTACTTCGGAACCGCCTGGATCGTCGACAGCGCAGCAGGATTGGCACTGACAAACCTCCACGTCGTCGAGGCAATAAGAAAGCGCCTCCCACACCTCGTGCAGCCCTCTCATTCAGGTTTCACTGTCCGAGGCGGCGTCTTCATAGACTTCGCCGTCGAATCCGGTCGTGCGGACAAGAACCGCTTCCAAGTCGTCGAGGCCACCATCTCCACTACAGCGGACGGTCCCAGTTTCACGAGGCTCGATGCGGCAGTCCTGCGGCTCGAACCCACGGCGGAAAGTGACTCTGCTCTACCCCCCGCGATACCGGTGACCGCTGATCCGGACGGGCCCGCCGGCAACCTGGCGTCCTACTGCGTCGTCGGCTTTCCCGGCCCACCTCAGTTCATTGGAGGGACTCACGAGGGCATCGACTGGACCTGGGTCAACACCACTCTGTTCGGCAACCGGTATGGAATCAAACGTCTCGCCCCCGGCATTACCTACCGCCCCCTGGGAACGGTGGACGGCGACGAGCAGCAGTGGGTCTTCGGCCACGACCTGACCACGCTGGGCGGCAACTCCGGATCTCCGATTTTGAACTGGCTCGACGACAGCCGCCGCGCCTTCGGACTGCACTTTGCTGGCCGATCCCTGGACAGCAACTACGCCCACGCACTAGGTGCCTGCACCGATCAGCTGCGCACCATGGGAGTACCCATGGACAGTTCTCACCATCACCAGTCATGAAACCGGGTCGGGGAAAGAAATGTTTGCTGATTCGTCCCTCGAGTAGAAACCGCGGGGGAGATCGTAGCCAGGATGGACGAGTTCTCTCATCTGTTTTTACTGGGACTATCGCGGTATCGGTGTAAGAGGCCTAATCACCCCGAATGGGGTTGGAGGGTCGACATAAGCGAGAAAATCGAGACACTGGTGGACGTGAGCCCTCCGAAACCCAGTGACGAGCCGGAAGAAGCGCCGCAGCTGAGCGCGGCCAGGGCCGCACGGTCATCGATCCGGGGTCGACCCTCGGGCCCTCGAGGCGGTGGCTGAGGCGGATCGACGACCGCGCCGCCTTGGAAGGCATTCTGTTCGTGCTCCACACCGGGTGCCGGTGGCGGGACCTGCCCGTGGAACTGGGGTGCGGATCCGGGCACACCGCTTGGCGCCGGCTGCGCGAGTGGCAGGAGGCCGGGGTGTGGGATCGGCTCCACCGGGCTGTGCTCGAGGAGCTCTCCGTGGAGGAGATCCTCGACTGGTCCCGGGC
>NZ_JAFCWG010000014.1:0-19803 GCF_049897445.1 Kocuria sp. LHG3120 | reverse complement strand
GAGGTCTGCGAGCTCCACCCCGGTGCGCTTCTCGAGGGTCTCGAAGCCCTGCACGGCCAGCTCCCCGTTGGTGGTGCCGGAGAAGAGGAGGATGGCCTCGGCCATCCGCGCGTCGGTGTTGATCACCGGTCGGCCTGCCGCGGCCCCGGAGTCGAACACCCCGTGCAGGCGGGCCAGCTGGTCCACCTGGTGGGAGACGTCGTAGGTGATGTACTTCGTGGTGAGGCCCAGCTTCTCAGCCAGTGGCCCGACCGCGGAGAACTTCTCCCCGACCGCGGTGTAGTCGCGCTCCACCACCTGGAGGTTCGGCAGGTTCTTGCCCGGTACCGCCGGGACGTCGGTGCCCTTCCAGTCCGGGGCGTGGCCCCCGGGTTGGGCGAGCTCGCCCGGGGTGTCGTGGGTGAGCGCGGTGGCCACCATGTCCTTGCGCACCCCGAGGTGCACCTTCGCCTGCCGGGAGAACTCCTCGGCGAGCAGCCGGAACAGGTCGTAGTCCGTCTTCGCTTCCCACGGCGGGTTGATCGCCGGGGTGAAGGCGTGCACGTAGGGGTGCATGTCGGTGGAGGACAGGTCGTGCTTCTCGTACCAGGTCGCGGCGGGGAACACGACGTCGGAGAGCAGGGTGGAGCTGGTCATCCGGAAGTCGGCCGATACGAGCAGGTCGAGCTTGCCCTCCGGGGCCTGCTCGTGCCAGGTCACGTCCTTCGGGCGGGAGGTGGAGTGGTCGGAGCCCAGGACGTTGTGGTGGGTGCCCAGCAGGTGCTTGAGGAAGTACTCCTCACCCTTAGCGGAGGAGCCCAGCAGGTTGGAACGCCACAGCATCAGGGTGCGCGGCCAGTTCTGCGGAGCGTCGACGTCCTCGACGGCGAAACGCATGTCCTGCGCCTTGAGTCGATCCGCGACCCACCGGGCCTCATCAGGTGCTTCCCCGCGGGCCACACCCTCGGAAGCGGCGTCGGCCACGTCCAGGGAGTTCTGGTCGAACTGCGGGAAGAACGGCATCCACCCCATGCGGGTGGACTTGGCGACCACGTCGGCGGTGTGCATGCCCTTCAGGTGACCCTGGGCCAGCGGGGACTGCAGCGAGTCGGAGGAGTACCCGTCGGAGCGGAACTGGTCGGTGTGCATGTACCAGAACGCGGTGCCGATCATGAACCGCGGCGGGCGGGTCCAGTCGGTGGCCGCGGCCATCGTGGCCTGGCCGGTGATCGGTCGGGTCTTCTCCTGGCCCACGTAGTGCGCCCACCCGCCGCCGTTGCGGCCCTGACACCCGCACAGCATCAGCATCGCCAAGATCGCCCGGTAGGTGACGTCCCCGTGGTACCACTGGCAGATGCCGGCCCCGAGAATGATCATCGACCGGCCGCCGGACTTCTCCGCGTTGGTGGCGAACTCCCGGGCGATGCGGGCCACCGCCGCCGCCGGGACCGAGGTGATCTCCTCCTGCCACGCGGGGGTGTAGGGGGTCTCCACGTCGTCGTACCCGGACGCCCACTGGCCGGGTAGCCCGGCCCGGCCCACCCCATACTGGGCGAGCATGAGGTCGAAGACCGTGGTCACCGTGCGTCCGGCCACTTCGGTGACCGGCACCCCGCGGTGGACCACCGAGCCCTCGCCCGTGGCATCGGTGAACGCGGGCAGATCGATCACGCTAGTGGCCTGCTCGTAGGACGCCGAGTCGGCGACGGACAGGGCCGGGCGCACCCCCTGCAGGTCCAGGTTCCACTTCCCCTCGTCGGCCTCGTTGTAGCGGAAGCCCGTCGACCCCTGGGGCACCACCGGAGTGCCCGCGTCCCGGTCCAGGAGCACGGTCTTGAACGCCGCGTCCGCGGCCTCTGTCTGCCCCAGGTCCTGGGCAGTGAGGAACTTGCCGGGCACCACGGTGCCGTCTGGGCGCTGCTCGAGGGTGACGAGGAAGGGCAGGTCGGTGTACTGCACCACGTAGTCCTCGAAGAACGGGACCCGCCGGTCCACGAAGTTCTCCTTCAGGATCACATGCCCCATGGCCATGGCCAGGGCGGCGTCGGTGCCGGCCTGGGCGGGCAGCCACTCGTCGGCGAACTTCGTGTTGTCGGAGTAGTCGGGACTCACCGAGACGACCTTGGTGCCGCGGTAGCGGGCCTCGACCATCCAGTGCGCGTCCGGGGTGCGGGTGACCGGGATGTTGGAGCCCCACATCATCAGATAGGTCGCATCCCACCAGTCGCCCGACTCGGGCACGTCCGTCTGGTCGCCGAAGACCTGGGGGCTGGCCACCGGCAGGTCCGCGTACCAGTCGTAGAAACTGTTCATCACCCCGCCGATGAGGTTGAAGAACCGGGCGCCGGCCGCGTGGGAAACCATGGACATCGCGGGGATCGGGGAGAACCCGGTGACCCGGTCCGGGCCGTAGGTCTTGATCGTGTGCACGTGGGCGGCCGCGGTCATCTCGAGGGCCTCCTGCCAGCTGGAGCGCACCAGCCCGCCCTTGCCCCGGGCCTGCTGGAACGCCCGGCGCTTCTCCGGGTCCCCGACCACGGCCTGCCAGGCCAGGACGGGGTCCCCGCCGACCTCTGCCTTGGCGGCCCGGTACATCTCCAGCAGCACCCCGCGCACGTACGGATAGCGCACGCGGGTGGGGGAGTAGGTGTACCAGGAGAAGGCGGCCCCGCGGGGGCAGCCGCGTGGTTCGTACTCCGGGCGGTCCGGGCCCACGGAGGGGTAGTCGGTCTCTTGGGCCTCCCAGGTGATGATCCCATCCTTGACATAGATCTTCCAGGAGCAGGAGCCTGTGCAGTTCACCCCGTGCGTGGAGCGGACCACCTTGTCGTGGCTCCACCGGTTCCGGTAGAACGCGTCCCCGGCCCGCCCGCCCTCGCGGAAGACCGCGCGGCCGTCCGGTGACTCCTCCCAGCGGGTGAAGAACTTCCCGAGCTTGAGCAGGGCGTCGGAGGCAGGACCATCGGTGCGCGGCGGGACGGATTCGGTCGTCATGGAAAGAAACCTAGTAATGCGCCGGCAAGAATGCCATTCTTACGCGTTACTGATCGTCGCGCCACGACTTGTTCTGGCCATAATGCATTCCGTGGTAAATGCTGACGTGTCATATGTTTCAGAAAGAGAACTTTGTTTCAGAAGGCGAGCCCATTGCGCTTCCTGAGGCGGCATGTCGGGGATCTAGGGCGGTTGGCTCCCCTAGCCGAAAGCTTCGAAAATCGTTCGATTCGAATCACTGGGATTTCGTCATATCGGCCTGCCCTAATCGTGTCCCTAATGCCCGGGACGCACGGTGTTGTGCGCAACCCAAGGAACGATCAGTAACTTTTGGGGACCAGCAAGGTGACCCCATAAGGTGGGTCAAATAACGCAAGTGATGTCTGTGCTATTGCGCTGATCGATATGTTGGAGGCGGTGACATGGGCGTTTCCCTGGGACTTCCGCAGATCCGCGGTGCCGGTCCGGGCCCCAGCGGCGCGCCCCGGGAGGCGGGGCTCGCCGACCGGCACGGCCGCCGGGCCACCGACCTGCGGCTGTCGGTCATCGACAAGTGCAATCTGCGCTGCACCTACTGCATGCCCGCCAAGGGCCTGCCCTGGCTGCCCGCCGCCCGGCTGATGAGCGCCGGTGAGATCACCCGCATCGTCGACGTCGGGGTCCGGCAGCTGGGGATCACCGAGCTGCGCCTGACCGGCGGGGAACCCCTGGTGCGGGCCGACCTGGAGGAGATCGTGGCCGGGGTGCGCACCGCCCACCCGCAGCTGCCGGTCTCGCTCACCACCAACGGCATCGGCCTCGCTACCCGGGCCCAGGCCCTGGCCGCGGCCGGGCTGAGCCGGATCAACATCTCCTTGGACACCCTGGACGCGGCGACCTACCGGGCCCTGGCCCGCCGGGACCGCCTGGCGCAGGTGCTGGCCGGGGCCGAGGCCGCGGCCGCCGCCGGGCTGGCCCCGGTGAAGATCAACGCGGTGCTAATGCGCGGGGTCAACGACCACGAGGCCCCCGAGCTGCTCGCCTGGGCCCTGGAGCGCGGTTTCGCCCTACGGTTCATCGAGCAGATGCCGCTGGACGCCGACCACGGCTGGACCCGGGCGGAGATGGTCACCGCCGCGCAGATCCGCCACCGGCTCAGCACCCGGTTCCGGCTCACCCCGCACCCCGGCGCCCGCGACGGCGCCCCGGCCGAGCTCTGGGACGTCCACCCCACCACCCCCGCCGGGGCCCCCGAGGAGGTTCCCGGGGCCGGGGAGGCGCCGCTGGGGACCGTGGGTGTCATCGCCTCGGTGACGGAGCCCTTCTGCGCCGACTGCAAGCGGACCCGGATCACCGCCGAGGGCAGGGTCCGGTCCTGCCTGTTCTCCCACGAGGAGGTCGAGCTGCTGCCGCTGCTGCGCGCCGGTGCGACCGACGCCGAGCTCGCCGAGCGGTGGCGGGCGGCGATGTGGGCCAAGCCGGCCGCCCACGGCATGGACCACACGGGCCTGGACTCACCCGACTACGTCCAGCCGGAGCGGCCGATGAGCGCGATCGGGGGCTGAACCCGTGGCCGCCCCACCACACCGACCGGAACAGGAACGATGACCCAGAACACCACAGAGAGCAACCCCCGTACCCTGACCTCCGCGACCAGTACGACCATGCGGGTACGGTACTTCGCGGCTGCACGCGCAGCCGCCGGGACCGAGGCCGAGACCCTTGAGCTGCCCACCGGAGACGGCGCGCCCCGTACCCGCGCTGATGTGGAGGTACTGCTCGCGCAACGCCACCAGCAACCGGTGCCTGGACAACCGCTGCTGGGCCAGGTGCTGTCCCGTGCCAGCTTCCTGCTCGACGGGGTGGCCTGCCCAGATGCGGCGGCCGAGATCCCGGACGGGGCCGTGCTCGACGTCCTGCCGCCCTTTTCCGGCGGATGAACACTCCGGCCGGCGCTCTGCTCTTCCATGTTGTGGTCCTGGCCGGGGGCCGATCCTCCCGGCTGGGCGGCACACCCAAGGCGAGCCTGCGGCGAAACGGGCGCACCCTCGTGGAACTCACGGTGGAAGCGGTCCAAGGGGCTGCCGGGGTCGTTGTGGTCGGACCCGCGGAGCTGGCCGTCCCCGCGGGCGTTCTGCGCACCCGGGAGGATCCGCCGTTCTCCGGGCCGGCTGCGGGCATCGCGGCCGGGCTGGCCGCCCTCGAGGCGCTGCCGTTGGCGGACTGGACCATGACCCTGGCCTGCGACATGCCCGAAGTGGCCCGCGCCGTACCCCTGCTGCTGGGGTCCGCCGGGGCCGCGCCCGAAACGGACGGACACATCGGCGTCACCCCCGACGGTCGCCGCCAGCCGCTGGCCGCCCTGTACCGCACCGAGGCGCTGCGCGCGGCCTACGCGGACCAGGACCCCACCAACCGCTCGGTACGCTCCTTCACCCACGACCTTCTCCTGCAGGAGGTCACTGTGGCCGAGGACGCCACCGCGGACGTGGACACTTGGGACGACGTGCACAAGTTCCGGCTCAGCTGACAGAAGACCCCGAGGAAAGGAACGCGGCATGGCGAAGAAGATGACGTCTGAGGAACGACGCCTGCTCTCCGAATGGATCGCCCAGCTCAAGACCGAGTTCGAGCTGGACGCCATGGACGTGCCTCTGGACGACCTGCTGGCTCTGGCCGGGGTAGTCTCCACCGGGGTGGCTCGCCCCGCCGTGCCGGTCACGGCCTATGTCGCCGGATACCTCGCGGCACTACGCACCCGGCAGGCACCGGATCACGGCGCCGCCCACACCATTCAGGACGTCATCGCGGTCGTACCGGTACCTGCTGCGGATCCACAAGACACCTGATCCTGCCCCGGCTCCTGGCACAACCCCAGCTGCGGTGTCGAGGTGCCTGGTGATGCCGTGGATGAACGCGCCCGCCACCACCGCGGCCCCGTCCCTGTTCCGGGGCTCGCATGGCCTCGCCACGGGGACGGTGGGTGGAGCCAGCAGGACCGAGCAGGGCGGAGTCAGAGCGGACTGCTGACACCGGCAGCACTGCCGGCCCCGGCGCATCGCCCAGTGTCACCGGTGCTCGTCGTCGAGCCCTGTGGCCTCGCACGGGCGAGGCCACAGGGCTGGACTGAAGAACCGACCCAGACGGTCGGCGTTGCGGTGGGTCAGTCCACGGGTGAACGCGGTGCCTCCGACAGACCGGTGCGCCACGCCTTCGGGTCGGCCACCTGGAACCGGCGTCCCGACACGGTGGTGGGGCCGATGCGCACGAACCGTCCCTTCGGTCCACTCTGCCAGGGCAGCAGCGGCAGGCTCAGCGTGTCGGTCAGTTCCTCGATACCGCGGATCTGCTCGGACCGTCCCTTGACCACCACGCTCCACGCCCGGTTGACCGACGCTTCGTACCCGTCGATCTCCAGGGCCACGGGCACACCTGAGAGAGCCGCCGAGAGCTTGGTGCCTTCCGTGGTGCGGAACACCAAGCTGCTGTGATCCACCACGTAGTTGATCGGGAAGATCTCCGGGTGGTCCTCCACCCAGACCGCCAGACGGCCGATGCCGGTCGCCCGCAACAGCGTCCAGCAAGCACTGGCCGACAGCGTTTCGATTCTTTCCTCGTACTCCTCGGTCATGACATCCTCCTCAGAACTTGCGTTCCTACTCGAAATCGGCGAGCCACAGGTCGGGGCCGAACACCTCGTACTGGATGTCCTTGGCCGGCACTGCGTGGGCGATGAGGTCGCTGCGCACCGCCTGCATGAACGGCAGGGGCCCGCACAGGTAGTACTGGGCCTGGGCGGGCAGCTCCACCGACCGCAGACCCATCAGCCCGGCGTGTTCGTTCGTCCCCGGGGTGGGGGAGGGGTGTTCGAACCACACGGCCAGGGACCCGTCCATCAGTTTTTCGAGGTCGGTGGTGACCTGGGTGCGCAGCGCGAAGGCCTCAGGGGAGGCATCAGCGTGCAGCAGCACCACCTTGCGCTGAGCTGCGGCCGCCACCAGGTGGGAGAGCATCCCGGCCATCGGGGTGATGCCGATCCCGGCGCTGACCAGCACGACCGGCCGGTCGGTGTACTCCAGGACCACGTCCCCGAAGGGCGCCGAGAGGGTGATCTCGTCGCCGACCTGCACCTGATCGTGCAACAGGGTCGACATCTCTCCGGCCGGGGTGCCATTGCCGTGGACGCGCTTGACGGCGAACACCCGGTGCCGCCCGTCGTCGGCCTTCGTGAGGCTGTACTGGCGCGGTTGGTGCACCCCGTCGGGCATCGGCATCTTGCACGTGACGTACTGGCCCGGCAGTGAGGGCTTGACCTCCCGCTCATCGACGCGCTCCACCACGAAGGTCGTGACGTCGGCGGTCTCCGGGATCTTCTCGGCCACCCGCCAGGTGCGCCACACGGTGTCCGGGGACAGGCGGGTGGCCTCGTAGAGGCCACGCTCCTGGGTGATCAGCGCATTGGCCATCAGCCAGTACACCTCGTCCCAGGCCGCGGCGACCTCCTCGGTGACGGCCTCGCCGAGGACATCGACGATGGCCCACATGAGGTGGTCATGGACGATCTGGTACTGGTCCGGGTGCAGCCCGAGGGAGACGTGCTTGTGCGCGATGCGCGAGAGCAGATGGTCGGGCAGCTCGGTGGGCCGGTTCACCAGATATCCGGCGTAGCCGGCCACGGACCCGGCCAGGGCCTGCTGCTGACGGCCGTCGGCCTGGTTGCCGCGGTTGAACAGCCCGTCCAGCAGCTCGGGGTGCTCGCCGAACATGTGCGCGTAGAAGCGCCGGGCAATCTCCTGGATGTTCTCCCCGACCACGGGCAGGGTGGCCTTCACGACGGGGTAGGCGGTGTCTGACAGCATATTTTGCTCCTCTGATGGGTTCGGCAGGATCAGGATTCTGGCGGTTCATGCCCGAGCTGGCATCGGGTTCTCCAGCGGGTCCCGGTGCGAGCACCAAGCGGGTGCCGCATCGTCGCTCAACGGGAAGTTGGGCGATCATTGTGCGCGGTAGCGGGTGCCGTGGCCGCGCATCGGGAATTCAGCGGTGTTTGGCCACGCTCAACAGCACGACGGAGTCCTCCACCGCTTCCAGCCCGTGACGGGCCTGCGGGACGATGAGCAGATCCCCTGGGGATCCGTTCCACTGAAGCTCCCCGGCGCTCAGGAGCACTCGTCCGTGGAGGACGTGCACGGTGGCCTCACCGGGATTGTTGTGCTCGTTCAACCCGGAGCCGGCTCGCAGCGCGATGACGGTCTGGCGCATCACCTGCTCATGGCCGCCGAACACTGTGTGAGCGCTGCGCCCACTCGGGGCCTGCTGGGCGATCTCCAGCTGGTGGCGGGCCAGGGCGGTCAACGACGACTTCTGCACCATGATCATTCCTTTCGGTAGCGATGGACGGGTTCGTTGTGGCCGTACCGGTGGGTCCCGGCCACTCACACGGCCTCCACCGCGCTCTGCCCTTCGGGCGGGCGGGAGCGTCACAAACCTTTGACTGTCGTCCTGACAGGCAGGTACGAGTGGGCTTCGTCGGGCGCGCAGAGGAGGTGTCACGGGGAAACCCGGATCAGCCCTCTGGCCCCGCGTTCGGCCTCGGCCAGGGAGTGATTGACGAACGGGTAGGTCCCGGGCTCGGAGAACTCCAGCTCCACGAACCCGCCCTGGGCCGGTGCCAGGTCCAGGACCTGGGCCCCGCCCTGCCCGGTGCCACCCGGAGGCAGGAGATAGGCGCCCTCCTTGTAGACGGTGTCGAACTGGCCACCCACCACATGGAAACTCATCCCCTTCGACGGCCCGGCGGCCAACACCCAGATCCGCACCCGTTCACCGGTCCGCGCAGTGAGCGGGTCGTGGACGTACTGGGTGGCGTGCCCGTTGAACATCGTCAGCGACGGCACGCCCTGCGCGACCCGCTCCGGGGCCACCACCGCGTTCGCCCCTCCATCGGCAGTGTCCCCGGCCGGGGAGAGATAGGTCTCGTTCTGCACCAGCAGGAACTCCCGGTCCACGCCCGGCAGACCGGGCGGGTCGATCACCACGGCCCCGAACATCCCGGCCGCCAGATGCGTGCTCATCGGAGCTGTGGAGCAGTGGTAGAGCCAGATGCCTGAGCGAACGGCCTCGAACCGGTAGACCAGCGACTCTCCCGGGGCGATGGTGCGCATCGGCCCGTCCGGGGCGAGTGCACCGGCGTGGAAGTCCACCGAATGCCCCATCGAACCGTCATTGACCAGGGTGATCTCGAAGACATCGCCCACCCGCCCGTGCAGGGTCGGGCCCATGTACCGGCCGTTGTAGGTCCACCCCTGCAACTGCATTCCCGGGGCGATCTCCTGCGGTATCTCCTCGACCTCGAGCTCCACCCGGTGCACCCGGCGCCCGCTCTCCGGCTCACCGTCCACCGGTTCCAGCACGGGGGAGCGGGTGTCGAACTGATCCCCGGGTGCGGCGCCGAAGTCCACGGCCGGGTCTGGATCCGCGGCCGGATCCGCGGCTGGATCCGAGGCGGGCGCGTGCAGGCCGGGGTGCCCGGGCGCCTCCTGCGCTGCCGCCGGTGCCGCAGCCACGGCGGTACCGTCTGCGTCGACCGCGATGACGTCGAAGCCCATGCCCATGCTCTTGTGCCCGACGATCGAGCACCAACCCTCCACCGACCCACCGATCACCCCGGCATCGACGGTCACGGTCTGCCCGAGGGCCACCCGGCCGCTGCTGGCCCCGGAAGCCAGGACGAGGTCATGGACGTTCGTGGGGTCGTTGTTCGTCAGCTCGATCACCAGCTCGTCACCCACCGGGACCTCCACCGAGGCCGGCTCGAACCGCATGCCCTCCTCGGCGCTGACCTCCACGGTGGTGGTCCTTCCGGTGGCCTGCACCGGGCCGGCGCCCTGAGCGCGAAGATCGAAGCCGGCCGCCGCCGGATTCAGCGCGATGCCCACCACCACCGCGGTGGCCACGGTGAGGACCCCGGCCACTGCCCCGCGGACATGCCGGGAAGCCGGCACCTCCCCGCCCGGGGCAGCCGGGCTCGGTGCCGACGTGTCCGCCCGGGCCCGGTTTCGAGACGGCGGTGCCGCAGCGGCCTTCCGCCCGGCCACCGAGACCTTGGCCGCAGAGACCATCAGAGGAACAAAGGCGAAGAACACCGCGGCCCCCAGCACCGAGACCACGGCTCGTACCCAGGACGGCAACAGACCGGGGGGCAGACTGAACAGCAGCACGCACAGATTGATGACCACCACACGGAACATGGCCGCCCGGTTGATCACCTGATTGGCGGCCCGCACGGTCGCCGGGCCGCCGCCCATCGTGACAGGCAGGAGATAAGTCATGGCCCCCAGCAGTACTTGGGCCAGGAAACCGGCCACGAACGGCACGGTCAGCTGCCGCAGCACCGCGGTCTCGAATCCGTGCCCGGCCACCAGCCAGGTGATCACCACCGTCGTGGCCAACCACCACATCACCCCGGCAGCCACGGAGAAGCCCGCATAGTCGGCCGGCCGCCGACGGCAAGCGGTGCCGGCCATGACCACCGCCACGGCCACCAGCCCACAGATGTAGGCGGCCAGACCGGCCACCGTCACCCACACCGTCCCGAGCAGGGATCCCCCGACCGTGGTCACGATCCCCCCGGTCATCACCGGCAGAGCGACTGCGGTGATCCGAGAGGAGAAACCGACCATGCGGGTGCGCAAGATCGTGGGCCACAGCGTCAGCAGCGTGCCCGCGACCGTCAACCCCACGAAGCCCAGCACATTGGTCGCCTCGTGCGCCAACAGGACCCGGGCATGCCACGGTGCGGACAGCCCGGCGGCCAGCACGGCCCCCAGCACCGCCCCGACGGGCAACAGGAACGCCGCCACCACGTAATACTTCACGGTCACAGCGAATCGCGACGGCAGCGCCGTGCGCAGCTGCCCCAGCAGCGCAGTGCCGTGCCAGGTCAGCGCGGCCCCGATCAGGACCGCCGCCAGCACGGTCAGCCAGTACCAGGTGCTCAGCAACCCGGCGATCAGCAGCACGATCCCGACGTTGAGCGTGCGGATGCGGGCCAGTTGCCGTCTCCTGGCGCCATCGGGCAGCCGGTTCTTCAGCAACGACTCGGTGAAGTGCTGGGACCACACCATGATCGAATTGGTGATCAAGCCCAGGGTCACCAGGTGCACCATCACCCAGCGGAAGTCAGGAACCCAGCGATGGACCAAGATGACGACCAGCAGCACGCCCATCCAGATGCGGATCGGTGCGGCACTCCGGCGATGCCATGACGCGCGGCCGTGGAGCCGTGGGCGACTGGTCACGTGACTCATCCATTCTTAATCTTGCATTTCATTTGCAAGTATAGGTGTCGTCATCGGCTGCCCATAACGCGAGGAAGTCGCGATCCTGAGGAGAGGGGGTTGCAATCGGCCCGAGAGTTGGCGCACGACCACGTTCGCCGGATGGACCCGCTCACTCGTACCCGATGACCACACGTCATCACCGTCGTCATCGATGACCGATCCGCACGATCGGCCACCACACGCATGAGTCGGAAAAGACCGCGCAGCACCCTGATTGTCCTGTCGCTGCCACCCCACACCGATACCAAGCCCCGCGCAGGAAGTGCGGAGTCGAGTGAGGGAGTCGGGGCGCCTCCACCGCTTTACATATGGCCGGCTACCGGACACTTCCTGGGAGAACGGAGTTGCAATAGGGGTTCCTGTCTCGGTGGTCCCGTACTCGAAGGCACCTCGGCCGCAGGAGGTCATGGTTCAAGTGCGCGACCGGCTGGCCGAATTGGAGCGCGCGGCCACCCCGGCTTGAACCTTATGCGTGGGTCCGCGAACCTCTTGGGCACGCGCCGCACACATGAGGTTCACGCACCACCAAGGTGGCTGACCTCGAGCCCTACCCCAGCATCGGTAGCACCCGGTCCCGCCTGACCTCGGAACCATGAGACGGAGGGTCTGCATCCCCAGAGCAGACCCTCCGTTCCCATGTCCGAAACATCCTTTCGGCCGTTCTCTTTTGCAACTGGTCGTGGTGTGCTGTCCGCACATTGTGCACTTGAGTGCCGACCCGGGCACCGCAGACACGTCCACTCCGCAGGAAAAGAGAGTCTCGATGCGCTTGAAATCTACTTCACGCTACGCTCTGTTGCTCGGCCTCATCATGGCTGTCACTGGCTCAGTCGGCCCAGCCCTGGCCGCTCCGCCGCCCCAGCCCGACGACAACGAGCTCGTGCTCTACGCCCCCACCACCCGCCAGACGTTGACGATTGAGGAGCCCGACCAGCAGTCCTCGCCCCAGAAGGACGACGACATGTTCACACCAATGCTGCTGGGCCCGATCGACTCATTGAACTGCAACGTCCTGAACCGCCCATCCCACATCGTCACCACGTACAACGCCCGCGCCCGATCGGGCTTCTCCGGGGGCTATATCAAGATGGAGTGCGGCACCGACGCCGGCTACGGCTACCGGCACATCCGTTCCCGCCACCAGCAGGACTGGCAGAACAAGATGTACCCGTTGCGGGCGAACTGGGACGACTTCATGGACTTCGCCACCAAGCAGGCGCTGGCCGCTCCGTCCAAGACCGCCTTCCAGGGCAGCGGTAAGTACTGCTACACCACCCCAGTCCAGATCCGGAACTCCCGCGGCGCCGTCGTGAAGACGTTCTATCCTCGGATTATCATCTCCTCGACCAACCGTCGAGTAATCACGTCCATCCCAGGAGGCTCGTGCTGATGCCCGCACCGATCACGGTCCGCATGTTCAACGAGCACGGCTGCCCCTGGCCGTTCTTCGGCCCCGAGAGCCTGATGAGCCAGGAGGAGTTCCCGCTGCCGGCAGAGCTCACCGAGCAGGTCCTGGCGTGGACGTCCGACTTCGCCCGCCACTACGACGAGGAGCGCGGCTGGCCCTCGGCGCAGGCATACGAGGCCTCCCGGCAGGAGGGGCGGCGCCTGGCCGCGGAGGTACAGACGGCCGTCGGGGACGAGGTGCGGATCCAGCTCGAGCACTGGGAGCGGATGGTCGACGGCCAGGAGGCCGCCGCCCAGACCAGCTGATCCAGCCGCAGCCATCAACGGAGGGCCTGTCTCCCCAGTGCAGACCCTCCGTTCCCATGTCCGCACCCTGGCGCGGCCTCTTGGGGTGTCCGCACACATGGGTGCCGTCCCCACAGAGTTCACCGTCGGGAAGGACCCCATGAGCACCACGACCCCCGCCGCCTCCGCGGCCGCCACGGAGATCGAGACGACCGGCGCCCCGATCCTCGGTTTCTTGCAGCTGAACACCTCCAACGGCAAGGTGTTCCTCAACGCCACTGCCCCGTCCAGCGAGTTCCAGTCCAGCACCGCTTTCGACGTCGACGGGTGGGCGCCAGAGCTGCCCTACGTGGAGGTCTCCTTCACGGCCGCCGGACTGAGCGAGGCCGACGAGGCGGATCTGGTCGACGCCGGGTACCGCCCCGTGATAGGCCTGGTGCGCGGTGTGCTCGCCACTGTGATCGCCCCGGCGCCGGGCGCAGACGCCCCCGACTACCTGTTCGTGGACTTCGAGTCCACCGGGCTGCCGCAGACCGCCCCCGGGGGAGCCGAACCCGCGCTTCGTGCCGCTGCAGGTCGCCGCCGCCGTAGTGGACGCCGGGCTGAACGTCGTGGCGACCTACGAGGCAAAGATCAACGCCACGACCGAGCAGCTGGAGTCGATGGTCCCCTTCGTGCGCAACATGCACACCGAGACCGGCCTGCTCGCCGCCCTGGAAGCAGGGGGACTGCCCCCGGATCGCTTGACTCCTTGACCTGTTGCGTTGCAGCAGGGGTTCCTTTTGGGGCAGCTGTTGTTCCGTGGGGCAGCCCCTAGGGGATCTGGGCTGCGGGGGTGTCGCGGGTTTCTGCGGCGGGGTCGCTGTCCTGCCACTGGCTGAGCCGATCGGCGTCGCACTCGTCGCGGGAGGCGCTGGTCTCGTCGAGGCGCTGAATGGTCAGGCATCCCTCCTCCTCTCCCCGGGGGCCGAGGAGGTGCCAGATGCGGGCTTCGCCGTCGACGACGATGGCCGCTTTGATGGCGGTGTGGTCCGGGAAGAAGCTGTTGGCGGTCTTGTTCGTGTAATCGCCGGCCAGGCTCAGGGACCGGCCGTCGCAGCTCAACCTCAGGGACGGGGGTGCTGTGGTGAGGTCCTCGCTCTGCCCCGGGCCCATGGCGCCTTCGGAGATGGTGCACCCCGGGTCGGGGGTGATCGCGGTGGGCGTGACCTGGGAAAGGGGTTCTGGTCTGTCTTGGAGCAGCAGGTTGTCCTCGCACCCGGTGAGGGCCAGGGAGGTGATAGCGGCAACGGCGAGGCTGAGGACACGGGTGGATCGCTGCACGGCGGGGGCTCCTTGGCGCATCGAGGATGGGGTCCTGGTCTCCGACCGGGACGGTGCTGGGGGCTATGGCTGCCAGCTGCCGCTGCGGTCGCCGTGCTGGTGCGCGTAGTCCTTGACGCCGGCGGTGACGCCCTTGCGCACCACCCAATAGAGCAACCACAAGGTGAAGGCGACCATGAGCAACCAGATGAACAGTCCAAGGAACGCTCCGAAGCCGGCGACGTCCATCACGAGGAACCTCCTGGGGTAGGTCTGTCCACGCTATAAGGGAATGCCTCCGTCCTTGGCACCCCGCTCGCACCGTGCGTGTCGGTCGGTCACCCCGTGTTCCACGCGTCGTGCGACTACCTCACATCCCGGTGCCGTGTTTCATCAAGGGTTCCTCGTCGATCATGCGGCTCGACCAGCATCTGGACCGGCCCACGTGGTGGCATTCCTAGCATGGGGACATGCGCCTGCGAGAGACGGTCCCAGCCGACTTGGACTTCCTCTTGGGCTGGGTGCCGTCCGAGGCGGACATGGTGCTCTGGTCCGGGCGCACGTTCACCTGGCCGCTGGATCGGGGTCAGCTGGAGAGCTACCTGCACAATGATCAACGCCGGTATTGGACCGGGCTGGACCCGGAGTCGGGGCATCCGGTCGGTCACGCTTCCCTGCTCGTCGACGCTGACGCGGCCATGATGCGGCTCGGCTGCGTCCTCCTCGACCCGGCAGCTCGCGGGCGTGGTCTGGGGCGGGAGCTGATCAGGGAGGCGGTGCGCACGGGCTTCGAGACCACGGAGGTGCCGGCCATGAAACTGGGCGTGTACTCGCACAACGTCCTAGCTCGACGCGTCTACGAGGACCTGGGGTTCAAAGAGACCGGCCAGGTGCGCAGCACCGAGGTGAACGGCCAGCCCTGGCACGCCATGGAGATGGAGTGGCCACGACTGGCCTGAGCCGCAAACAGACGCAGGCTCGCCCCGCAGCGTGACTGGCGCCGTCACGCAGATCCGACGTTACGTCTGAGCTGCGGCGTGAGATCATTACACGTCGATGCCCACGACCGTGGTGTCGGCCGCGACGTCACGGGTCACCACGGCGCCAGCGCCGATCTTCGCCCCCGCCCCAATGGTGATCGGGCCGATGACCTTCGCCCCGGAACCGATGAGCACCCCGTCCCCGACAACGGCGTGGCGCCGACCCGGGGAGCCATCCCCGACGAAGCTCGCCCCTTGGTAGATGGTCACGTCGTCACCGATCACGCTGGTCTCTCCGAGAACAACCTCGCTGCCATGGTCGATGAACAGCCGGTGCCCGATCACCGCACCAGGGTGAATGGTGATCCCGGTGGCCTTCGCGGAGGCGGTGGCGATGGCCTGGGCGGCGGGTCTGCCCCACCGGGTGGACCACAGGCGGTGGGCGATGCGGTGGGCGGCCACCGCGTGCAGCCCCGGATAGCTCAGCAGCGTCGCGACGGTGCCTTGCCCCGCGGGGTCGGCGGCAGCGATCGAACGGGCATCGGCGAGGACACTAGGACGGGTGGGCTCGGTCATGGCCACACCCTAGAAGACATCCAACCGGGAACCGTTCACCCTTACCGGCTTTACATATGGCCCGGTTAGCGGCCGGGCTCCATGTCGGCCCTTGGGCGTCTGGCATCCATGCGCTCCACGGATTTCCGTCACAACGGTGGAGCGTGCCTTCAGGAGAGGTCTTCGTCAGCGCTTTTCTGGGGTGGCTGGTGGTGGGTGCCGAAAGATGCGGTTCTCGTCGGTGGAGAACATTTTCCGTTCGCCGGTTCCGAGTTCTCGGGCCCACACCACGTGGAGGAGTGGCATGGTCTCCTCGACGAGTCCGCGGTAGTAGAGGTCACCGGCAAGGTGGACATCGATGCGATCACCTGCTTGCAGCACGGTGCAGTCCTCCACGGGGACGGGGACGGGGCCGGGGTCGGGGCTGGTCATGGTGGCGGTGCCTTTCGTCGGCGCTTCTGGGTTGGGTTGTGGCCTCGGGGTGGTCATCCGGAGTGCGGTGAGCCCATGGTGCGTGGTCGTCCCGATGTGATGCGCTCCGTGGTGCGGTATCGGCGCGCGGTGTTCTCGGCCTGGAACGCGCATGGCTTCCCCGCGGCGGCACGAGGCAGGGGTCGGTCGCGGCCGGCTGGAGCCGGAGGCTCTTGAGGTGTGAGTATGCAGTCCGCTGGGATGTGCCTGGGGTGGTTCGTGCACGCGGTCCCGTGTTGACGGGAACGGTCAGTGCGCAGCGGTCAACGATCCTGGGTGATGCGGGACTCTGGGTACCGCTTTTTAGCGGTGGTCGCTGAGTTCGAAGAACCAGATGATGTGGTGGCGCAGGGCGTCGGCGGCGTCTGCGCCTCGGCGCTGCTGGAAGGCCTCCAGGATGCTCTTGTGCTGTTCCTGAAGGGTCTGGCGTACCTTCGGCCAGTCCTCGAGGTCGGCGACGGTCTCCTGGACGTAGCCGATGGTGGCTTGGCGCAGCGAGGACATAATCGTCTCGACCACCACGTTGCCGGCCAGAGAGGCGAGCAGGATGTGGAACTGCGCGTCGTGGGCGTGGAAGCGCTCGTCCGGCAGGTCCGGGTCGTCCATGGCGGCCACCAGTTCGGTGGCCTGGTCGAGTATCGCGGTGCGTTGGGGAGTGTCCGGGGCGGTGGCGGCTTCGTGGGCGGACTGGGTCTCGAGCAGCAGTCGGGTTTGCGCCAGATCGCGGATGCGCAAGGACCGGTTGGCCACGTGCATCCGCAGCGCCCAGCCGAGTGCGGCCGAGGGGTCCGAGATGACGATCGCCCCGGCGTTGGGCCCGGACCCGGTGGAGGAACGGACCAGGCCCATGGCGTCGAGGACCCGGAATGCTTCGCGGACCGAGGCGCGGGAGATCCCGAACTCCTCGGCCAGGTGGCGCTCTGCGGGCAGTCTGTCGCCCACCGAGATCTCCCCGGAGCGCAGGCGTTCCTCGAGCCAGTCAAGGACGAGGGTGTAGGTGCGTGTGACCGCGGGCACGAGGGGCTCCTGGAGGGTATATGGGGAACCGGACCATTCTAGAGAGACCGCGAGGCTGCACCTGACCGGATGGGTCGGGCGCAGCCTCGGGGCCCCGGAGGCGTGGGGCCGGCACCTGACATGCCGTCGGCACCGGCCCCACGTGCCGGATCAGACCCGGAGCTCGCTCCTGGCGGGCGCGTCCTTGCGCCACAACCAGCGGGCGATGAGGGCCAGTCCGGCGACGAGCAGGACCAGCATGACGGTGCCCAGGTTGAGACCCACCCCGTGGATGAAGAGGTACGCGACCGCACCGCCCGCGAGGCAGTAGTAGGTGGTCACGATGATCGTCTTGCGCAGCAGGTCGCCTTCGCGCCCGAGCAGGCCCACGGTGGCGGAGGCCGCCACGATGTTGTGGATCGCGATCGGGTTGCCACCGGCCCCACCCACAGCCTGGGCGGCGACCACGAGCTCGGGCCGGTCGAGTCCGATCGCGGCACCGGTGGAGAACTGGAACTGGGAGAACGTCAGGTTCGACACGGTGTTGGACCCGGCCACGAAGGCACCCAGCGCGCCGATCCAGGGGGCGATCACGGGCCAGGAGCTGCCCGAGATCGCGGCGGCCCCCTCGGCGAGGGTCACCGGCATGCTGGAGAGCCCCGAGTCGTTGAGGGCCGGGCCGGACTGGATGAGCACGCGCACCAGGGGCACGGCGAAGAGCAGGGCGGCGGCGGTGCCGGCGAGCTGGCCGGCCGAGATCTTGAGGGTCTGGGCGATCTCGCGGGAGTTCATCCGGTGCAGTAGGTAGGCGAAGGCCGAGGCGAGGATCAGCACGAAGCCGGGGAGGTAGAACGGCTGGACAGTGGTGGTGATCTCGGTGCCCAGGATGTTCTCGAACGGGATCGCCAGGCCGGTCAGCCATTCCTTCAGCGGGGCGATGACACGGGTGGCCACCAGCAGCCCCGCCATCAGGGCGTAGGGCGCCCAGGCGCGGACCGTGCTCATGTGGGTGGAGACGTCGGTGGCCTCGGCCGGTTCGATGGTGCCCATCCAGCGGGTGGGCCAGTCGGCGCGCGGGCCGAACTGGAAGGTGTCCTTGGGCATGAGGAAGCCGCGGCTGGAGGTGAACATCACCAGCACCATGCCGAGGAGCCCGCCGAACATTGAGGGGAACTCGGGGCCGAGGAAGCGGGCCACCAGCACGTAGGGGACGGTCATGGCCAGGGAGGCGTAGACGGCGAAGGGCCACACGGCCAGCCCGTCGCGGAAGCGCCGGTCGGGGCCGAAGAACCCGGTCAGCAGGGTCACGAGGATCAGCGGGATGAGGATGCCCACGATCGCGTGGATGGCCGCGGTGTAGAAGCCGATCGAATTGATGAACTCGGGCATGGTCACACCCAGAATCTCGACGCGCTGAGCGACCGCGGGGTCCCCGCCCAGGCCGTTGGCGACCCCGACGAGGATGGGCGTGCCGACCGCCCCGAAGCTCACGGGGGTGGACTGGACGATGAGGCCGATCATGACGGCGGCCATCGCGGGGAAGCCCATGGCCAGCAGCAGCGGGGCCACGACCGCGGCGGTGGTGCCGAAGCCAGAGACGCCCTCGATGAAGGAGCCGAAGAGCCAGCCAATGATGATGGCCTGGATCCGCCGGTCGGCCGAGATGTTGTTGAAGCCAGCGCGGATGGTGGCCATGGCCCCGCCCACGGTGAGCGTGGCGAGCAGCAGCAGGGCGCCGAAGACGATGTAGAGCATGGTGATGGCCACGATCAGGCCCTCGATGGTGGCGGCCAGCACTCCGGTGAAGCTCATCTGCCACACGGTCAGCGCCACCACGACGGCCGCGAGGTAGCCCACCGGCATCGCGAACTTCGCCGGCCAGCGGAAACCGGCCAACAGCACACCCACCAACAGCAGGGGCAGCAGAGCCAGAAGGCTCAGGACAGCGAGATTGTCCACGGACAGATCCTTTCTGGGCCCTGCCCCGGAGGATCGCGGGTGCCGGGTCGGGCCGGGTGCGTGGTACGGGCTGGGTCGAGGTTTCCGGGACGCGATGCGTAGCTCATCCCGGCCCCAGTGATCTCGATGCGCTCCCCTGAGAGTTGCGGAGAGCAGTACAGACCTGGTGTCGGTCGGGTGGTCGTTCGGTGCTTCCCGCATACGAGTTCGGGAAGGACCTCACACGCGACCACCGTATGGTCGGACCACAATGGTCTGACCACGAAGAGTACATGAGCCAGGTCACACCTCCAACCCCTGCGGCGCAATGTTTTCGCCGCCTGCCGCCCTGATTGTGTGGTGCGGCTCATAGTCCTACTATGGTCAGACCACAGGCGGTGCGGTGTCCTCGCATCGACCCTTTTTCCTTCTTCGCCCGTCCTCGTTCTCCTGTTCCCGGAGGTCGCATGAGAATCGCCCTGTTCGCCACGTGCATCGTGGACGCGATGTATCCGCGCGTCGCGCTGGCCACCGTGCGGGTGCTCGAGCGGCTCGGCCACGAGGTGGTGTTCCCG
>NZ_JAFCWG010000013.1:0-39089 GCF_049897445.1 Kocuria sp. LHG3120 | reverse complement strand
CCGCAGCGCCGATGGTACTGCACCCGGAAGGGTGTGGGAGAGTAGGACACCGCCGGACCACACCACCAGGGTCGAGCCCCCGCACCACACGGTGCGGGGGCTCCCCACATTTAACACCCATCACCCAGCACGAGCTCTACGGGACAGGCCCTCATCCCACGATGAGGGCCTGTGCTCTTCCTTGGGCCCCGCTGCCGCCGGCGAGCGAGCCGGACCCGCGATACGGCCGCCGCTCCACGGACCGACCGCTGTCCGTCACAGAAGCGCGGGACCGGCCGACAGCGGATAATGCGGGCATGGATGCGACCGACCATGAGTCCTTCACCCCGAGGGTGATCGAGCAGGACGAGCAGCACACGGCGGTGGTGACCGGAACGGTGGCCATGGGCGAGCTGCGGGAGTTCTTCGACCGCGCCTTCGGCGAACTGGGACAGGCGATGTCCGACGGGGCGTTCGAGCCGACGGGTCCTCCGATGGCCGTCTACCACGGGGTTCCGGCGGGGACGGTGCACCTGGAGGTGGGTTTCCCGGTGCAGGGGGAGGTCTCCCCGAAGGGCGCAGTGGTGGCGGGCCGGCTGTCCGCCTCTCGCGTGGCGACGTCCGTGCACCGCGGCAACTACGACGACCTCGGGCGATCCTGGCAGCACCTGGCGGAGTGGGCGGGGCAGCAGGGGCTCGCCCTCGGCGACCGCATGTGGGAGGTCTACGTGACCGAGCCGCGGCCGGGGGACGACCCTGCCGACATGGTCACCGAGCTCTACTGGATGCTTCGTCCCTGATGTCCCGCGGGCCGCTCGGCCCACGGCCGGGGAAGGCCTCGTCGATCCCGCCGCCGAAGACGTACACGCCCGCCGCCTTGGCCTCCTCGATGACGGCGTGCGAGGCCTCCACCACCGCCTCGAAATCCTCCTCGGGGACCACCATGGCCTCACTCGGGAACGAGATCAGGTACTTCGTCATGGAAGGGCTCCTCTGCTCCGGCGGCGTCGTCCCTCGGCTCCTCGGCGGGGCACCGCACGGGTGCCCGCCCGATGATGGCTCCGACGCCGGACCTCGGGTCAAGGCGGAGCTTCGGGAACGATCCGCGGCATCCGGTCGAAGGAGACCGACCGAGCGGGCGCTGCGGGGCCCCGCCCCGCAGCGGATGGAGCCGGACGACTACCGAGCGGTGTGTGCGTCCGACAGCGTCAGCTCCGCCGGGTTCTCCTGTGCGGATCCGGTCGCGGTGTGCCGGCCGATGAGCTTGTTCATGACCACGGCGATGGCACCGTCCCCGGTCACGTTCGTCGCGGTGCCGAAGGAGTCGATGGCGATGTACGTGGCGATCATCAGGGCCACCGCGGTCTCGTCGAAGCCGAGCATGCCCTGGAGCAGACCCACGGCGGCCATGATCGCGCCGCCGGGAACGCCCGGGGCGGCGACCATCGTGATCCCCAGCATGAGGATGAAGCCCACGTAGGCCACGTCGTCGACGGGGGTGCCGGTGATGGTCATGACGGCCGTCGAGAACAGCACGATCTTCAGCGTGGACCCGGCGAGGTGGATCGTCGCGCTCAGCGGGATCACGAAGCCTGCCACGGACGGACGGACGCCGTTGGCCTCCGCGCACCTCAGGGTGACTGGGATGGTCGCGGCGGAGGACGACGTGCCCAGCGCTGTGGCGTAGGCCGGCAGCATGTTCTTCAGCAGGGTCGCGGGGTTGCGGCCCACGTAGATCCCCGCGACGACGTACTGGGCGACGAGCAGCACGACGGACAGGGCCAGGGCGACGAGCACCACCTTCGAGAAGGTGGCGACGACCACCAGGATCTGTCCGTTCATGGTGAGGCCCATGAACATCCCGAAGATGTAGAGGGGCAGCAGCGGGATGATGACCAGCTCCACGATGCGCATGATGATCCGGCGCAGGTCGTCCATGCTCCGGTGGAGGGTGTCACCCGGTATGAGGGTGATGCCCACCCCCAGGCAGAAGGCCAGGAGAAGCGCTGTCATGACGCCGAACACGGGTTCCATCTCGAGCGTGAAGAAGCCGGCGAGGGCGCTCTCCTCCGGGTTGGCCAGGGCGTCGACGTCTCGCTCCCCGGCCAGCAGCCACGGGTATCCGGCGCGGGCGACGGCGAAGGCCAGCAGACCGGAGAGGACGGTGGAGGCGTACGCGATGGCGGCGGTCACGCCGAGCCACTTGCCGGCCCCTCTGCCGAGGTCGCCGATGGCCGGGGTGACGAGACCGACGATCAGCAGCGGGACGATGAAGCCGAGGAAAGCGCTGAAGAGGCCGTTGAACGTCAGGAAGACTCGGGCGAGCGGTTCGGGAAAGAACAGACCGCAGGCGACGCCCAGGACGATGCCGAGCAGCACGCGCACCAGGAGGTGGGACGTGAGGGGTTTTTTGGACATGAGCCCATCATCCGACGAGGGAGCGGCCGGGGACGAATCGGGACAGAGGGTCGTCGGACCTGCTTATACAATGGGAACGATCATCATGGCGGACCGTTCTCCGGCCACCGCCGACATCCACGAGAGCCGACCGGCACCGCGTCGGCACAGAGGAGCGGTACGTGTCCGAGTCTTTCCAGCACGGGTCCCGGGACGAGCGTCGGAACGGACATTCCGGCGACCGCCGGTCCGGCGGAGGAGCCGGGCGCGAGGGCGACCGGTCCGGCGCCCAGCCCCGACGCCGTTTCGACGAGGGGCAGCGCGGTCCGGCTCGCGACGGCGAGGCGCGCGGACGCAACTCCCAGGACCGCGGAGCCGCCGACCGGCCCGGCCGCGACCGTCAGGACGAGCGTCGTGGCGGGTACGCGCCGCGAGGTGACCGGCGTGATGACCGGTCGGGTGAGCGGGGGTCGCGCCGGGAGGGCGAGGGCTACCGCGGTCGCCGCGACGACCGCCAGGACGACCGTCGTGGCGGGTACGCGCCGCGAGGTGACCGGCGTGATGACCGGCACGGTGACCGTCGCGGAGGCTACGGCGACGACCGCCGGCGTGATGACCGTCAGGGTGAGCGGGGGCCGCGCCGGGAGGGCGAGGGCTACCGCGGTCGCCGCGACGACCGGCAGGACGACCGTCGCGGTGGCTACGCCCCGCGAGGCGACCGGCGCGATGACCGGCAGGACGAGCGTCGTGGCGGGTACGCCCCGCGCGGTGACCGGCCGGGTGAGCGGGGGCCGCGTCGTGAGGGCGAGGGCTACCGCGGTCGCCGCGACGACCGGCAGGACGACCGTCGCGGTGGCTACGCCCCGCGCGGTGACCGGCGCGATGACCGGCAGGACGACCGTCGTGGCGGGTACGCCCCGCGCGGTGACCGGCGTGACGACCGGCCGGGTGAGCGGGGGCCGCGTCGTGAGGGCGAGGGCTACCGCGGTCGCCGCGACGACCGCCAGGACGAGCGTCGCGGTGGCTACGCCCCGCGCGGTGACCGGCGGGACGACCGGCAAGGTGACCGTCGCGGAGGCCACGGCGACGACCGCCGCGGCGGGTACGCGCCGCGAGGTGACCGACGCGGCGGGTTCCCGGACCGCGACGAGGGCTACCGGGGCCGGCGTGACGACCGGGACGACGTCTCGACCCACCGTCACCGGGCGCCCGAGGTGGACGAGGACATCACGGGTCGTGAGCTCGACAAGCCGACCCGTGCCCAGCTGGGGGCGCTCGAGCCGCGCAACGCCGAGGCCGTCGCCAAGCACCTGGTCATGGCCGGGCGCTACCTGTTCGACGTCCCCGAGCTCGCGCTCGAGCACGCGCTGGCGGCGGGACGGCGCGGCGGCCGCATCGCCGCCGTGCGGGAGGCGACCGGCGTCGCGGCGTACGAGGCGGGTGACTACGCACTGGCGCTCAAGGAGCTGCGCACGTTCCGCCGGATGACCGGAGCCGACATCCACCTGCCCCTGATGGTCGACTGCGAGCGGGCCCTCGGACGCCTGGACAAGGCCGTGGAGCTCGCGACGTCCGAGGCCGTGCAGTCGCTCGAGCCCAGCGAGAAGGTGGAGCTGGCCATCGTGCTGGCCGGCATGCGCCGGGACCAGGGGGACGCCCAGGGTGCGGTGGACGCGCTGACCATTCCGCAGCTGGACAGGAACCGGGGCTTCCCCTACAGCCCCCGGCTGTTCCGCGCCTACGCCGAGGCCCTGCGGGGTGTCGGCAGGGACCGCGAGGCCCTGACCTGGGACCGGCAGGCCGTGGTGGCCGAGGCCGCCCTCGGGACGGGGCAGTTCGCCGAGCCGGAGATCGTCGACTTCGACGACGAGGAGGAGACCGAGCAGGTGCCGGCCGGCGGCGTCGTCCTGGCCGACGCCGAGGACACGGCCCAGGACCCGACCTCGGACCCGGCGGACGCACCGGCCGCAGACGCGGTCGAGGCCTCCGGCGACGATCCGGGCCTCGACCCCGACGGCGGGGCGGACGACGAGAGCGAGGACGTGCTCGACGAGGGCACCGAGGAGGAACCGGACCTGGATCCGGACGACGAGGCGGAGGGCTCGGAGCACGACCTGGACCCGGACGACGACTTCGAGGGCGGCTCCGAGGCCGACCTCGACCCGGACGACGACGAGGATCTCACCGACCTCGACGGCGACGACGCGAGTGACGACGAGCGTGACGAGGCGAGCGACGGCACGGACGGCGGCCCGCGGCGTGGCTGAGCGGCTGCTCGACCGGTACGACGCCGTCCTGAGCGATCTGGACGGCGTCGTCTACGCCGGCCCGCACGCCATCCCCGGCGCACCGGAGGTCCTCCGCCGGATCTCCGAGGACGGCGTGCCCGTGGTGTTCGTGACGAACAACGCCTCGCGCTCCGTCGCGACGGTCGCCGAGCACCTGACGGACCTGGGCGTACCCACGGGCCCGGACGGCGTGGTGAGCGCCGCGCAGGCGGGAGCCGAGCTCCTGGCGCAGCGGGTCCCGGCCGGCACCGCGGTGCTCGTCACCGGTTCCCAGGCCCTGGCCGACGTCGTCGCGGAGGCCGGGCTGGTCCCGGTCCGCGCCCAGTCCGACGAGCCCCGCGCCGTGATCCAGGGCTTCGACCCCGGCCTGGGCTGGGCCGAGCTGGCCGAGGCCGCGTACACGCTGGCCGACCCGGACGTGCTGTGGGTCGCGACCAACACCGACCGCACCATTCCGCAGGCCCGCGGTCTGGCGCCCGGCAACGGCACGCTCGTGGCCGCCGTGGCGGCCACGACGGCGCGGCCGCCGGTCGTGGCCGGCAAGCCGGAGGCCCCCATCTTCCGCACCGCCGCCGAGCGGGCGGGCAGCGCCCGGCCCGTGGTGCTGGGGGACCGGCTGGACACCGACATCCGGGGCGGCAACGCCGCCGGCTTCGCGACGATCGCGGTCCTCACCGGGGTGGACACCGTGCACACGATCCTCGCCGCGTGCAGCGCGGAGCGCCCGGACCACGTCGTCGGGACCCTGCACGCGCTCTTCGAGCCGTATCCCGAGGTCGAGGTCTCGTCCTCCGCCGGAGCGCACTCCGCGCGCTGCGGAGCGGCGGAGGCCGAGACCGACGGCACGCGGCTGCGGATCCGCGGCGCCCAGGACGACCTCGACGCCTGGCGGGCCGCGTGCGCGGCCTGGTGGGCGGCGCACCCCGACACCGACGTCCCCGTGGTCCCGGACCCCGAGTGGGAGGCGGGCGAGTGACCGGGGGCGCCGGGGCGCAGCGCCCGGCCGGGGACGACGGCGCAGCCCTGCGCCCGACCGGTCACGCCCGGGTGGACGCCGTGCTGGACCGTGCCGGTGAGCTGGAGGCGCTGCCGGTCGCGGAGCACCCCGGCCGCTACGACGAGCTGCACGCGGCACTCGTCGCCGAGCTCGACGCCGAGCCCGGCACGGTCCCCGCCGGCCTCGTGCCGCGACCCGGCACCGGACAGGAGGAGGCGGCGCACCGGTGAGCTCCCGTCTCGACCAGGAGCTGACCGCGCGGGCGCTGGCCCGCTCCCGCACGGTCGCCGCCCGGTGGATCGGCGAGGGCCGGGTCCTCGTGAACGGCCGCCCCGCGACCAAGCCCTCCGTCCGGGTCGGCCCCGAGGACCTGCTGGAGGTCCGGCCCGCGGACGTCCCGGACTACGTCAGCCGGGCCGGGCACAAGCTCGCCGGAGCGCTCGCGGCCTTCCCGGACATCGACGTGGCGGGCAAGCGGTGCCTCGACGCCGGCGCCTCGACGGGCGGGTTCACCGACGTGCTGCTGCGACGGGGCGCCCGGGAGGTGGTCGCCGTGGACGTGGGCCACGACCAGCTCGACCCCTCGCTCCGGGCCGACCCCCGGGTGCGGGTGCTGGAGGGCATGAACGTGCGCTGGATGCGCCCCGAGGACATCGGCGGCCCGGCGGAGCTCACGGTCTGCGACCTGTCCTTCATCTCGCTCACCCTGGTCCTGGAGCCGCTGGCGGCGGCCACGGTGCCGGGCGGTGACCTCGTGCTCATGGTCAAGCCGCAGTTCGAGGTCGGTGCCGAGCGCCTCGCGCGCACGGGGGTGGTCACGAGCGAGCAGGAGCGGGCCCGGGCCGTCGAGGCCGTGGCCGCCGCCGCCCGGGCCCACGGACTGTCGGTCCGGGGCCGGGAGCGCAGCCCGCTGCCGGGCCAGGACGGCAACCACGAGTTCTTCCTGTGGTGCCGCCGGGACCAGCCGTCCTGACTGTCCCCGCCCTCGCGTAGGGTGGTGAGCGGTGCCCGGTCCGCGGGCACGGCGTGCGCCACGGGCCGGTCCCGGTCCTGACGACGCCCGCGCGCACCGAGCAGTCGAGAACGGGAGGACCCGGTGAGCAGAAAGATCCTGGTCATGGCCCACATGGGCCGGCAAGAGGCCAAGGACGCCGCCCGCGACTCCTGTCTCCAGCTGCACGAGGCCGGCCTGGTGCCGGTGATCTCGCGGGCGGACCTCGAGGCGCTCCAGGAGGACGCGGAGCCGCTCGCGCCCGTGGAGGTCATCGAGGAGGACGTCTCCCTGCGGGAGATCGAGCTCGTCATGGTGCTCGGCGGGGACGGGTCCATCCTGCGCGCCGCCGAACTGGTGCGCAGCGTGGACACCCCGCTGCTCGGGGTCAACCTGGGCCACGTGGGCTTCCTCGCCGAGAGCGAGCGCTCCGACCTGCGCGAGTCCGTGGAGGCCATCGTGGACGGGCGCTACACGGTGGAGCAGCGCATGACGATCGACGTCACCGTGTGGCAGGGCGAGAAGAAGGTCCTGCACACCTGGGCGCTGAACGAGGCCTCGGTGGAGAAGGGCGACCGCGAGAAGATGGTCGAGGTGGTCATCGAGGTGGACCGCCGGCCGCTGAGCACCTTCGGGTGCGACGGTGTGGTCCTCGCCACCCCGACCGGCTCCACCGCCTACGCGTTCTCCGCAGGCGGGCCCGTGGTGTGGCCAGAGGTCGAGGCGCTGCTCATGGTGCCCCTCAGCGCCCACGCCCTGTTCTCCCGGCCCCTGGTCATCTCCCCGAACTCCATGATGGCCGTCGAGGTCCTCACCCGCACCGACGCCCGCGGCGTGCTGTGGTGCGACGGCCGCCGGACCACCGAGCTGCCGCCGGGCTCCCGGATCGAGGTGGTGCGCTCCCCGAAGGCGGTCAATCTCGCGCGGATGCACCTCACCCCCTTCTCGGAGCGGCTCGTGCGGAAGTTCGAGCTGCCCACGAGCGGCTGGCGGGGGCCGGTGCCCCCGCACGAGGCGGCCGCGGCGCGGACCACGGCCCTGCCCGTCGTCCGCGGCGACGAGGCGCAGGAGCAGCAGAAGTCCACCGTCGGGCACGAGATGCCGCACGAGCCGGACGCCCCGGCGCCCACCGTACCCACGACGAGTCCGGGGAGGCCGGCTGAATGATCGAGGAGATCCGCATCCACGACCTCGGGGTCATCACCGACGCCGTGCTGCCCCTCGGCCCGGGGCTGAGCATCCTCTCCGGTGAGACCGGCGCGGGCAAGACCATGGTGGTGACCGCCCTCGGGATGCTGCTGGGCAACCGCTCCGACGCCGGCGCCGTGCGCTCCGGGGCGCCCAAGGCCGTCGCCGAGGCCGTCGTGCGGGTGCCGGCCGGCCATCCCGCCGCGGTCCTCGTCGAGGACGCCGGCGGCGCGGTCGACGTCGAGGCCGTCGGGGACGCCGAGGAGGCCCTCGTCACCGTCGCGCGGACGGTGACCGCGGAGGGGCGCAGCCGCGCCCACGTCGGTGGCCGCTCCGCTCCCGTGGGCACCCTCTCCGCGGTGGGCCAGACCCTGGTGGCGGTGCACGGCCAGTCCGACCAGCTGCGGCTGAGGTCCCCGGCCGCCCAGCGCCACGCCCTGGACCAGTACGCGGGGGAGGAGCTGGCCGCCGAGCTGCGCCGCTACCGGGAGCGCCTCGCCGAGTACCGCTCCGTGCAGCAGACCCTGCGCGAGGTCACCGAGCACGGCCGCGAACGCGCCCTCGAGGCGCAGAGTCTGCAGGGCGCCCTCGAGGAGATCGACGCCGTGGACCCCCAGCCCGGCGAGGACGAGCGCCTCGACCAGGAGAGCCAGAAGCTGACCAACCTCGAGCAGCTGCGCGCCGCCGCCCTCACGGCCCACGCCGCTCTGAGCGGCGGGGAGTTCGCCGACGCCGACACCCCGGACGCGACCGCCCTCGTGGCGGCGGCGCACCGGGCCCTGGAGCAGGAGGCCGGCTCCGACCGTGATCTCGAGGAGCTCTCGGGGCGGGTCGCCGAGCTGGCCGTGCTCGTCAACGACATCGCCGCGGACCTCTCGGGATACGCCTCGGGGCTCGACGACGAGGGCCCCGCCCGCCTGGCCGAGGTGGAGTCCCGGCGGGCCAAGCTCAAGTCCCTGACCCGCAAGTACGGCGCCACCGTGGACGAGGTCCTCGACTGGGCGGGGCGCTCGCGGGCGCGCCTCGACGAGCTGACGGACGACCCCGCGCGGGAGCAGGAGCTCCGGGCGCGGCTCGAGCAGCTGCACGCCGAGCTGAGCGAGCTGGCCGCGCGGATGACCGAACGGCGCCGGGACGCCGCCCACCGGCTCTCCGGGGCCGTCAGCTCCGAGCTCACGGCGCTGGCCATGCCCAACGCCTCCCTCGTCATCGAGGTCGAGCCCACCGAGGAGTTCTCCGGCCACGGGAGGGACGAGATCTCGTTCCTCCTCAGACCGCACGCCGCCGCCGCGCCCCGGCCCCTCGGCAAGGGCGCCTCCGGCGGTGAGCTGTCCCGTCTCATGCTCGCCATCGAGGTGGTCCTCGCCGCCGTGGACCCCGTGCCCACCTTCGTCTTCGACGAGGTGGACTCGGGGGTGGGCGGCAAGGCCGCCGTGGAGATCGGCCGCCGGCTGAAGATGCTCGCCCAGCACGTCCAGGTCCTCGTGGTGACGCACCTGCCGCAGGTCGCGGCGTTCGCCGACCAGCACATCCTCGTCACCAAGAGCACGGACGCCACGGTCAGCGACGTGCGCGTGCTCGACACGGAGGAGCGCGTGGTGGAGCTCGCCCGCATGCTCGCCGGCCACGAGGACTCCGCGGCGGCCCGTGAGCACGCCCGGGAGCTCGTCCGTGGCGCGGTGCTCTGAGGTGCCGCCGCCCGGTGATCCCCAGCACGCAACCGACGTCCTGAGCGGACAAGAATGATAGGGTCGAATTCCGTGGTGAATGCAAACGAAGCCGCCCACGAGGCCGGCGCACAGCAGACCGAAAACCAGCGACCGGGCAAGGTGACCCGCCAGATCTTCGTGACGGGCGGCGTGGCCTCCTCCCTCGGCAAGGGCCTGACGGCCTCGTCCCTCGGGATGCTGCTGCGGGCGCGCGGGCTCTCCGTGACGATGCAGAAGCTGGATCCGTACCTCAACGTCGATCCGGGCACCATGAACCCCTTCCAGCACGGCGAGGTCTTCGTGACCGACGACGGGGCGGAGACCGACCTCGACATCGGCCACTACGAGCGGTTCCTCGACGAGAACCTCGACGCCTCGGCGAACGTGACCACCGGACAGGTGTACTCCACGGTCATCGCCAAGGAGCGCCGCGGCGAGTACCTCGGGGACACCGTCCAGGTCATCCCCCACATCACCGACGAGCTGAAGAACCGCATGCGCCGCCGCGCGCAGGGCGACGACCAGCCGGACATCATCATCACCGAGATCGGCGGCACGGTCGGCGACATCGAGTCCCAGCCGTTCCTCGAGGCCGCGCGGCAGGTCCGCCAGGACGTCGGCCGCCGCAACGTGTTCTACCTGCACGTCTCCCTGATCCCGTACATCGGTCCTTCGGGCGAGCTGAAGACCAAGCCGACCCAGCACTCCGTGGCGGCGCTGCGCGGGCTCGGCATCCAGCCGGACGCGCTGGTGCTGCGCTCCGACCGGCAGGTGCCGGACACGATGCTGCGCAAGATCGGCAACGCCTGCGACGTCGACCACGACGCCGTGATCTCCTGCCCCGACGCCCCGAGCATCTACGACATCCCCCGGACCCTGCACAGCCAGGGGCTCGACACCTACATCCTCGACTACCTGGGGCTGGACTACCGGGATGCGGACCTGGCGCAGTGGGAGCGGCTGCTCAAGGCCGTGCACGAGCCCTCCCACTTCGTCACGGTGGCCATGGTCGGGAAGTACATCGACCTGCCGGACGCCTACCTGTCGGTCTCCGAGGCCCTGCGGGCCGGCGGCTTCGCCAACGACGCCCGCGTGAAGATCAAGTGGGTGGCCTCGGACCTGTGCGAGACGCCGGAGGGCGCCCAGCGCGAGCTCGGCGACGTCGACGCGATCTGCGTCCCCGGGGGCTTCGGCATCCGCGGCATCGAGGGCAAGCTCGGCACCCTGCGCTTCGCCCGGGAGCACCGCATCCCGACCCTCGGGCTGTGCCTGGGCCTGCAGTGCATGGTCATCGAGTTCGCCCGCTCGGAGCTCGGCCTGGCGGGGGCCTCCTCGACCGAGTTCGAGCCGGAGACCGCCCACCCGGTCGTGGCGACCATGGACGAGCAGAAGCAGTTCGTCGAGGGTGCCGGTGACCTGGGCGGCACCATGCGGCTCGGCCTCTACGACGCGCAGCTGCGGCCCGGGTCCGTCGTGGCCGGCGCCTACGGCTCCACCGAGGTCAAGGAGCGCCACCGTCACCGCTACGAGGTCAACAACGAGTACCGCGAGCGCCTCGAGGAGGCGGGGCTCGTGATCTCCGGGACCTCTCCGGGCGGCACCCTCGTGGAGTTCGTGGAGCTGCCCGCCGACGTCCACCCGTACTACGTGGGCACCCAGGCGCACCCCGAGCTCATGTCCCGCCCGACCCGCCCGCACCCGCTGTTCGACGGGCTCGTCAAGGCGGCCCTCGAGCGCCGTCAGGCCGAGGGCCGCTGAGCCCCCGCCCGTCACCGCACGGGCGTCCCGGTGCAGGCGCCGGTCCGCGCGCGCCCCGGCGCCTGCACCGTCTCCCCACCCGCACCCCGCCCGCCGCTCCCGTCGCCCCGCGACGGCGGCCGCTCCGAAAGGGACCCCATGGACATCCGCCACCTCGCACCCGAGGAGCTCTCCGACCAGCTCAGCGTCCGCCGCACGGTGGCCTCCGAGACGGTCTACGAGGGCTTCATCTGGGACGTCCGGCGCGACGAGTTCGAGCTCGCCCGGGGGGAGGACCCGCTGCGGCGCGACTACATCACCCACCCCGGCGCGGTGTCCGTGCTCGTGCTCAACGACCGCGACGAGGTGTTCCTGATCAACCAGTACCGCCGGCCGGTCGGGATGACCATGTGGGAGATCCCCGCCGGCCTGCTCGACGTCGAGGGGGAGGACCCCGCCGTGGCGGCCCAGCGGGAGCTCGCGGAGGAGGCCGACCTGCGGGCCGAGCGCTGGGACGTGCTCGTGGACTTCCACAACAGCCCCGGTTCCTCCTCGGAGGCCAACCGGATCTTCCTGGCCCGTGGTCTCAGCGACGTCCCCGACCACGAGCTCCACGAGCGGGACGGCGAGGAGGCGGAGATCCACGGGGCGTGGGTCCCGCTCGACGGCGCGGTGCGGGCGGTGCTGGAGGGCCGGCTGAACTCGCCCGCCGCGGTGATCGGGGTCCTTGCCGCCCACGCCGCCCGGGCGGAGGGCTACCGGTCCCTGCGCCCGGCCGACGCCCCGTGGCCCGGTCACCCCGACCTCCGGTGACCGGCCTCCCCACCGGCGGGACGTCCGGGACCTCGCCCGGCGCCCCGTCCGGTGACCACCCCGGCGACGCGCTCGACCGCGCCCTGGAGCGCTATCTGCAGCACCTGGCCGTCGAACGGGGCCTGGCCGCCAACACGCTGGCCGCCTACCGCCGGGACCTGCGCCGCTACGCCGAGCACCTCCGCGAGCGGACGGACCCGCCCGTGACCACCCCGGAGGGCATCACCACCGGTCACGTGCGCGACTTCCTCCGGGACCTGTCCGCCGGGTCGCAGGACAGCGCGCCCCTGAGCACCCGCAGCGCCGCCCGCACCCTCGTCGCGGTCCGGGGCGCCCACCGGTTCTGGGTCCTCGAGGGGATGACGCGCACGGACCCCGCGGCCCCCGTCCAGCCGCCCACGCCCGGGATGCGCCTGCCCAAGGCCGTCCCGGTCGAGCAGGTCACCGCGCTGCTCGAGTCGACCGGCACCGACACCCCCCAGCAGCTGCGCGACCGGGCGCTGCTGGAGCTGCTCTACTCGACGGGCGCCCGGATCTCGGAGGCGACCGGCCTCGACGTCGACGACCTCTCCCGGGCCGTGCGCCGCAGCGGGGAACCGGAGGAGAGCGGAGCGGGGATGCCCTTCGTGCGGCTGTTCGGCAAGGGCGGCAAGGAACGGATGGTGCCGCTCGGCTCCTGGGCCGTGCGCGCCGTGGACGAGTGGCTCGTGCGGGGCCGGCCCGCGCTCGCCGCCCGGGGACGAGGCACCCCCGCGCTGTTCCTCAACGCCCGGGGCGAGCGGATCAGCCGCCAGACGGCGTGGACCACGGTGAAGAGCGCGGCGGAGCGGGTGGGCCTGGGCGACCGGATCACCCCGCACACGCTGCGCCACTCCTTCGCGACCCACCTCCTCGAGGGCGGCGCCGACCTGCGGGTCGTCCAGGAGCTGCTCGGCCACGCGTCGGTCAGCACCACCCAGGTCTACACCCTGGTGACCGTCGACTCCCTGCGCGAGGTCTACGCCGCAGCCCACCCCCGCGCCCGGTAGCCGGGGCGGGTCACCGGCAGCGCGTCCCGGAGGGGTCACACACGCGCCGGTGCTTTCGGGAAGGCCCGCCCGCGGCCTAGCCTGGACGCACGCCCGAGCGCTCCGCTCGGCGGACGGACGGGGACGTCATGCGCAAGACCACGCGGCACAGCACACGGCAGACCACGCAGCCCAGCACGCGGAGGACCGGGCGGACGGGCCGGATGCTGCTCGTCCTGCTGTTCGCCCTCGGACTGGCCTTCCCGGGACTGGTCCTCCCCGGCCTCGGCACCCCGGCGTTCGGGGCCACGGCGATCCAGGCCGAGCACCAGCGGCTCGGGGGAGCGGACGGCCGGCTCGGCCGGGCCCTGGGGGCCGAGCGGTGCGGGCTCGTCCGGGGCGGCTGCTACCAGAAGTTCGAGCGCGGGACCATCCACTGGTCCCCGCGGACCGGGGCCCGTCCCACGTGGGGTGCGATCCGTGCCGCGTGGGCCGCGCAGGACCACGAGCGGGGGCCGCTGGGCTACCCCGTGGGCCGTGAGGTGTGCGGACTGCGCGACGCCGGCTGCCACCAGGCCTTCGAGGGCGGGGTCGTGGTGTGGTCGCGGCCGAGCGGTGCGCATCCCACCGGCGGCGGCATCCGGGCGGCCTGGCTGCGCCACGGCGCGGAGCACGGCGCCCTGGGGTATCCGGTCTCGGCGGAGTCCTGCACGGGCGGCGGCTGCCGGCAGACCTTCCAGCGCGGGTCCGTCAGCTGGGCCCGCGGCGCCGGGACCCGGGTGGTCCGGGAGATCGACCGTGCCGCGTCGGTGTACGTCGTCGTCAACAAGCGCCGCCCCCTCGACCCGGCCGACCACGTGCCGCGCCCCCTCGAGTCCGTGGGCGGGCAGCTCCTGCGGGCGGACGCCGCCGCGGCGTTCCGGCGGATGCAGCGGGCCGCGGCGGCGGACGGGGCTCCTCTGACCGCGGTCAGCGGCTACCGCTCCTACGCCACGCAGGCCGGCCTCTACCGCGACTACGTGGCGCGCTACGGGCAGGCGCAGGCGGACCTGATCTCGGCGAGGCCGGGTCACAGCGAGCACCAGACCGGGCTGGTCATGGACATCGGCGACCCGAGCGGGGAGTGCGGTCTGCAGAGCTGCTTCGAGGGGACCCCGGCCGGGGCGTGGGCGCGCGAGCACGCCCACGAGCACGGCTTCGTCGTGCGGTATCCCCGCGGCCGGACCGCGACCACCGGCTACGCCTACGAGCCGTGGCACCTGCGCTACGTCGGCGTGCACGTGGCCTCCGGCATGGTCGACCAGGACATCCCCACGCTCGAGCACTACATGGGGCTGCCCGCGGCGCCCACCTACTGAGCCCGCCGGGTCCCGCCCGGAGGTCTCCCGTCCGGACCGTCGCGGGACGGGAGCGGACCGGCGGGGACGGGCAGGGGGCGGGTCCCCGGACCCGCCCCCTGCCCGTCGCGCTACAGGTGCCGCTCGTCCGGGCCGTTGTACTCGGACAGCGGGCGGATCAGGGAGTTGGCGGCCACCTGCTCCATGACGTGGGCGGTCCAGCCGGTGATCCGGGCGGCCACGAACAGCGGGGTGAACGTGGGGATGTCGAAGCCCATGAGCCAGTAGGTGGGACCGGCGGGGTAGTCGAGGTTGGGCTTGATGCCCTTCGCCTGGTCCATGGACCGCTCGAGCCCGTTGTACAGGCCCAGCAGCTCGCCCCGGCCGTAGTGGGCGACCATCGTGTCCAGGGCCGCCTTCATGGTGGGCACCCGCGAGTCACCGTGCTTGTACACGCGGTGGCCGAAGCCCATGACCTTCTTCTTCGCCGCCAGGGCCTCGTCCATCCAGGCCTTGGCGCGGGTCTCGGCCTCGGCCTCGGTCTCCTCCTTGCGGATGCCCAGTTCCACGAACGTCTCCATGACGGCCTCGTTGGCCCCGCCGTGCAGCGGGCCCTTGAGCGCGCCGATGGCGGCCGTGACCGCCGAGTGCAGGTCCGACAGGGTCGAGGTCACCACCCGGGCCGTGAACGTCGAGGCGTTGAAGGAGTGCTCGGCGTAGAGGATCATCGACACGTTGAACGCCTCGACGACCTGGGGGTCGGCCTCCTCGCCGAAGGCCATCCACAGGAAGTTCGCCGAGTAGTCGAGGTCGTCGCGCGGGGCCACCACGTCCTGGCCGCGGCGTCGGCGCTGGTCGTAGCAGACGACGGCGGGCATCGCCGCGAACAGCTTCTGCGCCTTGGCCAGGTTCGCCGCGGGGGAGGAGTCCTCGGCCTGCGGGTCCTGGGCGCCCAGGACGGAGGCCGCGGTGCGGCACACGTCCATGGGGTGGCAGGTGGTCGGCAGGGCGTCGATGATCGCCTTGAGCTCGGGCGTCAGCGCCCGGTGCTCCCGCTCCCGGGCCCGGAACTCCGCCAGCTCCTCGTCCGTGGGCAGCTCGCCGTTCCACAGCAGCAGGGCGACCTGCTCGAAGGAGCAGTTCGCCGCGAGCTCCTGGACGGGATAGCCGCGGTAGAGCAGGGAGTTGGTGTCCGGGTTGACCTTGGAGATGGCCGTGTAGTCGGCGACGACGCCGGCCAGTCCCTTGTGGACCTCGCTCTGGGTCTCGGTCATGGTGGTCTCCTTCACGTGGTCGGTGCGGTGGGTGCGGTCAGTGGTGCAGCCCGGGGACCTCGAAGTCGAAGACCCCGGAGTCGAACTGGTTGTACCCGTTGTAGTCCACCAGTTCGTAGAGCCGGGCGCGAGTGAGCATCTCCGGCACGGCCGCCTCCTGGGTGCCGTCGGTGCGGAGGGTGTCCAGCACGCGCTCCATGGCGCCCAGGGCGGCGCGCATCAGGGTCACCGGGTAGATGATCATGTTCACCCCGGCGTCCTGGAGCTGGTCGGCGGTGAACAGCTGCGACTTCCCGAACTCGGTCATGTTCGCCAGGATCGGCACGTCCACCGCGGCCCGCATCGCCTCGAACTCGGACAGGTCGGCCATGGCCTCGGGGAAGATCGCGTCCGCCCCGGCGTCCACCAGGGCCTTCGCCCGGTCGGTGGCGGCGTCCAGGCCCTCGACGCCGCGGATGTCGGTGCGGGCCATGATCAGGAAGTTCGGGTCCCGGCGGGCCTCCGCGGCGGCCCGGATCCGCTTGACGGCGGTGGCCAGGTCCACGACGTTCTTGCCGTCCAGGTGGCCGCAGCGCTTGGGGTTGAACTGGTCCTCGATGTGGCACCCGGCCAGGCCGGCGTTCTCGAGCTCCTGGACGGTGCGGGCCACGTTCATGGGCTCGCCGAAGCCGGTGTCGGCGTCCACGAGGCACGGCAGATCGGTCACCCGGGCGATCTGCCCGGCCCGGGCGGCCACCTCGGGCAGGGCGGTGAGCCCGATGTCGGGGAAGCCGAGCTCGTTGGCGAGCACGGCCCCGGAGATGTAGACGCCGTCGAAGCCCTGCTCCTGGATGAGCTTCGTGGACAACGGGGTGTAGGCGCCGGGGAAGCGGACGGTGCGGGGGCCGGCCAGCATCTCGCGCAGGGCGATCCGCTTGGCCTCGGGGGTGGTGGTGGAGAACAGCATGGCTTAGAAGATTCCCTTCGTGCCGGTGCGCAGGGGATGCGAGGCGGTGACGTTGAGGGCGTCGAGCTCGCCGGCGCCCAGGGCTGGGAGGTTCTCGGCGGCGGCGATGAACCGGTCCAGCTCGTCGTCGGCGACGATCCCGGCGGCCAGCGTCCGCAGCTTGGTGACGTACTGCTCGCGGGCGAACGGGCGGGCGCCCAGCGGGTGGGCGTCGGCCACGGCGATCTCGTCGGTGATCACGGTGCCGTCGGTGAGGGTGATCTCCACCGACCCGCCGAAGGCCTTCTCGCTGATGTCCAGGGAGTGGTAGCGGCGGGTCCACTCGGGGTCCTCGGCGGTGGTCACCTTCTGCCACAGCTCGACGGTGTCCGGGCGTCCGGCGCGCTCCGGGGCGTAGGAGTCCACGTGGTGCCAGGTGCCGTCCTGCAGGGCCACGGTGAAGATGTAGGGGATCGAGTGGTCGAGGGTCTCCCGCGATGCGGTGGGGTCGTACTTCTGCGGGTCGTTGGCCCCGGAGCCGATGACGTAGTGGGTGTGGTGGCTGGTGCGGATCACCACCGAGGTCACGTTGTCGGGGTCCTTTGCCTCGGGGTGCTCCCGGTGCAGCTTGCGGGCCAGGTCGATCCAGGCCTGCGCCTGGTACTCCGCCGAGTGCTCCTTGGTGTAGGTGTCCAGGATCGCGGCCTTGGCCTCCCCGGGGGCCGGCAGCGGGACCTCGTAGGCCGCACCCGGGCCGTCCAGCAGCCAGGCGATGACCCCGTCCTCGCCCTCGTAGATGGGGGTGGGGGAGGTCTGTCCGCGCATCGCGCGGTCCACGGCCTCCACGGCCATCTTCCCGGCGAAGGCCGGGGCGTGGGCCTTCCAGGTGGAGATCTCGCCCTTGCGGGACTGGCGGGTGGCGGTGGTGGTGTGCAGGCCCTGGCCGATGGCGTGGAAGATCGTCTCCACGGGCAGGCCGAGCAGGGTGCCGATCCCGGCGGCCGCGGAGGGGCCGAGGTGGGCGACGTGGTCGATCTTGTGGGCGTGCAGGCAGATCGCCTTCACGAGGTCCACCTGCAGCTCGTAGCCGGTGGCGATGCCGCGGACCAGGTCGTGGCCGGTGGCCCCCACGTGCTGGGCCACGGCCAGGATCGGGGGGATGTTGTCGCCGGGGTGGGAGTACTCGGCGGCCAGGAACGTGTCGTGGTAGTCGAGCTCGCGCACGGCCACGCCGTTGGCCCACGCCGCCCACTCGGGGGAGACCTTGCGGGTGGCGGTGTCCACGCCGTAGAGGCCCGAGCCCGTGCCGCCCGGGGTGGGCGCGTGGGCCAGGGCCTGGTCCCGGGCGGAGACGATCGGGCCGCGGTTGAGGGAGGCGATCGCGACCGAGGCGTTGTCCAGGACCCGGTTGATCACCATCTCCGTCACCTCGGGGGTGACCTCGACCGGGTCGGCGGCGACCTCGGCCATCTTCCAGGCCAGCTGCTCCTCGCGGGGCAGGTTGTCCTTGGACGGGTGGACGCGCACGGAATGGAGAACGGTCATGGGAGTTCCTCTCGTGGGGACGGACGACCGCCGGCGGCGGTCGAAGGGGTGTCCGCGCTCAGCCGGCGGCCTCGAGCGGGGGAGCGGGCTGGACCCACTCCCGGACAGGGGTGGTCAGGACGGCCTGCAGCGAGTTGGCCAGGTGCACACGGGTCGCCGCCTCGGCGAGCTCCTCGGAGCCCTCCGCGACGGCGCGGGCGATCTGGGCGTGCTCGGCGGCGGCGCGCGCGAGCCGGTCGGGGTTGGTGCGGGAGAGCTTGCGCACCCGGGCCAGGTGCAGGCGCAGGGAGCGCTGGGCCGCGGTGAGGTACGGATTGGCCGTGGCCTCGTCGATGGCCCGGTCCATGCGCTCCACGAGGTCGTAGTACCCGGCCCGGTCCGTGCCCGGCCCGTGGAGCTGGGCCACGACCGCCTCGAGCTCGGCGGCCAGCTCCTGGAACGCGACGGGGTCGCGGCGCCGGGCGGCCAGCCGGGCCGCCCGGCAGTCGAGGGCCTCCCGCAGCTCGAACAGGGCGCGGACGTCCTCGAGGGAGACCTGGGAGACCACGACGCCGCGGCCCCGGTGCGCCTCCGCGAGACCGTCGGCGGTGAGCCGGCTGAGGGCCTCGCGGATCGGCGTGCGCGAGATGCCGAAGCGCTCCGACTGCTCGACCTCGCCGAGCACCTGGCCCGGGAGCAGCCGCCATTCGACGATGTCCTCGCGCAGGGCCTCGTAGGCGCGGTCGCTGGCTCGCACGGCTCCCTCCTCGCTCTTGTCGCCCGCGACGGGGAGTGCGCCGCGGACTCTGGGTGACAGGCATCACAATGCACGAGCATTGTATACACAGTTCGGTACGGATGACGAGGGATTTGGTCCGGATCGGCTCGATCGTGCATCTGTGTATACAGAGGTCTTGTCGTGTGTGACCTGCACCACTAGGGTGTCCGGCAGGACCGCAACCCCTGGGAGGGACCCATGAGCACCGACCACCGAACACCGCCGCCGGCCGAGGGCTACGCGGAGGTCTACCGCCGCAGCGTGCAGGACCCGGAGGGGTTCTGGCTCGACGCCGCCCGCGCCGTGGACTGGGTGCGCGAGCCCACCACCGCCCTCGACGACACCGCAGCCCCGCTCTACCGCTGGTTCCCCGACGGCGAGCTCAACACCTCCTACAACGCCCTCGACCGACATGTGGAGGCCGGTCACGGCGAGCGCACCGCGCTCGTCTACGACTCCGCGGTGCTGGGGGTTCAGGAGCGGTTCAGCTACGCGCGCCTGCGGGACGACGTCGCCCTGTTCGCCGGGGCGCTCGCCGCCCGGGGGGTGGGCAAGGGCGACCGGGTGCTCGTCTACCTCCCGATGATCCCGCAGGCCGTCGTGGCGATGCTCGCCTGCGCCCGGCTGGGCGCGGTGCACTCGGTGGTCTTCGGCGGGTTCGCCCCGAAGGAGCTCGCCTCCCGCATCGACGACTCCCGGCCGGTCGTGGTGGTGACCACGACCGGCGGGGTGGAGCCGAGGCGGCGGATCGAGTACATCCCGGCCATCGAGGAGGCCCTGCGGCTCGCCGAGCACGCCCCCGGGACGGTGCTGGTGCACGAGCGCCCGGGGTTCGAGACGACGCTCGAGGACGCCCGGGGCCGGGCCGGGGCCGGCGGGCAGCCGGCCGTCGAGTGGCTCGACTGGGCGGAGGCCGTCGAGGGCGCCGAGCCCGCGGCGCCCGTCCCGGTCGCGGCCACCGACCCGCTCTACGTCCTGTACACCTCCGGGACCACCGGGACCCCCAAGGGCGTGGTCCGCGACAACGGCGGGCACGCCGTGGCCCTGACGTGGTCCATGCGCCACATCTACGACGTCGGCCCCGGCGAGGTGATGTGGACCGCGTCCGACGTCGGCTGGGTGGTGGGCCACTCCTACATCGTCTACGGCCCGCTCCTGGCCGGCGCCACGACCGTGCTCTACGAGGGCAAGCCCGTGGGCACCCCGGACGCCGGGGCGTTCTGGCAGCGTGTCGAGGACCACGGCGTCAAGGTGCTGTTCACGGCGCCCACGGCCCTGCGGGCCATCCGCCGGGCGGATCCCGAGGGCGAGCTGGTGCGCCGGCACGACATCGGCTCCCTGCGGGCCCTGTTCGTGGCGGGGGAGCGGCTCGACCCGGAGACGTACCACTGGGCCGCCCGGGTGCTGGGCGTCCCGGTCGTCGACCACTGGTGGCAGACGGAGACGGGGTGGGCCATCTGCGCCAACCCCTTCGGGATCGAGCGGATGCCCCTGAAGGCCGGCTCGCCGTCCGTGCCGGTGCCGGGCTACCGGGTGGAGATCCTGGACCCGCTGGGCCGGCCGGTGGAGACCGGCGAGGAGGGCAACATCGCCCTGCGCCTCCCGCTGCCGCCGGGCACGCTCCCCACGCTGTGGGGCGACGACCAGCGGTTCGTGGACTCCTACCTCAGCGCGTTCCCCGGCTACTACGCCACGGGTGACTCCGGCCACGTGGACGAGGACGGCTACGTCTACGTCATGGGGCGCACCGACGACGTCATCAACGTCTCCGGGCACCGCCTGTCCACCGGGGCCATGGAGCAGGTCCTCGCCTCCCACCCGGCGGTGGCCGAGTGCGCCGTGATCGGGGTGGGGGACCCGCTGAAGGGCCAGCGGCCGTCCGGGTACGTGGTGCTCAAGACCGGTGCCGGCGTCCCGCCGGAGCAGCTCCGGGAGGAGCTCGTGGCGCTCGTGCGCCGGCAGATCGGGGCGGTGGCGGACTTCAAGGACGTGGCCGTGGTGGAGGGGCTCCCCAAGACCCGCTCGGGGAAGATCCTGCGCAAGACCATGCGGCAGATGGCCGACGGCGAGGACTACACCGTGCCCTCGACGATCGAGGACGCCTCCGTGCTGGAGGCCCTCGAGGGCGTGCTGCGCCCGCCGAGCGGTTCGTGACGCTCCGGCGCACGGCACGGGGTCAGCGGCCGGGGGAGACGTCCTGCCCGGCCCAGCCGTACTCGAGCTCGGGCCGCCCGGGGGTGCCGTGGCGCGGGCGGCGCTGCACGAGGCCCCGGGCCGTCAGGTGCTCGAGGTAGCGCCGCGCCGTGACCCGGGACAGCGTGCTGCGCTCGGCGACCTCACCGGCCGAGAGCCACTCCCCGCCCCGGATCAGCGCGGTGACGGACTCGAGGGTCTGCGGGGACAGGCCCTTGGGCGCGTCCGGGCGGGTGGGCGCGCCCAGGGCCGCGAACGCGCGGTCCACCTCCGCTTGGCCCACCGTCCCGGCCGCGCCCAGGGCGGAGCGGTAGCGCCGGTAGGCGTCGAGCTTCTCCTCGAACACGGCGTAGGTGAAGGGCTTGATGAGGTAGCCGACCACGCCCAGGGTGCTCGCGGCCCGGACGGTCGCCACGTCCCGGTGCGCCGTGATCACCAGCAGGTCCACCGTCTCGCCGCGGGCGCGCAGGGTCCGTGCCACGTCGAGACCGGACATGTCCGGCAGGTTCACGTCCAGCAGCACCAGGTCCACGGGTCGCCCCGCCCGCCGGGCGGCCTGCACGGCCTGCACGGCCGTCCGCCCGGACACGGCGGTGGCGGCCGCCTCGAAGCCCGGTGGGCGCTCGACGTACTGGGCGTGGGCGGCGGCGGTGAGCGGCTCGTCGTCGACGACCAGGACGCGGACCGGCGCGCTCACGGGGCCCGCCCCGCCGCGGCGTCGCGGGCCACCGGGACGGTCACCGTGAACACGGCCCCGCCGTCGTTGCGGTGCTCGATCCGCGCGCCCCACCGCTCGACGACCTCCCGCACCAGGTGCAGGCCCACGCCGCGGCCCTCCGGGCCGGCCGGCTTCGTGGTGACGCCGAGCTCGAACACCTCCCGGGCGAGGTCGTCGGGGACCCCCATCCCGGTGTCGGCGACGGTGATCACGACCGCGTCCCGGGCAGGGTCCGCGGCGTCGGGCGCCCGGGCGATCTCGACCTCGACGACCGGGCGGACCCGGTCGGCGTTGGCCGCGGCGGCCTCGACGGCGTTGTCGACGAGGTTGCCGACGAGGGTCACGAGGTCGGCGGGGGAGACGGGGATCCGGGGCGCGTCCGGGTCGACGACGACCTCCAGCTCCACGCCGCGCTCGTGGGCCGCGGCGGTCTTGCCGACCAGCAGGGCCGCGAGGAACGGGTCGTCGAGGTGGGCGAGGAGGTCGTCGGACAGCACCCGGGTGCGCACCATGTCCGCCGAGGCGAAGCCGAGGGCCTCCTCGTCCCGGCCGAGCTCCAGCAGGGAGACGACCGTGTGCATGCGGTTGGCGTGCTCGTGGGTCTGGGCCCGCAGCGCCCCGGCCAGCGTCGCGGTGGCGCGCAGCTGTCCCGAGAGCCGCGAGATCTCGGTGTGGTCCCGCAGGATCACGATCGTGCCGCGCCCCGCGAGCGCTCCGCGGGCCGGGAGGGCCGAGACGATGAGGGTGCGCTCCCCGACCACGAACCACTGCTCCTGCACGGGCGCGCCGGCGCGCAGGAGGACCGCCAGCGCGTCCGGCAGGTCCAGGTCCGTGACGGGGAGGGGTTCGTGCCGGGCCGGTCCCGGGGCCGCCGGCGCCCGGACCCCGAGCAGCTCCCGGGCCCGGGCGTTGAGCACCTGCACCGCGCCGGTCGTGTCCACGAGCAGGAGGCCCTCCGTGGCCTCGTTGAGCACGGCGTCGTGCAGCGCGTGCACCTGGGCGAGCTCCTCCGGCCCCCAGCCGTGGGTGACCCGGCCCAGGTACCGGGAGCCGAGGGCCGCGACCGTCGCCGACGCGGCCAGCAGCAGCAGCCCGACGAGGAGCACCGCCGGCAGCTGGGCGAGCGCCTGCTGCGAGACGGCCTCGAGGAGGACACCGGTGGCCACGAGCGCCACGACCGTGCCGTCCCCGTCCCGGACCGGGGTGATCGTGCGCACGGAGGGGCCGAGGTTGCCGTGCTCCGTGCTGGTCCAGGTCTGCCCGGCGAGCGCGTGCGAGCGGTCCCCGCGGTAGGCCTCGCCGACCGAGGAGGGCAGGGGGTGCGTCCAGCGGGTGCCGTCCGGGGCCATGATCGTGACGAAGTCGAGGTCCGTGTCCGCGAGCAGCCGGTCCGTGAGCGGCTGCAGCACGGCGTGCGGGTCCGGCCCGCCCACCGCCTCGAGCACGTACGGGTCGTCCGCGAGGGCCGTGGCGAGGACCCGGGTCACCGCCTCGGCGCGCTCCACGACCGCGCCGCGCTCGTGGGCGAACAGGACCAGGGAGACGGCGAGGGTCACCAGCGCGACGACGGCGAGCTGCATCAGGAAGAAGCGCCGGGCCAGGGACATGTCCGCTCCTTGATCTCCCGGTCGTCCCTCCCTCTGTTGTGGTGGGCGTCACGACCATTATGACCACAACACGACAGGGCGCCGGGCCGCGGTGAGACTCGTCACATCGGCCCGATCCCGGGTCCCGCGCTCCACCCCACCGCGCTACCCACCCGAACCGGAGGACAAGCATGGCCACCGTCGCCACGGACCCCGTCGACCCGCAGCCGCCCGCCCAGAAGCAGAAGAAGGACAGGACGCACTACCTGTACGTCTTCGTGATCGTCGCCGTCGTCGCCGGCGCCGTCCTGGGCCTCCTGGCCCCCGAGTTCGCCCAGACGCTCAAGCCGGTCGGCACCGCGTTCATCGCCCTGATCAAGATGATGATCGCCCCCATCATCTTCTGCACGATCGTCCTGGGCGTCGGCTCCATCGCCAAGGCGGCGACCGTCGGCAAGGTCGGCGGCCTGGCCCTGGCCTACTTCATGGCGATGTCCACCATGGCACTGGGCATCGGCCTGGTGGTGGGCAACCTCATCCACCCGGGCGAGGGCCTGAACATCCAGGGCTCGGAGTACGAGGTCACGGACGCGGGCCACGGCGACGGGGAGGGCGGGACCATCGGGTTCCTGCTCGGCATCATCCCCACGTCCCTGCTGTCCTCCCTGACCGAGGGCAACATCCTGCAGACCCTGTTCGTGGCGCTCATCGTGGGCTTCGCGCTGCAGCAGATGGGCCCGGCCGGCAAGCCCGTGCTCAAGGCCGTCGGCTACGTCCAGGCCCTGGTCTTCCGGATCCTGATCATGGTCATGTGGGTCGCCCCCATCGGGGCGTTCGGCGCGATCGCCGGTGTGGTCGGCGAGACCGGCGTCCAGGCCATCGTCTCGATGGCCACCTTGATGATCGCCTTCTACCTCACCTGCGTCCTGTTCATCGTGGTGGTCCTGGGCGGGCTCCTGAAGGCGGTCACGGGGATCAACATCTTCCGGCTCATGAAGTACCTGGGCCGCGAGTACCTGCTGATCTTCTCGACCTCCTCCTCCGAGGCGGCCCTGCCCCGGCTCATCGCCAAGATGGAGCACGTGGGCGTCTCCAAGCCCGTGGTCGGCGTCACGGTCCCGACCGGATACTCCTTCAACCTGGACGGCACCGCCATCTACCTGACCATGGCCGCCCTGTTCGTCGCCTCCGCGATGGGCAGCCCGCTGGCCATCGGCGAGCAGATCTCCCTCCTGGTGTTCATGATCATCGCCTCGAAGGGCGCCGCCGGGGTCACCGGCGCCGGCCTGGCCACCCTGGCGGGCGGCCTGCAGTCCCACCGCCCCGACCTGGTCGACGGGGTCGGCATCATCGTCGGCATCGACCGCTTCATGTCCGAGGCCCGCGCCCTGACCAACTTCACCGGCAACGCCGTGGCCACCCTGCTGATCGGCAAGTGGACCCGCGAGATCGACCTCGTCCAGGTGGAGCGCGTGCTCTCCGGCCAGGACCGGTTCGACGAGTCCACCATGGCCGCCCACTCGCACGGCACCGCCGAGGACCGGCCCGCCGCCGAGCCCGCTCCCGGGGCCCGGGTGGAGGACTCCGTCGCGGAGAAGCTCGAGGCCGCGGCCGGCGCCGGAGCGCGCTGACCCGTCCCCGCACCGGGACCCGTGTCCGGCCCGCGCCCGCCGCGCCCCGGAGGGGGCGCGGCGGGCGCGGGCCGTCGTCGTCCGCCGGCTCCACCGTGCCCGGGAATTCGGGGCCGCCCGGCGGCGGCGGTACCCTGGTAGCTGATCGAGTCCAGGAAAACCCCAGGTCGGCCCGTCCGGCCCGGGCCGCCCCGTGCCCGGGGCCGGTCCGCCCGAGCGCGACCACGAACGAAAGAGCGGTGCCACGAGTGAGCCAGCAGAGCGACGAGAGGAACCCCGGCACGGGCGAGGCCGGGACGGGAACCGTCGGCCTGACCGGCCGTCCCGCCCGCGACTTCCCCGAGCCGCCCGAGCTCTCCACCCACGGGCCCGCCCGGATCATCGCGATGGTCAACCAGAAGGGCGGGGTCGGGAAGACCACCTCGACCATCAACCTCGGCGCGGCGCTCGCCGAGCTGGGGCGCAAGGTCCTGCTCGTCGACTTCGATCCGCAGGGCGCCCTCTCCGCCGGCCTCGGCGCCAACCCGCACGAGCTGGAGCTGACGGTCTACAACGTCATGATGGACCGCTCCGTGGACGTCTGGGACGTGGTCCAGGAGACCGACGTCGAGGGCGTCGACCTGCTCCCCGCGAACATCGACCTCTCCGCGGCGGAGGTGCAGCTCGTCACCGAGGTGGCCCGCGAGCAGGTGCTGGCCAGTGCCCTGCGCAAGCTCGAGGAGCACTACGACGTCATCATCATCGACTGCCAGCCCTCGCTGGGGCTGCTGACGGTCAACGCGCTGACCGCCGCGCACGGGGTGGTCATCCCGCTCATCGCGGAGTTCTTCGCCCTGCGCGCCGTGGCGCTGCTCGTGGACTCCATCGAGAAGGTCCAGGACCGGCTCAACCCCCGCCTGCAGATCGACGGGGTGCTCGCCACGATGTTCGACTCCCGGACCCTGCACTCCCGCGAGGTCATGGCCCGGATCGTGGACGCCTTCGGCGACAAGGTCTTCGACACCGTCATCAAGCGCACCGTGAAGTTCCCGGACGCCACGGTGGCCGCCGAGCCCATCCTCTCCTTCGCCACGGCCCACCAGGGCGCCGAGTCCTACCGTCAGCTGGCGCGGGAGCTCATCTCGCGCGGCGGCGCACCCTGATGCACCCCGAGGAGCCGCCGGTCCCCGAGGGTCCCGGCGGCTTCGCGGTGCAGCTGGAGGACTTCGCGGGGCCCTTCGAGGTGCTGCTCTCCCTGATCGCCAAGCACGAGCTGGACATCACCCGGATCGCGCTGGCCACCGTCACGGACGAGTTCCTCCAGTACGTGCGCGCCCTGCACGAGATCGGCTCGCCCCGCGCCCTCGACGAGGCCAGCGAGTTCCTCGTGGTCGCCGCGACGCTCCTGGACCTCAAGGCCGCTCGGCTGCTGCCGCGCGGGGAGGTCGAGGACGAGGAGGACGTGGCCCTGCTGGAGGCGCGGGACCTGCTCTTCGCCCGGCTGCTGCAGTACAAGGCGTTCAAGGAGGTGGCCGTGCTGCTCGACGAGCGGATGCGGGCCGAGTCCACCCGCCTGCCCCGGTCGGTGCCGCTGGACCCGGAGGTGGCGGCCGTGCTGCCCGAGCTCGACTGGCGGACCACCCCGGAGCAGTTCGCCGCGATCGCCCGCTCCGTCTTCGTGCCCCGCCCCGGGGCGCCCGCGGAGGTCGGGGTGGACCACCTGCACGGGGCCGCCGTGACGGTCCGGGACGAGGCGGAGATCCTCGCCGGGCTGCTCGAGGACGGAGCCCCGCGCTCCTTCCGGGTGCTCGTCGCGGACGCCGGGTCCACCCTCGCGGTGGTCGTGCGGTTCCTGGCGCTGCTCGAGATGTACCGGGACGCGGTGCTCGAGCTCGCCCAGGAGCAGCCGCTGGGGGAGCTGACGGTCCGCTGGACCGGGGCGGGCACCGGGTGGACCGCCGACCGTCTGTCCGAGGACGCCGCGGGCCCGGCTGCCGTCGTCGCGGCCCCGGACGGGGTCCCGGCCGCCTCGGGGGCCCCGGCGTGAGCCCCGCGGCCGAGGGCGGGCCGGACCTCGAGGCGCTGCCCGGCGGGGTGCGGGCCGCCGTCGAGGCGATCCTGATGGTGGCCGACGAGCCCGTCAGCGAGTACGAGATCGCCGCCGCCCTCGTGGTCCCGGTCGCCACCGTGCAGCGGGTCCTCGACCGGCTCCGCGCGGAGTACGACGGCGTCGCCGCCGATCCGGGGTATGATGGGACGTTGGCGCCGCGCGGGTTCGAGCTGCGCAGCACCGGTGCCGGCTGGCGGATCCACTCGCGCAGCGAGTTCGCCCCCGTCGTCTCCGCGTTCGTCGCGGAGGGACAGACCGCCCGGCTGTCGCAGGCGGCCCTGGAGACCCTGGCCGTCGTGGCCTACCGCCAGCCCGTGAGCCGGGGACGCATCTCCGCGATCCGCGGGGTCAACGTCGACGGCGTCGTCCGCACGCTCGTGCAGCGAGGCCTGATCCGCGAGCTCGAGCGGGACGGCGAGTCCGGCGCCGTGCTCTACGGCACCACCACGTTCTTCCTGGAGAAGATGGGCATCGGCTCGCTCGACGAGCTCCCCGACATCGCCCCTCATCTGCCGGGCATCGACCAGATCGACCACTACGAGGACTGAGACACCACCATGGCCACTTCACGTTCATCATCCGGCCGCCCCGGGCCCGGCGGCCGCCGCGCCCCCGGCTCCCAGGGCGGCCAGAAGCCCCGCACCGGCCAGGGCGGCACGTCGTTCCAGGGCGGGAAGGGCGCTCCTGGCCGCGGCCCCGCCAAGGGTGGCGCAGCCAAGAGTGGCGCAGCCAAGGGGGGCGCCGGCAAGGGTGGCGCAGCCAAGGGCGGGTCCTCGACGGGCACCGGTCAGGACCGCGGGCCCCGCCCGTTCGCGTCCTCCGAGAAGAGCTCCCGGCGGATGCCCGCCACCCCGTACCGCCCGCCGCACCGGAAGCGCCGCCCCAAGAACCCGCCCGTGGACCGGCTCGACCAGCACGACCCGGACGGGGTGCGCCTGCAGAAGCTCATGGCCCAGGCCGGCGTGGCCTCGCGGCGCGTGTGCGAGGAGATGATCGAGGCCGGCCGCGTGCAGGTCAACGGGGAGACCATCACCGAGCTCGGCATCCGCGTGGACCCGGACACCGTCGAGATCCACGTCGACGGCGTCCGCGTGCAGCTCGACGAGAACCTCGTCTACTACGCCTTCAACAAGCCCGAGGGGGTGCTCTCCACCATGGAGGACCCCGAGGGCCGGCCGTGCGTGGCCGACTACCTCAACCAGCAGAAGAACGAGCGCGTCTTCCACGTGGGCCGCCTCGACGTCGAGACCGAGGGCCTCCTGCTGCTGACCAACGACGGCGAGCTGACCAACCGGCTCACCCACCCCTCCTACGAGGTCCCCAAGACCTACCTCGTGCAGGTCCGCGGGCCCATGGAGAAGGGCGTCGGCGCGGCCATGAAGGCCGGCATCGAGCTCGAGGACGGCATCGCCTCCGTCGACTCCTTCCGGCTCGTGGACTCCACCCCCGGCCACCTGCTGGTCGAGGTCGTCCTGCACTCCGGGCGCAACCGCATCGTGCGCCGGCTCTTCGACGCCGTGGGCCACCCCGTCGAGAAGCTCGTGCGCACCGAGGTCGGCCCCATCCGGATCGGGGACCAGCGCCAGGGCACCATCCGCCGCCTGTCGAAGACCGAGGTCGGGCACCTCCTCGCCTCGGTGGGCATGTAGGGAGCGCCCGTGACGCAGACCCCCACCGCACCGCCGACCCCCGCGGCGACCGCCGGGCCCGTGCTCGTGGTCGGCGCCGGCCTGCTCGGCGCCAGCATCGGCCTGGGCCTGCGCCACCTCGGCGTGGACGTCTGGCTGCAGGACTCCTCGCCCACCGCCGAGGCCGTGGCCCAGGACATCGGCGCCGGCCGCTCCTGCCGCGCGGCGGGGCAGGACCGGGTGCCGGAGCCGGCCCTCGTCGTCGTCGCCACCCCGCCCGACGTCACCGCCGAGACCGTGGTCGAGGCGCTGGGACGCCACCCGGAGGCGGTCGTCCTCGACATCGCCTCCGTGAAGGAGTCCGTGCTGGAGGACGTGCGCGCCCGGGGCGGGGACCTCACCCGCTACGTGGGCACCCACCCCATGGCCGGGCGGGAGAAGTCCGGCCCCGTGGCCGCCCGCGGCGAGCTGTTCACGTCCATGCCCTGGGTCGTGTGCGACTCCGGCCGCTCCGCGCCCGCGGCGCTGGCCGCGGCGAAGAACCTGGCCGTGGACCTCGGGGCGACGGTCACGTTCATGGACGCCCGCGAGCACGACGCGACCGTGGCGCTGATCTCCCACCTGCCGCAGGTGATGTCCTCCCTGCTGGCCTCCCGGCTGCAGGACACCCCGCTGCACCACCTGTCCCTCGCGGGCCAGGGGCTGCGGGACACCACCCGCATCGCCGCCTCCGACCCCGGCCTGTGGGTGCAGATCCTCTCCGCGAACGCCGCTCCCGTGGTGGCGTCCCTGCACGGGGTGCGCGAGGACCTCGACCGGCTCATCGCCACGCTCGAGGCCCCGCGGGCCCCGGGCGCCCGGCTGGACATCGCCCAGCTGATGTCGGAGGGCAACGCCGGCCGGGCCCGGATCCCGGGCAAGCACGGCGGCGCGCCCCGCGCGTTCGCGACCCTCACCGTGCTCGTCGGGGACGTCCCCGGGCAGATCGCCCGGCTGCTCACCGAGATCGGGGAGATCGGCGTCAACCTCGAGGACCTGCGCCTCGAGCACTCCCCGGGCCAGCCCGTGGGCCTCGTCGAGGTCTCCGTGCTGCCCAACCGCCGCAAGGAACTCGTCGAGGCGCTCCAGGAGCGCGGATGGAAGGTCGTGCAGTGAACACCGGAACGAACACCGCCCGCAGCGCAGCACCCGGCACCGGGACGCCGGCCGCCGCCGGCCGGCAGCTGGTCGTCGCCATCGACGGGCCCTCCGGCTCCGGCAAGTCCAGCGTGTCCAAGGAGGTCGCCCGCCGCTTCGGCCTCGCCTACCTGGACACGGGCGCGATGTACCGCGCGCTGACGTGGTGGTGCCTCGACCGCGGGGTGGACCTCTCCGACGGCGGCGCCGTGGTCGAGGCCGCCCGCTCCTTCCCGCTCGCCCAGGGCACCGACCCCGACCGGGAGCTGGTGTTCGTGGGCGGGACCGACGTGGGCGTCGAGATCCGCGGCGCCCGGGTGACCGAGGCGGTCAGCGCCGTGGCCACCAACCAGGCCGCGCGGGCGGTGCTGGTGGCCCGCCAGCAGGAGCTCATCGCGGACAGCGGCCGGCGCATCGTGGCCGAGGGCCGGGACACCACCACCGTGGTGGCCCCCGACGCCGACGCCCGGATCCTGCTCACCGCCGACGAACGGGCCCGGATGGCCCGGCGCGGCCTGCAGAACGGCGGCGTCGAGGACGCCGAGCAGCTGCGGGCCCGGGTCGTGGGCCGGGACGCCAAGGACGCGACGGTCGTGAACTTCACCGAGGCCGCCGACGGCGTCGTGACGATCGACTCCTCCGAGCTCACCGTGGAGCAGACCGTCCAGGCCGTCATCGACGTGGTCGTCCGGGCCGCGGGCCGCTCCGCCTGAACCGCTCCGCACCGCCTCCCCCGACATTTTTCCGCACCCCGACCGGCCGCACCCGGCCCAGCGAAGGACAGCCATGACCGGCAACCCCGAGAACTCCGCGCACGACACCGCCCACGACCCCTACGAGGCCGAGATCCTCGGCGGCACCACGGACGACGTCGCCCAGCGGCTCGCGGCCATCGACGACGACGAGGCCGAGCAGCGCGCGCAGGCGCTGCGGGCCGGGCTCGAGGACTACGAGCTCGACGAGGAGGACGCCGCGCTGCTCGCCGAGTGGGCGGAGGACGGGGACCAGGCCCCCGTGCGCCGGCCCGCCCCGGTGCTCGCCATCGTGGGCCGCCCCAACGTCGGCAAGTCGACCCTCGTCAACCGCATCCTCGGCCGGCGCGAGGCCGTCGTGGAGGACACCCCGGGCGTGACCCGGGACCGCGTCTCCTACCGGGCCACCTGGAACGGGCGCAACTTCACCCTCGTGGACACCGGCGGGTGGGAGTACGACGCCAAGGGCATCAACGCCCGCGTCGCCGAGCAGGCCGAGATGGCCGTGGAGTTCGCCGACGCCGTGCTGCTCGTGCTCGACGCCACCGTGGGCGTCACCGCCGCGGACGAGGCCATCGTGAAGATGCTGCGCAAGGTCCGGAAGCCGGTGATCCTGGTCGCCAACAAGGTGGACTCCCCGCAGCTCGAGGTCGAGGCCACCTACCTGTGGTCCCTCGGCATGGGGGAGCCGCACCCGGTGTCCGCCCTGCACGGGCGCGGCGCCGCCGACGTCCTCGACGCGGTCACGGACCTGCTGCCGGAGTTCTCCGCCGTGGCCGAGACCGAGCTGACCGGCGGGCCCCGCCGCGTGGCGCTCATCGGGCGCCCGAACGTGGGCAAGTCCTCGCTGCTCAACAAGCTGGCCGGCTCCGAGCGCGTCGTCGTGGATCCCCTGGCCGGGACCACCCGCGACCCCGTGGACGAGCTCATCGAGCTGGGCGGCAAGCCCTGGCGCTTCATCGACACCGCGGGCATCCGCCGCCGCGTGCACATGGCCCAGGGCGCGGACTTCTACGCGTCCCTGCGCACCCAGGCCGCCCTCGAGCGCGCCGAGGTGGCCGTGGTGCTGCTGGCCGCGGACGAGGTGCTCTCCGAGCAGGACGTCCGCATCCTGCAGCTGGCCGTGGACTCCGGGCGCGCCCTCGTGCTCGCCTTCAACAAGTGGGACCTCATGGACGAGGACCGCCGCTACTACCTGGAGCGGGAGATCGACCGCGACCTCGCGCACGTGGCCTGGGCGCCGCGGGTGAACGTCTCGGCGAAGACCGGCTGGCACAAGGACCGGCTGGTCCCCGCCCTGGAGACCGCCCTGGCCTCGTGGGACACCCGCGTCCCCACCGGGCGGCTCAACGCGTTCCTCGGCGAGATCGTGGCCGCCCACCCGCACCCCGTGCGCGGCGGCAAGCAGCCGCGCATCCTCTTCGGCACCCAGGCCTCCTCCCGGCCGCCGCGCTTCGTGCTGTTCACCACCGGTTTCCTCGACCCCGGGTACCGGCGGTTCATCACCCGCCGCCTCCGCGAGACCTTCGGTTTCGAGGGCACCCCCATCGAGGTGTCCATGCGCGTGCGGGAGAAGCGGAACCGGAAGCGCTGAGGCGCCCGCCGAGATGAATTCCGCCGGAGCTTGCTGTAATGTGATGCGAGTGCTCGGGGCGGGAACGTACTGAGCACTTCGGGCTGTGGCGCAGCTTGGTAGCGCACTTGACTGGGGGTCAAGGGGTCGCAGGTTCAAATCCTGTCAGCCCGACGATTCGAGGCCGGTGGACCGCGGGAACGCGGACCACCGGCCTTCTCTCGTTCCCGGGGACGGCGCCTCCGGCACCCGTGCTGCCTACCGGCGGGCCCGGGAAGCCGACTCCCGCAGCCGGTCCAGGTCGAGGTCCGGCCGGCCGCCGGCGCTGCCGACCACCTCGGCCGCCGCCGCCGCGGCCCACCAGGCGGCGGACTCGGGGCTCTCCCCGCGCAGCAGCGCGACGGTGAGCGCGGCCACGAACGAGTCGCCCGCCCCGGTGGGGTCCACGGGATCCTCGCCCAGGTGGGGCAGGAGCACGTGCCCGCCCGGCCAGGCGACCACGTCGCCCTCGCCGGTGGCCAGGGCGACGACGCGCGGGCCCTCCGCGAGCAGCGACTCCGCGGCCCGCACCGTCCCCGGCACGTCCTGCGGCGCCCAGCCCACCAGTGCCTCCGTCTCGGCGGTGTCCGCGCGCACCACGTCCGCGGTGCCCAGCACCCGCCGGCGCACCGCCCCGTCCGCCGGGGCGCCGTCGGCCACCACGATCGCGCCCCCCGCCGCGGCCGCCTCGAGGGCCTCCGTCACGGCCGCCCCCGGCTGCTGCAGCTGCACCAGCACGGCGTCCGCCGAGCGCAGCAGGTCCCGGCTCGCGCGCACGTCCCCGGCGTCCAGCAGCATCCCGGCGTCCACGTCCTCCAGCAGGCGGCGGACCCCGCGCGGCCCCACGAGGTCGACGAGCAGCGCGGTCGGGGCGCCGGCGCGGCGCACCACGGCGCCGACGTCGATCCCTTCGGCCGCGGCCTGGGCGAGCACCTCCGTGCCGGCGGAGTCGGTGCCCACGACCCCCACCAGGGCGACCTCGGCGCCGAGCTGGCGGCACGCCACGGCCTGGTTCGCGCCCTTGCCGCCGAGCAGCTCCTGCCGCTCGAGCACGTCGGCGGAACCGCCCTCCGCCGGCAGCTCCGCCACGGTCAGCACGAGATCCCGTCCCACCTGTCCGACCACCACGACACCGGACATCCGGCACTCCTTCCTCCGAGCGGCTCCGCTCGCGAGCCTAGAGCACTCCGGCCGCGGAGCCGACGGCGGTCGGGCGGTGCGGGGCGACCCGGCAGCGGGGGCGGAGCCCCGCCGCCGACCGCGGCGCATACACTGCACGGGACGTCGAGTGCTCCGGTCCCCGGGGCCGACCGCGAAGGAGCGCCGGAGTTGAACGACCTGCACACCCTGCCCAAGGCGGAGCTGCACCTGCACATCGAGGGCACCCTCGAGCCCGAGCTCGCGTTCGCGCTCGCCGCCAAGAACGGGGTGGAGATGCCCTACGGCTCCGTCGAGGAGCTGCGGCGGCAGTACGACTTCGAGGACCTGTCCTCGTTCCTCGCGCTCTACTACGCCACGATGGCGGTGCTGCGCGACGCCTCCGACTTCGAGGCGCTGACCCGGGCCTACCTCGAGCGCGCGGCGGCGCAGGGCCTGCGGCACGTCGACGTCTTCTTCGACCCGCAGGCGCACACCGCCCGCGGCGTGCCGCTCGGGACGGTGGTCGACGGCATCCGCGCCGCCCTCGACGCCGCCCGGGCCGAGCACGGCCTCACCAGCACGCTGCTGCTGTGCTTCCTGCGGGACCGGCCCGCCGCGGAGGCCGTCGAGCTCTTCGACTCCCTCGGGGACCAGCTGCCGCGCATCGACGGGATCGGCCTCGACTCGGCCGAGGTCGGCCATCCCCCGGCCCTCTTCGAGGAGGTCTACGCGCGGGCGCGGGCGGCCGGACTGCACGTCGTCGCCCACGCGGGGGAGGAGGCGGGTCCCGAGTACGTCCGGGAGGCCCTCGACGTGCTCCGCGTGGAGCGGGTGGACCACGGCATCCAGTGCCTGAGCGACCCGGCGCTCGTGGACCGCCTCGTCGCGGAGCGGGTCCCGCTCACCGTGTGCCCGCTGTCCAACGTGCGGCTGCGCGTGGTCGACACGCTCGCCGACCACCCGGTCCTGGACATGCTCGAACGCGGGCTGCTGGTCACGGTCAACTCCGACGACCCGGCCTACTTCGGCGGCTACGTGGGGGACGTCTTCCAGGACCTGCGCGACGCGCTGGGACTGACCGACGAGCAGGCCGTCGCACTGGCCCGCAACTCGGTGGACGCGTCCTTCGCGGGGACGGAGCGCAAGCGGGCGATCCACGCCGAGATCACCGCGTGGGAGGGCCGCTGAGCGGCCGACACCCGCGAGGTCCCGCGCCCCCGGGCCACGGGGACGTCTGTGCCATAATCGAGCCGACCGCACCCGCCGGACCAGGAGCCACCCCATGAGCAACATCCCCGCCGACCTGTCCTACACGGCCGAGCACGAGTGGATCGCGGGCCCCGACGCCGACGGCGCGGTGCGCATCGGGATCACCGACCACGCGCAGGGCGAACTGGGCGACGTCGTGTTCGTCCAGCTGCCCGAGGTGGGGGAGAGCGTCGAGGCGGGCGCCGCCGTGGGCGAGATCGAGTCCACCAAGTCCGTGAGCGACATCTTCGCCCCCGTCTCCGGCGAGGTCACCGCGGTCAACGAGGCGCTCGAGGCCGAGCCCGGGACCGTGAACTCCGCCCCCTACGCGGAGGGCTGGCTGTTCGCGGTCCGCCCCTCCGGCGAGGACTACCGCTCCGGGCTGCTCGACGCCGAGGGGTACGCCGCCCAGCTCGACTGACCCGCGCAGGACCCGACCACGCGCGAGCCGGGACGTGTCCCGGCCGCCCCTCCGTGTCTCCACCACCCGGTACACTGACAAGCAACCGGGTGGCTCCGGCCGGTCGCCCGGGGACCGCCGGGACAGGAGGTCGCGGGGCAGGGGTCCCACAGGACCCGTCCACCAACACGTCACCAGTCGAGGGAAGAGATGTCCAGAACCCAGAACGGCTCGAACGCACCCCAGGGGGAGCCGGAGACCACGTCGATCCAGATCGTGGCCGAGGTCCTCTCGCACGCGGCTTCGCACAAGCTCTCCCCCGAGGAGAGCTCGGCGGTCTCCGCGCTCCCGCCGCGCAGCGCCCTGCTCGTGGCCCACGACAGCGGCGGCTCCGGGTCACGCTTCCTGCTGGACCGGGACGAGGTCCCCGCCGGCCGCCACCCGTCCTCCGAGATCTTCCTGGACGACGTCACCGTCTCGCGCCGGCACGCGCGGTTCGTCCGGCGCGGCGACTCCTTCGAGATCATCGACTCCGGATCCCTGAACGGCACCTACGTCAACGGCGACCGCGTGGACAGCGCGCAGCTGGACAACGGCGACGAGGTCCAGATCGGGAAGTTCCGGTTCACGTTCTACCGTTCGCTGCGCTCGCAGTCGGACCAGTAGAAGGGAGCCATGACCGACCCCGCGGAGACCGATCCCCACCGGGACGACGTCCAGCACGAGGCCCGGGTGGGCATCAGCGCCGTGCTCAAGGAGCTCGGCGAGGACCACCCCGGCATCACCGCCTCGAAGCTGCGCTTCCTGGAGGACAAGGGCCTGGTCCACCCGGCGCGCACCGCGTCCGGCTACCGCAAGTTCTCGCGCGCGGACGTGGACCGGCTGCGCCGGATCCTGGAGCTCCAGCGCGACCGCTACCTCCCGCTGAAGGTGATCCGGGAGCGGCTGGACGCCGACGAGGACGCCCGCGCCGACGACGCCCGGCGCACCGCGGAGCCCGCCGACCCGGTCACCGCCCCCCTGCCGGTCGTCAGCGCGCCGCGCACCTACAACCTGCGGGAGCTCGCCGCCCGCACGGGCGCCGGCATCCCGCTCGTCCGCGAGCTCGTGAGCTACGGGCTGATCCGGGAGCAGAACGGCGCCTTCGACGACCACGCCCTCGCCATCACCCGGGCGGCCCTCGCGCTGACGGCCCACGGCCTGGAACCGCGCCACCTGCGCCCCTTCAAGGCCGCCGCGGACCGGGAGCTGGGCCTCGTGGAGCGCGCCGTCGCGCCCCTCACCTCCCGCCGGGACGCCGCCTCGAGGGCCCGCGCGGTCGAGCGCGCCCAGGAGATCTCGGGCCTGTGCCTCACCATCCACACCTCGCTCGTGCGCTCGGAGATCGCCGCGCTCCAGGAGCGCGCCGCGGTGGAGGGCTGACGTGGCCGTGCACCAGGTCCTGATGGAGATCGCGGGCGTCCGCATGGACGTGCCGTCGGCGCAGCCCGTCGTCGTCCTCCGCGAGGTCGAGGGCGGACGGCACCTGCCGATCTGGATCGGAACGAACGAGGCAACGTCCATCGTCTTCGCCGTGCAGGGGATCGAGCCGCCCCGGCCCCTGACGCACGACCTCGTGCTGTCGGTGGCCACCGCGTTCGGGCGCACGCTCACCCGGGTGCGGATCCACACGGTGGAGGAGGGGGTCTTCCACGCCGCGCTCGAGTTCTCGGACGGCACGGTTGTCGACTCCCGCGCCTCGGACGCGATCGCCCTGGCCGCCCGCACCGACTGCCCCATCCTGTGCACCGAGACCGTCCTCGACGAAGCCGGTCTCGTGATGAGCGGGGACGGGGAGCTGCGGGAGCCGTCCCCCCGCGCGGGGGAGGGGGAGCCGCAGCTGCCCCCGGAGACGCAGGTCGAGCAGTTCCGCGACTTCCTCGACAACGTCGACCCCGAGGACTTCTGAGCCGTCCCCATCCGCCCGACACGGGGTCCCGGCCCCTGATGTCTTTGACCCCGTCCCCGGGGAGGTCTACCGTCATAAGGTGTACTCGAGGTGTTCCCGGGGGGATCCGGACGTCTCTGTGAGACCATCCACTCCCGGCGCCGCGAGCACCGGGTCCACGAGCGAGGAGGCGGCGTGAGCGAACGCGAGCAGCCCGGCGGCCCTCCGGCGCACGGCACCCAGGGCGTCCTCTTCGACGACTCCGTGATCCGGGACGAGTCCGTCGGCTACCGCGGCCCCACCGCCTGCAAGGCCGCGGGCATCACCTACCGGCAGCTCGACTACTGGGCGCGGACCGGTCTCGTGGAGCCCACCGTGCGCGGCGCCTCCGGGTCCGGCACGCAGCGGCTCTACAGCTTCCGCGACATCCTCGTCCTGAAGATCGTCAAGCGGCTCCTGGACACCGGCGTCTCCCTGCAGCAGATCCGCACCGCCGTGGGGGCGCTGCGCGCCCAGGGCGTGGAGGACCTGGCCCGGCTCACCATGATGAGCGACGGCGCCAGCGTCTACGCGTGCACGTCCCCCCACGAGGTCATCGACCTGGTGCAGGGCGGACAGGGCGTCTTCGGGATCGCCGTGGGCCGGGTGTGGCGCGAGGTCGAGGGGACCCTCGCGGCGCTCCCCGGGGAGCACACCGGAGCGGACCGCGCCCCCGCCCAGGAGCCGCTGCCCGGGGACGAGCTCTCCGAGCGCCGGGCCCGCCGGCAGAGCGCGGGCTGAGCCGGGCGGCTCAGGACGAGCCGTCGAGCAGACCCTGCAGGATCGCCGTGTACCGCCCGGAGATGTCCTGGGCCTCCGCTCCCGGCCAGCGGTGGATCGGCCAGGCCGCGCCCTGCGCCTGCTGCCAGACGGGCAGGTCCGGGATCACCGGGCTGACCAGCAGGGGGCCGAACAGCTCCTGCAGCTCGTCCAGGCGGTGCCGGTGCTCCACCGACGAGTGCTGGACCTTGTTGACCACCACCCCGGCAGCCGGCACGGCCCACGTGCGGCTCTGCTCGAACTGGGCGATCGCCGTCATCGTGCGCTTGGTGCCCGCCACCGAGAACAGCGAGGGCTCCGCCACCGAGAGCACCTTGTCGCTGGCGGCCCACGCCGTGCGGGTCAGCGCGCTCAGGGTGGGCGGGCAGTCGACCAGCACCAGGTCGTACCCCTGGGCGCCGGAGAGCGCGCGCTCCAGCCGACCGAGGTCCTTCTCCCGGTACTCGGAGCGGTCGAGGTGGGACGAGCGGGCCGAGCCCGGGGCGACGTCGAGGGCCCTGCTGTCCAGGCCGGCCCGCACCGCCCAGGCCGAGGCCACGACCACGCGCTCGAGCGCTCCCCGGCGCGGCCTGCGCAGCACCTCTCCGATGTCGTGACCGCGCTCCGGGTGCACGCCCAGCCCGGTCGTGGCGTCGGCGTGCGGGTCGAGGTCCACCACCAGCGTGGGCACTCCCGCCTGCAGAGCCGCCGAGGCGATCCCCAGGGTCACGGAGGACTTGCCGACACCGCCCTTGAGGCTGCTGACGCTGACGATCTGCACGGAGGGGACACCCTTCGCTCGCGGGGAAACGGGAGGAGCGGCTCCTCGGGTCCGGGATCGGGGGCCGCGGCGAGGAGACGGCTGCGCCCATCGTAGCCGGGCGGGCGCGCTCCGCCCCGCTCCGGCGCGGAGCCGCCCGCGGCCGCCCCGCCCCCGCGCCGCCGCCGTGTACGCTGACCACGACGTCGCTCTGTGACAGCAGTCACAGTGTGCCCCGGGGTGGCGTGGTTCACTGGTCAGGACCGCCCGCGGACGGCCATGCTGACCGTGTGCGCGACGTTGTCCGACCTTCGACGAATCAGTGCCCGGGTGTCCGCCGAACGGCCCCGGGTGCGGAACGGGTGTTGATGTTCTCCAAGATCCTGGTGGCCAATCGCGGCGAGATCGCGATCCGTGCTTTCCGTGCCGCCTACGAGCTGGGCGCCAAGACGGTGGCGGTGTTCCCGTACGAGGACCGCAACTCGAT
>NZ_JAFCWG010000012.1:0-66417 GCF_049897445.1 Kocuria sp. LHG3120 | reverse complement strand
CCCGCCCCCGCCCCCCCCCCCCCCCCCCCCCCGGGGGGGGCCGGGGCCCCCCCCCCCCCCCCCCCCCCCCCGCCCCCGTTCCAGCACCGTTCCCCGCCTCGTCGCCAGCACCGCGCCGAGCACCGCACCGCCCCGACCCGAGGAGCATCCACCATGGCTGACGCAGCACGCGCCGCCCGACTCGCCGACCGGATCAAGGTCGTCGTGGCCCAGGCGCTCGAGCGCCGGGTCAAGGACCCCCGGCTGGGCTTCGTGACCATCACGGACGCCCGCGTCACCAACGACCTCCAGCACGCCACCCTGTACTACACGGTGTTCGGCACCGCGGAGGAGCAGCAGAACACCCGGGCGGCCCTCGAGTCCGCCAAGGGCGTCCTGCGCAGCGAGGTGGGACGGAACATCACGGCCCGCCTGACGCCCACCCTGACCTTCGTCCCGGACGAGATCCCGGTCAACGCCTCCCACCTCGAGGAGGTGCTGCGCGCGGCCAAGGAGAAGGACGCCGAGGTTGCCGCCCAGGCCGCCGGGGCCAGCTGGGCCGCCGGCGAGGACCCCTACCGGAAGCCGGCCGAGGAGGACGACGAGTCCTCCCGGGACCGCTGAGCAGGCGGGGGCACCGGGGAAGTGACCCGCACGAAGCCTGACGTCCCGAGTCCGGACCCGTCCCTGCCGACGCCGTCCGGGCTCGTGGTCGTGGACAAGCCCGCCGGCTGGACCAGCCACGACGTCGTCGCCCGCGCCCGCCGCCTCGCGGGCACCCGCAAGGTGGGCCACGCCGGCACCCTGGACCCCATGGCCACGGGCGTGCTGGTGCTCGGCGTCGACCGGGCCACCCGCCTCCTGACCTGGGTGGTGGGCCGGGACAAGACGTACGCCGCGACGATCCGGCTCGGCCTGACCACCGTGACCGACGACGCCGAGGGGGAGGTCGTCGACGTCGCCGCCCCCGGGGCCGTGGCGGCGGTGGACGAGGACGCGGTGGCGGCCGGCGTCGCCCGGCTCACCGGGGACCTCCAGCAGGTCCCCGCGAAGGTCAGCGCGATCAAGGTCGAGGGCCGCCGCGCCTACGCCCAGGTCCGCGCCGGGCAGGACGTGGAGCTCGCCGCGCGCCCCGTCACCGTCTCCGAGTTCGCCGTGCACCGGCTCGTGCGCACCGCCGACGACGCCGGACGGGAGGTCCTCGACGTCGACGTCACCGTGACCTGCAGCTCGGGCACCTACGTCCGGGCGCTGGCCCGGGACCTCGGCGCCGACCTCGGGGTGGGCGGTCACCTGACCGCGCTGCGCCGCACCCGGGTGGGCGCGTGGACCCTCGAGGACGCGTCCACCCTGGAGGAGCTCGCCGCGGAGGTGGCCGCCGGCCGCCCGCTGCCCGTGACGAGCCTGGAGGAGGCCGCCGCCGGACTGTTCCCCGTCCGCCGGCTGACCGCCGCCGAGGCCCAGGACGTCGCCCACGGCCGCCGGATCGGTCCCAGCGCCGCCGACGGCGGCGGGGACCACGGCGGGACCCCGCCGGATCACGACGCCGTCACCGCCGGCTTCGCCCCCGACGGGCGACTCGTGGCCCTGCTGTCCGACCGCGGCCACCGCGGCGAGCGCACCGCCAAGCCCGTGCTCGTCTTCCTGCCCGGGGAGCGGTTCCCCGGGCCGCCCGGGACCACCCGGGAGGAGCGCTGATGCTGTGGGGCTACGACGGCTGGTTCTGGGCCGCGGCCCTGCTGGGCGCCCTCTCCTTCCTGGTGTGCGCCGTGCAGGCCGCACGCGGGCGGCGGCCCGACGACTGGACCCAGGGCTCCGTGCTGCTGCTCGAGGCGTTCCTGCTCGTCTACGCCGTGGGCACGGTCGTCATGCACGTGCGGGGGCCCGGGCCCACCGGATCGGCCCTCGAGTACTGGGGCTACCTGCTGACCGCCCTGCTCATCCCGGCGGGAACCTTCGTGTGGTCCCTCGTGGAGCGCTCGAGCTGGTCCAACTGGGTGCTCGCGGCCGCGGGGCCGGTGGTGGCCATCATGGTCTACCGCATGAACTACATCTGGTACTACCAGTGAGCCCCGGACCTCGGACCGGCTCCCGGCCCGCCACGACCCCGCAGGAGAGGCCCCGATGACGCACGACCGCCCGCAGGACGGCCCCACCCGGCTGCAGCGGCGCTTCGGGCCCCGCGCCGCCCCGGCGCGCGGCGACCGCAAGTCCTCGGGCTTCGGCCGGCTGGTCGTCGTGGTCTACGCGGTCTTCTCCCTCTCCGCCGGTGTCCGCTCGCTCTACCAGATCGCGACGGACTTCCAGGCCGCGCCGCTGCCGTACCTGCTCTCCGCGTTCGCCGCGGCCGTCTACGTGGTGGCCACCGTGGCCCTCGCCCGGCCCGGCCCCCGCTGGCACCGGCTGGCCACGGCCGCCGTGGCCGTGGAGCTGCTGGGCGTGCTCGGCGTGGGCCTGCTCTCGGTGCTCGTCCCGGAACTGTTCCCCGAGGCGAGCGTGTGGTCCCACTTCGGGCAGGACTACGGCTACGTCCCGCTCGTGCTGCCGGTGGTCGGCCTCGCCTGGCTCCGCCGGTCCCGGCCCCGGGGCGGGCGGGCACCCGCCTGAGCGCCCGTCCGTCCCGCGCGGCGCACCGGCACGCACCGGGTAGGCTCGGTCGCGGGCCGGAGCGCCCCGTGCCGCACGCCTCCCGAAAGGACCCCCGCCGATGCCCGTACGCCCCGACGGCGCCGAGGACTACGACGTCCCCGTCCTCACCGACGGCACCGTGGTGCTGCGCCGGCTCGAGGAGCGCGACGTCCCGCAGCTGGCCCGCAACTGCGCGGACCCCGCGGCCGCGGAGTTCACCACCGTGCCCCTGGGCTACACGGAGGCTGATGCGCGCTGGTACGTCGAGGAGTTCGTCCCCGCCGCCTGGCGCGCCGGCCGCGAGTACAACTGGGCGGTCGCCGACGCCCGGACCGACCGGCTGCACGGGACCGTGGGGCTCAACGCCCTGCGCGGGACCACGGCGGACATCGGGCTCAACTTCGGCCCCCACGCCCGCGGCACCGGCGCCGCCGAGGCCGCCTGCCGGCTGCTGCTCGAGCACGCCTTCGGGCCCCTGGGCCTCACCTATGCTTACTGGATGGCGAAGGTCCCCAACTGGGCCAGCCGCAAGCTCGCCTGGAGGCTGGGCTTCCGCTCCCCGGTGCGGATCGACGGGTTCATGGAGCAGCGCGGCGCCTCGGTGGACGCCTGGATCCTGACCCTCGGCGCGGAGGACCCCCGCTCCCCGCAGGCCCCGTGGGACGGCCCGCCGTCCCCGGCCGCCGCCCCCGCGGAGGAGCCCGGCGGCCCGCACCGGCCCGTGCCGCCCCGACCCTGACCTGCCTGTTCCGTTCCTGCGAGGAGAAGCGTGTTCCGCTGGCGAGATCTCTCTGACGTCCCCCCGGGCTTCGGCCCGTCGGTCGTCACCATCGGCAATTTCGACGGTGTCCACCGGGGCCACCAGCGGGTGCTGTCCCAGCTCGTCGACTCCGCCCGCGAGCTGGGCTGGGCCTCGGTGGTCGTGACGTTCGACCCGCACCCCGCGCAGGTGCACCGCCCCGGCAGCCACCCGGGACTGATCATGGGCACCGAGGACAAGCTGGACGCCCTCGAGCGCACCGGCGCGGACGCCGCCCTCGTGCTGGAGTACAGCCTGGAGTTCGCGGCCCAGTCCACCGAGCAGTTCGTGCTGGGCACCCTGGTGGGCCCGCTCGGCGCGCGCTGCCTCGTGGTGGGCGAGGACACCCGCCTGGGCAAGGACAACACCGGCAACATCGACACGCTCCGGGAGCTGGGGCAGCGCCACGGGTTCGAGGTCCGCGTGGTCGACGACCTGCTCGACCCCCTGCACGAGCAGCACCCGGAGCACGCCCCGGCCGTGACCGCGGCGGGGGAGCGGCGCTGCTCCTCCACGTGGATCCGCGCCTGCCTGCAGGCGGGGGACGTGCGCGCGGCCGCCCGGCTGCTCGGGCGCCACCACCGGATGCGCGGGGAGGTGGTGCACGGGGCCGCCCGCGGGCGGGAGCTCGGCTATCCCACGGCCAACCTGTCCCCGGACGCGGCCGGGTTCGTCCCCGCGGACGGGGTGTACGCCGGGTGGCTGCTCGACGCCCACGGCACCCGCTGGCCCACCGCGATCTCCGTGGGGTCCAACCCGACGTTCGAGAACGTGCCCCGGCAGGTCGAGGCGCACGTCATCGACCGCCCCGAGGAGCGGGTCGAGGACTTCGACCTCTACGGCCAGGAGGTGGTCGTGGAGTTCGTCGCCCGGCTGCGCGGGATGGTCGCCTACGAGGGCGTCGACAAGCTCGTGGCCCAGATGGACGACGACGTCGAGCGCACCCGCGGCATCCTGGCCGCCGAGGCCTGAGCCCCGGCGGCCGGCCGGGCCCCTACATCTCCTCGTGCTCGTTCGGGTCGAACCCCGACCCGCTGATCCCCGTGTGCAGCATCTGCATCCGGTGCATCTGCTCCTCGTCCAGCTCCCAGTCGAAGACGTCGAGGTTCTCGGCCATGCGCCGGGGGTCGGAGCTCTTCGGGATCGGCACGGTGTGCGACTGCAGGTGCCAGCGGAGGACGACCTGGGCCGGGGTGCGGCCGGTGCGCCGGGCGATCCGCGCGATCCACTCGTGCTGGAGCAGATCGGTCTTGCGGCCCAGCGGGGACCAGGCCTGGGTGATGATGCGGTGCTCCGCGTGGAACTCCCGCAGCCGCTCCTGCTGGTACTGCGGGTGCAGCTCCACCTGGTTGACGGCCGGCGTCTCGCCGGTCTCCTCGACCAGGCGCCGGATGTGGGCGGGCGTGAAGTTGGACACCCCCACCGAGCGGACGAGCCCCTCCTGCCGCAGCTCCAGCATCGTCCGCCACGTCTCGACGTACCGGCCGACCGACGGGTTCGGCCAGTGGATGAGGTACAGGTCCACGTGGTCGGTGCCCAGCCGCCGCAGGGAGCCCTCGAGCGAGCGGCGCACGGAGTCCGTGCCGTGGTCCCGGCCCGGCAGCTTGGTGGTGAGGAACAGCTCGTCGCGCGGCACGCCGGCCGCCGCGATCGCGCGCCCCACGCCCGTCTCGTTGCCGTAGTTCACCGCGGTGTCGACCATCCGGTAGCCCAGCATGAGGGCCTCGGCGACGTCGGCCTCGGCCCCGGCGTCGTCCATCGGGTAGGTGCCCAGCCCGATCGCGGGAATGCGCCGGCCGTCCCGCATCGTGTGCGTGCGGTCGGCGACCGCCGGGCCCCGCCCGTCCTTCTCGTCCTTGCTCACGCGCTGCTCCTGCTCGTCTCGTCCTGCTCGTCCACGTGCTGCCGGCCCGGTCCTGGCCGGCCCGGACGGGCCGTGCGCCGGGACCCCGCCGTCGTGTCCCTCCCATCTTGGCCCACCGGCCGGGGGAGGCCCAGCGCAGCGCGCCGCGCCGCCCGGGGGTGGGGCGGCGCGCCCGGGTCCGCTAGACTGGACGGCGGTCCGACTGCAGTCCGTGGTTGTCGGACCCCCGGGGGAGTCCCGGGACCCGGCGACGAGCCCGTCGTCCGGGCCGCACGGTACTGACTCGAACGGAGTTACACGTGGCACTCGACGCCGCCATCAAGCAGGAGATCATCAAGGACTTCGCCACCCACGAGGGCGACACCGGTTCGCCCGAGGTGCAGATCGCGGTCCTGACCCGCCGGATCGCCGATCTGACGGAGCACCTGAAGCAGCACAAGCACGACCACCACACCCGCCGCGGCCTGATGGCCCTGGTCGGTCGCCGTCGCCGCATGCTGACCTACCTGCGCGACACCGACATCACGCGCTACCGCACGCTCATCGAGCGGCTCGGCCTGCGCCGCTAGTCGGCACCCGGCGGCGTCCGCCCGGCAACGGGAGGACGCCGCCGAGCACCGGGCCCGCACGGCACAGCAGCCGGGCGGACCCCCGCACCACCAGAGACAGCACCATCGAACACCAGACGGGGCCACCGCGCCGATCATTCGCGGTCCTCGGTAGTGATCTCCGGACACCGGACGGCCCCCGCGGCCCCGGACCTTCCGTGGATCTCGATCGAAGACCGGGTGACGCGCGGACGGTCCCGCCGACACGAAACGGAGGTGACCCTTGGAGGGTCCCGAGATCCAGTACGCCGAAGCCGTCATCGACAACGGCTCCTACGGAAAGCGCGTCGTGCGCTTCGAGACCGGCCGCCTCGCCAAGCAGGCCGCCGGCTCCACCCTCGTCTCCATCGACGAGGACACCACCATGCTCGCCGCCACCACGGTGGGCAAGTCCCCCCGCCAGGGCTTCGACTTCTTCCCCCTGACGGTCGACGTCGAGGAGCGGATGTACGCGGCCGGGCGCATCCCGGGCTCGTTCTTCCGCCGCGAGGGCCGCCCCTCCACGGACGCGATCCTCACCTGCCGGCTCATCGACCGCCCGCTGCGCCCCGCCTTCGGCAAGGGCATCCGCAACGAGGTGCAGGTCGTCGTCACGATCCTGTCCATGAACCCGGACGAGATCTACAACACCGTCGCGATCAACGCCGCGTCCATGGCCACGACCCTGTCCGGGATGCCCTTCCAGGGTCCCGTGGGCGGCGTGCGCGTGGCGCTCATGGCCGGCGAGAACGGCCAGCACCAGTGGGTGGCCTTCCCGAAGCACTCGCAGCTCGAGAACGCCGTGTTCGACATGGCCGTGGCCGGCCGCGTCGTGACCGGCAAGGACGGCTCCGAGGACGTCGCGATCATGATGGTCGAGGCCGAGGCCACCGACAACTCCTGGAACCTGATCAAGAACAACGGCGCCGTGGCCCCCACCGAGGAGCTCGTGGCCCAGGGCCTCGAGGCCGCCAAGCCCGCCATCAAGGCCCTGTGCGACGCCCAGGCCGACCTCAAGGCCCGCGCCGGCAAGCCCGACATGGACCTGCCCCGCTTCGGCGGCTTCGGCGACGACGTCAAGGAGGCCGTCGCGGCCTCCGTCGGCACCCGGCTCGCCGAGGTGTACTCGATCGCCGACAAGCAGGAGCGCGAGACCGCGACCGACGCGCTGCACCAGGCGACCCTGGCCGAGCTCGCCGGCGAGGACGGGCCCTTCGCCGACCGCAAGGACGAGGTCAACGGCGCCTACCAGGCGCTCACCAAGCAGACCGTGCGCCAGCGCATCCTCACCGAGCAGGTCCGCATCGACGGCCGCGGCCTGACGGACATCCGCCAGCTCACCGCCGAGGTCGAGGTCCTGCCCCGCGTGCACGGCTCCGCGATCTTCGAGCGCGGCGAGACCCAGATCATGGGCGTGACCACGCTGAACATGCTCAAGATGGAGCAGCAGATCGACTCGCTGTCCCCCGTCAAGCACAAGCGCTACGTGCACCACTACAACTTCCCGCCGTACTCCACCGGCGAGACCGGCCGCGTGGGCTCCCCGAAGCGCCGCGAGATCGGCCACGGGGCACTGGCCGAGCGGGCCATCACCCCGGTGCTGCCCTCCCGCGAGGAGTTCCCCTACGCCATCCGCCAGGTCTCCGAGGCGCTGGGCTCCAACGGCTCCACGTCGATGGGCTCCGTCTGCGCCTCCACCCTGTCGCTGCTCAACGCCGGCGTGCCCCTGCGCGCGCCGGTGGCCGGCATCGCCATGGGCCTGGTCTCGGACGAGGTGGACGGGGAGACCCGCTACGCCGCGCTGACCGACATCCTGGGCGCCGAGGACGCGCTGGGCGACATGGACTTCAAGGTGGCGGGCACCTCCGAGTTCGTGACCGCGATCCAGCTCGACACCAAGCTCGACGGAATCCCCTCCTCGGTGCTGGACGCCGCGCTGACCCAGGCCCGCGAGGCCCGGCTGCACATCCTCGGCGTGCTGAACGCGGCCATCGACCAGCCGGACGAGATGAGCGAGTTCGCCCCGCGCGTGATCTCCGTGACCGTCCCCGTCTCCAAGATCGGCGAGGTCATCGGCCCCAAGGGCAAGATGATCAACCAGATCCAGGAGGACACCGGCACCGACATCTCGATCGAGGACGACGGCACCGTCTACATCGGCGCCACCGACGGCCCCTCGGCCGAGGCGGCCCGCGCGGCGATCAACGCGATCGCCAACCCGCAGGTCCCGGAGGTCGGCGAGCGCTACCTGGGCACCGTGGTCAAGACCACGACCTTCGGCGCCTTCGTCTCCCTCACCCCGGGCAAGGACGGCCTGCTGCACATCTCGGAGCTGCGCAAGCTCAACGAGGGCAAGCGCGTCACCGACGTCGAGGACGTCCTCGGCGTGGGCCAGAAGGTCCAGGTGGAGATCACGAAGGTCGACGACCGCGGCAAGCTGTCCCTGGCCCCCGTGGTCGCCGAGGAGCCCAACGTACCCACCGAGGACGACGACGCCACCGAGGCCTGAGCCGGGCCCGTCCCGCGCACAGCACCGCACGAGCACAGAAAGCAGCACAGCTGGATGACGGCAGTCGATCTGCCGCTGGAGGCGGGCGACCGCGGCCCGGGGAGCACCCCCGGCCCGGACGCCCGCCTCTCGGCGGTTCCCCGCAGTTCCCCCTCCGCCGCGGCCGCGGCCCTGACCACGGCCGCCGCGGGGTTCAGCCACACCCTCCACGAGGGCGCCGGCGGCAACGTGGTCCGTCGCACGGTCCTGCCGTGCGGCACCCGGGTGGTCACCGAGCGGATGCCCGCCCAGCGGGCCGTGACGGTCGGCTTCTGGGTCGGCGTCGGCTCCCGCGACGAGCAGCCCGGCCGCCTGGGCTCCACGCACTTCCTCGAGCACCTGCTGTTCAAGGGCACCGAGCGACGCTCGGCGCTGCAGATCGCGGAGGCGTTCGACGAGGTGGGCGGGGAGTCCAACGCCGCCACGGCCAAGGAGCACACGTGCTACTACGCGCGGGTCCTGGCCGAGGACCTGCCGATGTCGATCGACGTCATCACCGACATGGTGACGTCGGCCGCCCTGGACCCGGACGAGCTCGAGCGGGAGCGGGGGGTCATCCTCGAGGAGCTCGCGATGGACAAGGACGACCCCGAGGACGTCGCCTTCGAGGAGTTCACCCAGCGGGTGCTGGGGGCCCACCCCCTCGGCCGGCCCATCGGCGGGACCCCCGAGGAGATCCTCGCGGTGCCCCGTGACGCGGTGGTCGAGCACTACCGCCGCCACTACCGGCCCGAGGGCCTCGTGGTCACGGCCGCCGGCGGCCTCGAGCACGACGTCGTCGTCGCCCTCGTCGCCGAGGCCCTCGAGCGCGCGGGCTGGGACCCGGCCGCCCCGGCGGCCCCCCTCCCGCGGCGCGAGCGCACCCCCGCGCCCCTGGAGCCGGACTGGGGCGAGCACTTCCTGGAGCGGCCCGTGGAGCAGACCAACGTGGTCGTCGGCCGGCCCGGGCTCGTGGCCGGGGACGACCGCCGCTTCGCGATGACCGTGCTCAACGCGGCCCTGGGCGGCGGGATGTCCTCCCGCCTGTTCCAGGAGATCCGCGAGAAGCGCGGCCTGGCCTACAGCACGTTCTCCTTCTCGGGCGCCTACTCGGACGCCGGCTACTTCGGGATGTACGCCGGGTGCCTGCCCGCGCGCACCGACGAGGTCCTGGCGCTCATGGCCGGCGAGCTGGAGACGCTCGCCCGGGACGGCATCGGGGCGGACGAGCTGCGCAAGGTCGTGGGCCAGCTGGGCGGGGGCACCGTGCTCGCCCTCGAGGACACCGGGTCCCGGATGTCCCGGCTGGGCTCCGCGGAGCTGAAGTCCGGGGAGTTCCTCGACATCGACGAGTCCCTGGACCGGGTCCGCTCCGTGACCCCGGAGCAGGTCCGGGAGCTCGCGGGGTGGCTCGCCGAGGGCCCGGTCGTGACCACCATCGTGGCGCCCACCCGCCGCTGACCGCACGCCGCCGCCGGGAGCCGGCGGCGGCGCCGCCCCTCCCGTGACCTAGAGTTGGAGCCATGACCGAGCGCACCGCCCCCGTGACCACCGACGCCCCGCCGTCCGCCCCCGCCGAGCTGCGCGTCGCCGTGCTCGGCGCGCGCGGGCGGATGGGCAGCGAGGCCGTGCAGGCGGTGCGCCGCACCGAGGGCCTCCAGCTCGTCGCCGAGCTCGGCCGGGAGGACTCCCTCCAGGCCCTGGTCGCCGCCGGCGCGGAGGTCGTGGTCGACCTCACGGTCCCCTCCGCCACGGAGGCCAACGTCCGCTTCGCCGTGCAGCACGGCATGCACTGCGTCGTGGGCACCACCGGCTGGGACGCCGAGCGGCTGGACCGGCTCGAGGCGCTGCTGGCCGAGCACCCCGGGGTGGGAGTGCTCGTCGCCCCCAACTTCTCGGTGGGCGCGGTGCTGGCCATGCGCTTCTCCGCGCAGGCCGCCCGGTTCTTCGAGTCCGTCGAGATCGTCGAGCTGCACCACCCGGACAAGGTGGACGCCCCCTCGGGCACCGCAGCCCGCACCGCCGCCCTCGTCGGGCAGGCACGGCGGGCCGCGGGGGTCGCGCCGTCGCCGGACGCCACGGAGCAGGACCCGGGCGGGGCCCGCGGCGCGCTCGTGGAGGACGTCCGGGTGCACTCCGTGCGCCTGCGCGGGCTCGTCGCCCACCAGGAGACGCTGCTGGGCGGCGTCGGCGAGCAGCTCACCATCCGGCACGACTCCTTCGACCGGATCTCCTTCATGACCGGCGTGGTGCTCGGCGTCCGGGAGGTGGGCTCCCACCAGGGGCTCACGCACGGGCTCGAGGGCTACCTCGACCTGGGGCTGTAGCGCCGATGGACTCCATCCGGGCCTGGATCTGGGGCCTGCTCGCGGCGGCCCTGCTGACCCTGTGGCTGCTGCCCGTCCCCGGCGGCTCGAAGCTGTGGATCCTCGCCGTGCTCGTCTTCGCGGGCGTCTTCACGCTCCTGGAGTCCACGAGCAAGGCGAAGATGCTCGCCGCGGCCATGGTGACGCTGCTCGTCGTCTACCTGGGCCTGAGCCTGCACCGCGCGGTGCTGCTGCTGGGCACGGACGGCTGGATCGCCAAGGCCTTCGGCGTCGCCATGCTGGTGCTCCCGGCCGTGGGCGTGTGGGCGCTCGTGCGCGAGATCCTGTTCGGGGTCCGGACCGAGCAGCTCGGCCGGACGCTGCACGAGGAGGGCGGGCTGCCGCCCGACGACCTCCCGCGCACCCCCGGCGGGCGCATCGTGCGCGAGGCCGCCGACGAGCGCTTCGGGGCCGTCCGGGCGCAGACCGAGGCGGACCCGGGCGACTGGCGCAACTGGTACCGGCTCTCCCTGGCCTACGCGGCCGCCGGGGACCGGACCCGCGCCCGCTCCGCGATGCGCGACGCCGTGGCCCTCTCCCGCGGGCGCACCCCCCGCAACGTGGAGCCCGCCGACCCCCCGGGCGAGGGCCGGGCCTGACCGTGGTGGCGAGCCCCCGCCGCCCGCCCGCCGGTGCCCCCGCCGCGGAGGCGGTAACCTGGCACCCATGACTGCCAACGCCTCGCCCTCCGCCGCCGACCTCCCCGCGACCCGGTCCGAGCCCCTGTTCGGGACGCTGCTCACCGCGATGATCACCGTCTTCGCCGCGGACGGGTCCGTGGACCTGGACGCCACCGCGGCCATGGCCGTCCAGCTCGTCGACGACGGCTGCGACGGCCTCGTGGTGTGCGGCACCACGGGGGAGTACTCCACCATGACCGACGAGGAGAACCTCTCCGTGTTCCGCGCGGTCAAGGAGGCCGTCGGCTCCCGCGTGCCGCTGCTCGCGGGCACCGGCTCCAACGACACCGAGCACTCCCGCTACCTCTCCCGCGCGGCCGAGAAGCTCGGCATGGACGGGCTGCTCATCGTCACCCCCTACTACAACAAGCCCTCCCAGGCCGGTGTCGAGGCCCACTTCCGCAGCCTCGCGGACTCCGTGGACCTGCCGATCATGCTCTACGACATCCCCGGCCGCGCCGGCATCCCGATCGCGACCGAGACCCTCATCTCCCTGGCCGGGCACCCCAACATCGTGGCCGTCAAGGACGCCAAGGCGGACCTGGTCGCCGCGACCCGGGTGCTGGCCGAGACCGACCTGCTCTACTACTCGGGCGACGACGGCCTGACCCTGCCCTGGATGGCCATCGGCGCCGCCGGGCTCATCGGCGTCACCACCCACGTGGCCACCGCCCGGTACCGCGAGCTCGTCGACGCGGTCCGTGCCCAGGACCTCGCCACGGCCCGGCGGATCAACGCCGAGCTCGAGCCCGTCGTCCGCGCCACGATGACCCGCGCCCCCGGCGCCGTCGCGGCGAAGACGATCCTCATGTGGCAGGGCCGGCTGCCGCACAACACCGTGCGGCTCCCGCACGTCCCGCCCACGGAGGCCGAGGCCGCCCTGATCCGCGCGGACCTGCGGGGCTCGGTCGTCGCCGACACCCTCCTCGAGACCATCGACTGACGAAAGGGGTCCCATGACCCAGTGGCACACCGACCTGGCGGCTCCCCCCGCCCTCGGCAAGGACGTCCTGCGCGTCGTCCCGCTGGGCGGGCTGGGCGAGGTCGGACGGAACATGACGGTGTTCGAGATCAACGGGCAGCTGCTCGTGGTCGACTGCGGCGTGCTCTTCCCCGAGGAGACCCAGCCGGGCGTGGACCTCATCCTCCCGGACCTCAACCACATCGTCGACCGGCTCGACGACGTCGTGGCCGTGGTGCTGACCCACGGCCACGAGGACCACATCGGCGCCGTCCCGTACCTGCTGAAGCGCCGCCCCGACATCCCCGTGATCGGCTCCCGGCTGACGCTCGCGCTCATCGAGGCGAAGCTCCAGGAGCACCGGATCAAGCCCTACACCATGGCGGTGCGGGAGGGGCAGGTCGAGCGGCTCGGCGAGTTCGAGTGCGAGTTCGTGGCCGTCAACCACTCGATCCCGGACGCCCTCGCGGTGTTCCTGCGCACGAAGGCCGGCACCGTCCTGCACACGGGCGACTTCAAGATGGACCAGCTGCCGCTCGACGGCCGGATCACCGACCTGCGCCACTTCGCCCGGCTGGGGGAGGAGGGCGTGGACCTGTTCCTCACCGACTCCACCAACGCCGAGGTCCCCGGGTTCACCCCCACGGAGAAGCACATCGGCCCCGTCCTCGCGGACGTGATCGGGCGCGCCCCGAAGCGCGTGGTCGTGGCGTCCTTCTCGTCGCACGTCCACCGCGTGCAGCAGGTGCTGGACGCCGCCGCCGAGCACGGGCGCAAGGTCGCGTTCATGGGCCGGTCCATGGTGCGCAACATGACCATCGCCGAGAAGCTGGGCTACCTGGAGGTCCCGCCGAACACCCTGATCGACCAGAAGCGGATCGACGAGCACGCGGACTCGGAGCTGGTCATCATGTGCACCGGGTCGCAGGGGGAGCCGATGGCCGCGCTGTCCCGGATGGCCAACGGCGACCACAAGGTCCAGCTCACCGAGGGCGACACCGTGATCCTCGCGTCCTCTCTCATCCCCGGCAACGAGAACTCGGTCTTCCGGATCATCAACGGGCTCATGCGGCTGGGCGCCACCGTGGTCCACAAGGGCACCGCCAGGGTGCACGTCTCCGGGCACGCCGCCGCGGGCGAGCTGCTGTACTGCTACAACATCGTGGAGCCCGGCTACGTCATGCCGGTGCACGGCGAGGTCCGCCACCTCATCGCCAACGGCAAGCTCGCCGAGGAGACCGGCGTGCCCACCGACCACGTGCTCCTGGCCGAGGGCGGCACCGTGGTGGACATGGCCGACGGCGAGGCGCGGATCACCGGCCAGGTCGAGTGCGGCTACGTCTACGTGGACGGCTCCTCCGTGGGCACGATCACCGACGCCGACCTCAAGGACCGGCTCGTGCTGGCCGAGGAGGGCTTCATCTCCGTCATCACCGTGGTCAACCGGGACACCGGCAAGGTCGTCACAGGCCCGGACGTGCACGCCCGCGGCGTGGCCGAGGACGACAGCGTGTTCGACGAGATCAAGCCGAGGATCACCGCCGCGCTCGAGGACGCCATCAACCACTCGGGCAAGAACCACACCACCCAGCAGCTCCAGCAGGTGGTGCGCCGCACCATCGGCTCCTGGGTCAGCCGCCGGCTGCGCCGCAAGCCCATGATCGTCCCGGTCGTCATCGAGGCCTGAGCCCCCGGTCCCTCCCCCCGTGCGGCACCGCTGACGGGGGGAGGCCGTGGTCTACCCTGGGAGCATGGCGACTCGTACTTCCCCCGCCCGCAAGGGCGCCTCGACGTCGCGTGGCAAGAACAGCACGTCTTCTGCGCGGTCGTCGGGATCCAGCCGGTCCACCTCCACCCGCCGTCCGTCGACCGCCGGACGGGGCTCCGCGGCGCCCGCCGCGAGCTCCCCGCGGGTGCTGCACGGCACGGGCGCCGCCCTGGCCTGGTGCGCCCGCGCCGTCGGAGGCGTCTGGACGGCCCTCGCCCACGTGGTCGGCGGCGCCGTGCGCCGCATGGGCACCCTGCGCACGGACGTGCCCGCGGAGTCGCTGCGCGACGGCGGCGCCCTCTTCCTGCTGATGCTGGGCCTCCTCGCCGCGGCCGTCGAGTGGTGGAACCTGCCCGGCGCGTCCGCGCCGTGGCTGGCGGTCCCCGCCGTGGCGGTGCACGAGGTCCTCGCGGGGACCTTCGGCTGGACGGCCCTGGTGCTGCCGCTGCCCCTCGTGGGCTTCGCCCTGCGCCGCTTCCGCCACCCCGAGGACACCTCGGCCAACAACCGCATCGCGATCGGGCTGGGCGCCGCCGTCGTCGCCGGCTCCGGCCTCGCGCACGTGCTCCTGGGGCAGCCGTCCCCGAGCCAGGGCCAGGAGGCGCTCCGGAGCGCCGGCGGCTACGTGGGATTCCTCGCCGCCGACCCGCTGAGCGCCCTCATCACCCCGGTCGGCGCCGGCGCGATCTTCGTCGCGGCCCTGTTCCTGTCCGTGCTCGTGGTCACCGCGACGCCCGTCAACCTCATCCTGCCGCGACTGCGGCAGGGCTACTGGCGGCTCATGGGCCAGGACGGGCCCGTCTCCGCGACCGACGTGTCCGCCGCCCGGCACGACCGCTCCTACCTGGACGAGCACGCCGCGCGCGCCGAGGCGGCCAAGACCCGCCGCGAGAAGCGCCGCGAGCGCAAGGCGGCCGAGGCCGAGCGCCGCGCCCTCGACGGCTACCGCGGGGACGAGGCCTTCGAGCGCGCCGTCGTCGCCGAGGAGGCCGCCGACGGCCAGGCGCCCACCCGCGTCTTCGACGTCGACTCCGCGCGCGCCGCCCGGCAGCGGGCCGCCGCGGCGGGAACGGCGGGGGCGGCGGGATCCGCCGAGCCGGCCGCCGCCGCGGAGCAGGGGGGCGACGTCCCCCGGCCGGGGCAGAAGCGGCCCACCCAGGAGCAGCTCGCCGCCCGCCGGCTGCGCCGGGAGCAGGGCCTCGAGCCGGCCGCGGACACCGCCGCGGGCTCCGGCTCCCCGGCGCTGGAGGACGTGGCCGCCGAGCCCACCGGCTCCACGTCCGTCACCGCCCGCACCCACACCCCCGAGTCGCCCATCCCCGCCCGCGCGGAGCAGCTCAAGCTCGAGGGCGACATCGCCTACTCCCTGCCCGCGGCCGGCGCGCTCGTGCAGGGACCGCCGCCCAAGGAGCGCTCCGAGGCCAACGACGCCGTGGTCGCCTCCCTGACGAGCGTGCTGGAGCAGTTCAACGTGGACGCCGTGGTCACCGGCTTCTCCCGCGGGCCCACCGTCACCCGGTACGAGATCGAGCTGGGCTCCGGCACCAAGGTCGAGCGCGTCACGGCGCTGTCCAAGAACATCGCCTACGCCGTGGCCTCCGCGGACGTGCGCATCCTCTCGCCGATCCCCGGCCGGTCCGCGATCGGCATCGAGATCCCGAACACCGACCGCGAGACCGTGTCCCTGGGCGACGTCCTGCGCTCGCACAACGCCCGCAAGACGGAGCACCCCATGGTCATGGGCGTGGGCAAGGACGTCGAGGGCGGCTACGTGGTGGCCAACCTCGCGAAGATGCCGCACCTGCTCGTCGCCGGCGCCACCGGCGCGGGCAAGTCGAGCTTCGTGAACTCGATGATCGTCTCGCTCCTGATGCGCGCCACCCCGGACGAGGTGCGGATGGTCATGGTCGACCCGAAGCGGGTCGAGCTGACCGCCTACGAGGGCGTGCCCCACCTGATCACCCCCATCATCACGAACCCCAAGAAGGCCGCCGAGGCGCTGCAGTGGGTCGTGCGGGAGATGGACGCCCGCTACGACGACCTCTCGCACTACGGGTACAAGCACGTCGACGACTTCAACAAGGCCGTGCGCAACGGCAAGGTCCAGCCCGAGCCCGGCTCGAAGCGCGTGATCCGGCCGTACCCGTACCTCCTCGTGATCGTCGACGAGCTCGCGGACCTGATGATGGTCGCCCCGCGCGACGTCGAGGACGCGATCGTGCGGATCACCCAGCTCGCCCGTGCCGCCGGCATCCACCTGGTGCTCGCCACCCAGCGGCCCTCCGTGGACGTGGTCACCGGTCTGATCAAGGCCAACGTGCCCTCCCGGATGGCGTTCGCGACGTCCTCGGTCACCGACTCCCGCGTGGTCCTGGACCAGCCGGGCGCCGAGAAGCTCATCGGCCAGGGCGACGCCCTGTTCCTGCCCATGGGCGCCTCCAAGCCGATGCGCGTGCAGGGCGCGTGGGTCACCGAGTCGGAGATCCACGAGGTCGTCGACCACGTCAAGGGCCAGATGAAGGCGCACTACCGCCAGGACGTGGTGCAGGAGGCCCCCAAGAAGACCATCGACGAGGACATCGGGGACGACCTCGACGTCCTCCTGCAGGCGACCGAGCTCGTGGTGACCACGCAGTTCGGGTCCACCTCCATGCTCCAGCGCAAGCTGCGCGTCGGCTTCGCCAAGGCCGGCCGGCTCATGGACCTGTTGGAGTCCCGCGGCGTCGTCGGGCCCTCCGAGGGGTCCAAGGCGCGGGACGTGCTCGTCAAGCCCGACGACCTCGCCGCGACCCTCGCCGTGCTCCGGGGCGAGGAGCCGCCCGCGCCGCCGGCCGGCGCCGGCGGGTCGGTCGACTACGGCGAGGACCCGGTCGAGGCCTCGCTGGCCCGGACCGCGACCGACCACGGCGACGGCGCCGAGGACCCCGAGGAGTCCGAGGACGCCTGGCAGCTGACCGGCCGCTGAGCCGACCCCGTCCCACCCACCAGGAAGCGAGCACCAGATGAGCCCCGCGGACCCGGCGTCCAACCTCAACCTGCCGAACGCGCTGACCGCCCTGCGCATCGTGCTGGTGCCCTTCTTCGTGTGGTTCCTGTGGGTGGGAGGCACCCAGGGGGAGGACTCCCTGGGCATGCGGTGGGCCGCCCTGGCGGTCTTCGCGGTCGCCATGTACACGGACAAGCTCGACGGCGACATCGCCCGGGCCCGCGGGCTGATCACCAGCTTCGGCAAGATCGCCGACCCCATCGCCGACAAGCTGCTGACCGGCGCCGCGTTCGTGGTGCTCTCGATGCTCGGCGAGCTGTGGTGGTGGGTGACCGTGGTGATCCTCGTCCGCGAGTGGGGGATCACGCTCCTGCGCTTCGTCGTCATCCGCTACGGCGTCATGGCCGCCTCAAAGGGCGGCAAGCTCAAGACCGTCCTGCAGACCGTGGCGCTCCTGCTCCTGCTGCTCCCGCTGGTGCCCCTGGTGGGCGCGTGGTGGCCGTGGCTGGGCTGGATCGCGATGGGGGCGGCCCTCGTGGTCACGGTCGTGACCGGCGTGGACTACGTGGTCAAGGCGGTCCAGTTGCGCCGCCGGGCGCTGGCCGGGCGGAACGCGGCGTGACGGAGCCGCAGCCGGCCGCCCGGGCGCTCGTCGAGGAGGCCGTCCGCCGGGCGCTGACGGTCGCGACCGCGGAGTCCCTCACCGGGGGAGCGCTGGCCGCCGCCGTCGTCGACGTCCCCGGGGCCTCGGCCTGCTTCGAGGGCGCGGTCGTCTCCTACTCCAACCGGGTCAAGACCGAGGTCCTCGGCGTGCCGGCCCGGCTGCTCGCCGAGCGGGGCTCCGTCGACCCCGAGGTCGCGGTCGCCATGGCGGAGGGCGCCCGCCGCCGCCTCGGCACGGACTGGGCCGTCTCCACCACGGGCGCCGCCGGCCCCGAGCCGCACGACGGCAAGCCGGTGGGCACGGTCTACGTGGGCGTCGCCGGACCGGGCGGGTCCACCGTCCACGAGCTGGCCGCGGCGGGGGGCCGGGCGGAGATCCGGGCGGCCGCCGTGCGCGCCGCCCTCGAGCGGCTCACGGCGGCCCTGGTGCTCCCAGCCAACTCACAGTGAAAAACCGCCTCCTGCGGGGAAGAATGGAACCGTCAGCGGGGTTAGCAATGATCGCAGGCTCGAGTTGAGCCGATCGAAGTCAAGATGTCGACCGGCCGGCGCCGAGGCACCGCCCGCAGCAGGCGGTGAAGCTGCCGCACACACGAGGAGACGAGCGATTCACATGACCAAGCAACCCGTGTCCGTCAATGGCGTCGTCCGTTGGAAGGACGTGGGCCTCGACGAGGACGACAGCACCGAGACGAAGGACATGAAGATGGGTGTACTCCGCCAGGAGATCGGTGAGGTCCTGCGCAGCGTCCGCCAGCGCCAGGGACGCACCCTCCGAGAGGTCTCGCACAGCGCCCGCGTCTCCCTCGGCTACCTCAGCGAGGTGGAGCGCGGACAGAAGGAGGCCTCCTCCGAGCTGCTCGCGTCGATCTGCGCCGCGCTCGACATCCCGATGTCCCAGATGCTGCGCGAGGTCGCGGACCGGCTGGCCTACGCCGAGGGCCTCCTGGTCCCGGACACCGTGCCCAGCGACCTCACCGAGCAGTACTCGCGGGAGTTCGGCCGGGTCAACGGCGGCGAGGCCGCCGCGGCCGGCGCCCGCTGATCCGCCCGGGCGGCCCGCCGCCCGCCCACGACGTCCCGGAGGGCTCGTCGGTCCCAGGACCGCCGGGCCCTCCGGCCTGTGCCGGCCCCGCCGCCCGGATGGCAGGATGGACGGGCACGACCCCCGGCCGGCAGCACGACGAAGGAGGACGCGGATGAGGCTGAGCAGCTTCTGGCAGCTCATGGCCGACGAGTTCGGCGCGGGCTACAGCAGGGTCCTGGCCCGGGACCTGGTGCTCGGGGAGCTCGAGCACCGCACGGCCGCCGAGGCCATCGAGGCCGGCGTCGACCCGCGGACCGTGTGGTTCGCCCTCTGCCGGGCCCAGGACGTCCCCGAGTCCCGCTGGTGGGGCGTGGACCGCCCGCCCCGGGACTGACACCCGCCGGGCTCCCGGCGCGCCCGTGGACCCGCGACCGCTTCGAAGGTATATTCGAAGCAGCGGGTCGCGGACTGCACAGCCCGGTCCGTCCCGGGAGAGTGGTTCCCGCTCCTCCCCAGGCCCCGCGCGAAGCCTTACGGTGTCCGACCACGGCGATACCGTGGAACACGAAAAGACCAGCAGCAACGGTTCCGGCCGCACCGGCGGAACCTCCCGAACACGAGGTGGACCATGGCAGCCAAGGGCAGCAACAAGCAGAGCGCCGACCAGCAGTTCGGCAGCGACCGCGAGAAGGCTCTCGAGACCGTTCTCGCGCAGATCGACAAGAACTACGGCAAGGGCTCGGTCATGCGCCTGGGCGACCGTCCGGCGACCAAGATCGAGACCATCCCCACCGGGTCCATCGCGATGGACGTCGCGCTGGGCATCGGCGGGTTCCCGCGCGGGCGCGTCGTGGAGATCTACGGCCCGGAGTCCTCCGGCAAGACGACCGTGGCCCTGCACGCGGTCGCCAACGTCCAGAAGGCCGGCGGGATCGCCGCCTTCATCGACGCCGAGCACGCCCTCGACCCCTCCTACGCCGAGAAGCTCGGCGTGGACACCGACAGCCTGCTGGTCTCGCAGCCGGACACCGGTGAGCAGGCCCTGGAGATCATGGACATGCTCGTCGGCTCCGGATCCATCGACATCATCGTCATCGACTCGGTGGCGGCCCTGGTGCCCAAGGCCGAGATCGAGGGCGAGATGGGCGACAGCCACGTGGGCCTGCAGGCCCGCCTGATGAGCCAGGCGCTGCGCAAGATCACCGGCCGGCTCTCCCACTCGAACACCACCGCGATCTTCATCAACCAGCTGCGCGAGAAGATCGGGGTGTTCTTCGGCAGCCCCGAGACCACCACCGGTGGCAAGGCGCTGAAGTTCTACGCCTCGGTCCGCGTGGACGTGCGCCGCATCGAGACCCTCAAGGACGGGGCCAACCCGGTGGGCAACCGGACCCGCGCCAAGATCGTCAAGAACAAGATGGCGCCGCCCTTCAAGCAGGCCGAGTTCGACATCCTCTACGGGGAGGGCATCTCCACCGAGGGCGGGCTCATCGACATGGGCGTGGAGCACGGCATCGTCAAGAAGTCCGGGGCGTGGTTCACCTACGAGGGCGACCAGCTGGGGCAGGGCAAGGAGAACTCGCGCCGGTTCCTCAAGGACAACCCGGAGCTGGCCGAGGAGATCGAGCGCCGGATCCTGGTGAAGCTCGGGGTCGTCGAGGAGCCGGAGACCGCCGAGGAGACCGCGGAGGAGCAGCCCGTGACCGGGCTGCCCACCGAGGTCGCCGGCCCGGCCTTCTGAGCGGGTCCGTGACCGAGAGCCCGTACGACCGCCGGCGCCGCCGGTCCTCCGCCCGCCACCGCGGGCCGGAGGGCCCGGCGGCGTCGTCGTCCCCGGCCCAGGACCCCGAGCCGGACGCCCGGGAGGTGGCCCGGGCGATCGTCCTGCGCCAGCTCACCGCCTCGGCGAAGAGCCGCAAGCAGCTCGAGGACAAGCTCGCCGACCGCAACGTCCCCGAGGACGTTGCCCGGGAGGTGCTGGACCGGTTCGAGGAGGTCGACCTCGTCGACGACGCCCAGTTCGCGGAGCTCTACGTCCGCTCCCGGGCCGGCTCCCGCAAGCTCTCCCGGTCCGCGATCCGGCGGGAGCTGGCCACCCGCGGCGTCACGGGGGAGATCGCCGAGTCGGCGCTCGAGCAGCGCACCGACGAGGACGAGCGGGCGGACGCCGCCGAGCTGGTGCGCCGCAAGCTCCCCGCCGGGGCCGAGCTCACCGACCGCGCCGAGCGGGACAAGGCCGTGCGGCGGCTGGTCGGGATGCTCGGGCGCAAGGGCTACCCGCCCGGGCTGGCCTTCGCCGTGGTGAAGGAGGAGCTCGAGGCGCGCTCCGGTGCCGCGGTCCGGGACGACGAGATGGGCGAGGAACACCCGGAGACCCCGTGACCGGGACCGCCCCGTACAATTGTCCGGTGATGTCGACCCCCGCAGCCCTTTCCCCGGACCCGACCGCGTCCTCCGGCGCGCCCGCCCCGCGCTCCTACGAGGTGCGCACGTTCGGGTGCCAGATGAACGTCCACGACTCCGAGCGGATCACGGGCCTGCTCGAGGCCGCCGGCTACGTCCCCGCCGCCGGCGGCGAGCCGGACCTCGTGGTGTTCAACACGTGCGCCGTGCGCGAGAACGCCGACAACAAGCTCTACGGCAACCTCGGCCAGCTCGTGCCCGCCAAGAAGCGCAACAAGGACCTGCAGATCGCCGTCGGCGGCTGCCTCGCGCAGAAGGACCAGGACACCATCCTCGAGCGGGCGCCGTGGGTGGACGTCGTCTTCGGCACCCACAACATCGGCTCCCTGCCCGCCCTGCTGGAGCGCTCGCGGCACAACGCCGAGGCGCAGCTGGAGATCCTCGACGCCCTCGAGGTGTTCCCCTCGACGCTGCCCACCAAGCGGGACAGCGCCTACTCGGGGTGGGTCTCGATCTCCGTGGGCTGCAACAACACCTGCACGTTCTGCATCGTCCCGTCCCTGCGCGGCAAGGAGAAGGACCGGCGGCCCGGGGAGGTCCTCGCCGAGGTGCAGGCCCTCGTGGACGACGGGGCGGTCGAGGTCACGCTCCTGGGGCAGAACGTGAACTCCTACGGCGTGGAGTTCGGGGACCGCGGGGCGTTCGCCAAGCTGCTGCGGGCGTGCGGGCAGATCGAGGGCCTGGAGCGCGTGCGCTTCACCAGCCCGCACCCGGCCGCGTTCACCGACGACGTCATCGACGCCATGGCGGAGACCCCCAACGTCATGCCGCAGCTGCACATGCCCCTGCAGTCCGGCTCCGACCGGATCCTCAAGGAGATGCGCCGCTCCTACCGCTCGAAGCGGTTCCTCGGGATCCTGGACACGGTCCGCGAGCGCATCCCGGAGGCCGCGATCACCACGGACATCATCGTGGGCTTCCCTGGGGAGACCGAGGAGGACTTCCAGGCCACCCTCGACGTCGTGGCGGCCTCCCGCTTCTCCTCGGCGTACACGTTCCAGTACTCCGTCCGGCCCGGCACCCCCGCGGGGGAGATGGCGGACCAGGTGCCGAAGGCCGTGGTGCAGGAGCGCTTCGAGCGGCTCGTGGCGCTGCAGGACCGGATCGCCGCGGAGGAGAACCGGGCGGTGGTCGGCCGGCAGGTCGAGCTGCTCGTCACCGCGGAGGCCGGCAAGAAGTCCGAGCAGACCCACCGGCTCTCGGGCCGCGCGCGGGACCAGCGGCTCGTCCACTTCTCCGTCCCGGAGGGCGCCGAGGTCCCGCGGCCCGGCGACTTCGTGACGGTCGTCGTCACCGGCGCCGCCGCCTACCACCTCGTCGCCGACCCCCGGTCCCCGCAGGACTACGCGCTGCGGCGCTCGCGGGCCGGGGACGCCTGGGACCGCCGCCAGGCCGAGTCCTGCGGGGTCCCCGCCGCCCCGGGCGCCGCCGGCCCCGGGCCCGTGAGCCTGGGCATGCCGGGCCTCCCCGTCCGGTGACCCGCTCGGAGCTGCCGGTCGTCGCCGTCGTCGGGCCCACGGGCACCGGCAAGACCGCCCTGGGCGTCGAGCTCGCCCTGCGGCTGGGCGGGGAGGTCGTCAACGCCGACTCCATGCAGTTCTACCGCGGGATGGACATCGGCACCGCCAAGGCGACCGCGGAGGAGCGGCGCGGGGTGCCCCACCACCTCCTCGACGTCCTCGACGTCACCGAGGAGGCCTCGGTCGCGGACTTCCAGCGCGCCGCCCGGACCCGATTCGCAGAAATCCGCGTCCGCGGCCGGGTCCCCGTCCTGGTGGGCGGCTCGGGACTCTACGTGCGCGCGGCCCTGGACGTGCTCGAGCTGCCCGGCACCGACCCCGCGGTGCGGGCCCGGATCGAGGACGAGCTCGCGGCGCGGGGCCCCGGCGCCCTGCGGGAGCGGCTGCGCCAGGTGGATCCGGCGTCCGCCGCCCGGCTGCAGGACGAACGGCGGCTGGTGCGCGCCCTGGAGGTGTGGGAGCTCACCGGCCGCCCGTTCACGTCCTTCATGCCCCGCCGCGAGCACGTGGAGCCCACGGTGCAGATCGGCCTGGACCTCGAGCGTGCCGCGCTGCACGACCGGCTCGCCCGCCGGGTCGGGGCCATGGTCGAGGCCGGCCTGGAGACCGAGGTGCGCGCCCTGGCGGCCCGCGGGCTGCGCGAGGGGCGCACGGCCTCCCGTGCCCTGGGCTACGGCCAGTTCCTGGACGTGGTGGACGGCCGCGCCACCGTGGCGGAGGCGGTCGAGGCCACCGTGGTGGCCACCCGCCGCTTCGCCCGCCGCCAGCGGACCTGGTTCCGTGCGGACCCCCGGGTGCACTGGCTGGACCCGTCCGCGCCCGGCCTCGCGGAGCGCGCCGCGGACGTCGTCGAACGGGTCGCGGCCGGGGGCTGAACCGCGGACCCGGCCGCGGACCGGCGGCCGGGTCCGCGTATCATGGCCGGGTGACTTCCGCCCAGAGCCCCACCGCCCAGCACGAGGACACCCGCCCCGCCCCGGACACCGCCCCCGGCGCCGACGCCGGCCCCTGGGGGGAGCTCCGGGGCCGCGACTTCGCCAAGGGCCACGGCACGGGCAACGACTTCGTGCTGCTGACCGACCCGCACGCGGAGCTGGCCCTGGACGCCGAGCTGGTGACCCTGGTGTGCGACCGCCACCGCGGCATCGGGGGGGACGGGCTGATCCGCGCCGTGCGCTCAGAGGCGATCCCCGAGGGGCGGGCCGTCCTCGAGGCGGCGCCGGAGGCCGAGTGGTTCATGGACTACCGCAACAACGACGGCTCCGTCGCCGAGATGTGCGGCAACGGGGTGCGGGTCTTCGTCCACTACCTGCTCCAGCGGGGTCTCGCCGCGGTCCCCGAGGGGGACGTGCTGCGCATCGGCACCCGCGCCGGGGTGAAGACCGTGGCCCGCACCGACTCCGGCTACGCCGTGGACATGGGGCCGTGGACCTTCCTCGACGGGGACGCGGCCCGGTCCCGCGGCTCGGACGCCGTCGTGACCGCCGAGGGGCTGAAGGTGCCCCGCCCCGCGCTGTCGATCGGCATGGGCAACCCGCACACCGTCGTGGCGCTCGCGGAGGGGGAGAAGCTCGACCAGCTCGGGCTGCACACTGCTCCCGTCGTGCGCCCGGAGCCCGTGGACGGGACCAACGTCGAGTTCGTGGTCCCCGCCGACGGCGACGACGACGGCGTGGGCCGGGTGCGGATGCGCGTGCACGAGCGCGGCGTGGGCGAGACGCAGTCCTGCGGGACGGGCGCGTGCGCCGCGGCGGCCGCGACGCGCTTCTGGGGCGGCGCCACGGCCCCCGACCAGTGGCTCGTGCAGGTGCCCGGCGGCATCGTCTCCGTGACGTTCGTCCCCGCGCCCGACGGCGCCGAGCACGTGGTGCTGGCCGGACCGGCCGTGCTGGTGGCCGACGGCACCTTCGTCTGAGGCTTGAGGCCTGAGGCCTGAGGCCTGAGGTTTGTGGGGCGGCCCGGTGCCGGTCGCTCAGTCCCGCCGTTCGACGAGCAGGACCCGGAACCCCTTGTCGGTCGTGTGCCGGGAGACCCGGAAGGCGGCGCCCAGCGCGGTGCCGAGCCACTTCTGCAGCGAGTCCGCCCCGAGGTTCTTCTGCACCACCAGCCACGCCGTGCCGCCCTCGGCCAGCCGCGGCAGCCACTGGAGGAGCAGCTCGTGCAGCTGCTGCTTGCCGATCCGGATGGGCGGATTGGACCAGATGGTGTCGAAGCGCCGCTCCGCGGGCACCTGCTCCGGCAGCAGCGCCTCCACGCCGGTCAGGCCCAGGGCCGCCGCGTTGTCCCGGGTGAGCCCGAGCGAGCGCTCGTTGACGTCCACGGCCGTGACCCGGGCCCCCGGGGCGGCCCCGGCCAGGCTCAGCGCGATCGGGCCCCACCCGCAACCGATGTCCAGGAGCTCCGCCCCGGCGGGGTCGGGAACATTTTCCAGCAGCACGGACGTTCCCTTGTCGAGACCCCGCGGACTGAACACCCCGTTGGAGGTCTGCAGCGAGACCTCCCGCCCCCGCAGCCGCACGGCCACGGACCGCCGCACCTCGGGGACCGAGGGGTCCTCGGAGAAGTAGTGCTCGGTCCCCGGGTTGGGGGTCGCCGGGCCGGCCACGGGATCGGGGGAGTCGGGAGGCGGTGCCATAGCGCCCCATGCTACCGACAGCGCCCGCCCCGCACGCACCGGGAACCGGCGCGGACCCCGCCGGGACGCCCGGCTCCGACGCCGGGATGTCCGGCTCCGCCACTAGGACGCCGGGATGTCCGGCTCCGCCACTAGAATGTACTGATCAGCATCCCGTCCGAAAGGAACCATGACCCACCCCCGTGAAACCCCTGCCGAGCCCCGCGACGCCGCGGAGCCCGAGAACGGCCTGAGCCGGCAGGACCTGGAGGACGTCGTCGAGCGCGTGCTGTCCCGGGCCCGTGCCCGGGAGCAGGCCGCCGGGCAGGACACCGCCCCCGAGGACGACTCCACCGCGCCGGGCAGGTTCTCCGGCCGGGCCCGGGAGCTGGCCGACGCCGAGGACGGGCACACCGTCCACGACGGCGACCAGCAGGACCTCGAGGAGCGCCGCGCCCTGCGCCGCGTCGCGGGCCTGTCCACCGAGCTCGAGGACGTCACCGAGCTCGAGTACCGCCAGCTGCGCCTGGAGCGCGTGGTGCTGGCCGGGCTGTGGACGGAGGGCACGCTCGCGGAGGCCGAGAACTCCCTGCGCGAACTGGCCGCGCTCGCCGAGACCGCGGGCTCCGAGGTGCTGGACGGCATCGTCCAGCGCCGGCTCAAGCCGGACCCGGCCACGTACCTGGGCTCGGGCAAGGCCAAGGAGCTGCGGGACATCGTCGCCGCGACCGGCGCGGACACCGTCGTCGTCGACTCCGAGCTCGCCCCCTCCCAGCGGCGCGGGCTGGAGGACGTCGTGAAGGTCAAGGTCATCGACCGCACGGGTCTGATCCTCGACATCTTCGCCCAGCACGCCAAGTCCAAGGAGGGCAAGGCCCAGGTCGAGCTCGCCCAGCTCGAGTACCTGCTCCCGCGCCTGCGCGGCTGGGGCGAGTCCCTGTCCCGCCAGGCCGGCGGTCGCGCCGCCGCCGGTGAGGGCATCGGCTCCCGCGGCCCCGGTGAGACCAAGATCGAGCTGGACCGCCGGCGCATCCGCACCCGCATGGCCAAGCTGCGGCGCGAGATCGCCGCGATGAAGCCAGCGCGCGAGACCAAGCGGCTCAACCGCCGCCGCCACTCCGTGCCCTCGGTGGCGATCGCCGGCTACACCAACGCGGGCAAGTCCTCGCTGCTGAACCGGCTCACGGACGCGGGCGTGCTCGTGGAGAACGCCCTGTTCGCCACGCTGGACCCCACGGTCCGCCGCGCGCAGACGCCGGACGGCATCGGCTACACGCTCTCGGACACGGTCGGCTTCGTCCGCTCGCTGCCCACGCAGCTCGTCGAGGCGTTCCGCTCCACCCTGGAGGAGGTCGCCGACTCCGACCTCATCCTGCACGTGGTGGACGCCTCCCACCCGGACCCGGAGGGCCAGATCCGCGCGGTGCGCCAGGTCTTCACGGACATCGACGCGCAGAACATCCCCGAGATCATCGCCCTGAACAAGGTGGACGCCGCCGACCCGTTCGTGGTCGAGCGGATCAAGCAGCGCGAGCGCAACGTGGTGGTGGTCTCGGCCCGCACCGGGGAGGGCATCGAGGAGCTCCGGCAGCGGATCAGCGAGTCCATCCCGCGGCCCGAGACGGTGCTGGACCTGCTCGTGCCCTACCAGCGCGGCGACGTGGTCAGCCGGCTGCACGACTGGGACGCGGAGATCCTGCGCACCGAGCACCTGCCCGAGGGCACCCACCTGCTCGTGAAGGTCCGCGAGGACCTCGCGGCCGAGCTCGCGGAGTTCGCCCCCGAGCGCGCTCCCGGCTTCGGCGCCGAGAGCGCCTGAGCGCGTGGCCGCCGCATTCGTGGACGAGTCCGGGCACGACGTCTCGGGCGTGCGCCCGGAGACCCTGCCCGGGGCCAAGGACTCCCTGGCCCTGCTGGACACCGCCGTGACCGCGATGGGCGGGCAGGTCCGGGACGGGCAGCGGCTGATGACCGCCAAGGTGGCCGAGGCCCTGGACCGGGGCCGGCACCTGCTGGTCCAGGCGGGGACCGGCACCGGCAAGTCCCTCGCGTACCTGGCCCCGCTCGTGGAGCACGCCCAGCGCGCGGACAAGCCGGTGGTCGTGGCCACCGCGACGCTGGCGCTGCAGTCGCAGATCGTCGGCCGGGACGTGCCGCGCCTGCTGGCCGCCCTCGAGGGCGAGCTCGAGCGGGACGTGGACGTGGCCCTGCTCAAGGGCCGCAGCAACTACGCGTGCCTGCACAAGATCGAGGGCGGCTACCCGTCCGACGACGAGCCCGGCGCGCTCTTCGCGCTGCCCGACGCCGCCCCGCACCCCGGTCCGCCGCAGCCCGAGGCCGCCGAGAACCCCGGGCGGCTGGGCCAGGAGGTCCAGCGCCTGCGCGAGTGGGCCCGCGAGACCGGGACCGGCGACCGGGACGAGGTGCTCCCCGGGGTCAGCGACCGCGCCTGGCGCCAGGTGTCGGTCACGGCCAAGGAGTGCCTGGGCCGCAGCTGTCCCCTGGTCGAGGACTGCTTCGCGGAGCTCGCCAAGCAGCGGGCCGGTGAGGCCGACATCGTCATCACCAACCACGCCCTGCTCGCGATCAACGCGTTCGAGGGCATCACGGTGCTGCCCGAGCACGACGTCGTGGTCATCGACGAGGCCCACGAGCTCCAGGACCGGGTGACGGGCGCCGTCACCGGACAGCTCTCCGCGGCGATGGTCCGCTCGGCCGCCGCGTCCGCGCGCAAGCACACCTCCGCGAGCCCCGACTCGCTCACCGCCGGGGCCGCCAACCTCGAGGCCGCCCTGATGGGCGCTCCCGCCGAGCTGCTGCACCGCGGCCTCGGGGACGCCCAGGCGGCGGCCGTGGCCCAGATCCGGGACGCCGCCCGCACCGTGATGACCGAGTCCAAGGCCGGTCCCGGGGAGAAGGACGGGGACGCCGGCCGGCAGATGGCCCGCTCCCGGGTGAGCGACGTCCTCGACCTGGCCGAGCGGATCCTCGCCGCCGAGGAGCACCGCGAGGTGCTGTGGATTTCGCGCCAGGGCGGCTGGGAGCCGGGCCGCGGCTACGTGCCCGCGGAGGACACCGACCCGGCGACCCTGCACGTGGCCCCGCTCAGCGTGGCCGGCACCCTGCGGGAGGGGCTCTTCGACGGGCGCACCGTGGTCCTCACCTCCGCCACCCTGTCCGTCGGCTCGTCCTTCGACTCCGCCGCCGGCGCCCTCGGCCTGCGGGGCGAGGGCGCCCCGCGCTGGGAGGGCGTGGACGTCGGCAGCCCGTTCGACTACCCGAAGCAGGGCATCCTCTACCTCGCCAAGCACCTGGAGAAGCCCGGCCGCCGGCTCACGGAGGCCCAGCTGGACGAGATGCTGGCCCTGATGGAGGCCTCCAGGGGCGGGGCCCTCGGGCTCTTCTCCTCCCGCCGGGCGGCGGAGGAGGCGGCCGAGGCGCTCCGCGGGCGCACCGACCTGCCGATCCTGTGCCAGGGGGAGTCCTCGCTCGCGGGACTCGTCCAGGAGTTCACCGACGACCCGTCCACGAGCCTGTTCGGCACGATGAGCCTGTGGCAGGGCGTCGACGTCCCGGGGGCCTCGTGCCGGCTCGTGATGATCGACCGGATCCCCTTCCCGCGCCCGGACGACCCGCTGGCGAGCGCCCGCAGCCGCGCCGCGGAACGGGCCGGCGGCAACGGGTTCATGTCCGTGTCCGCGACGCACGCGGCCGTGCGGCTCGCCCAGGGGGCCGGGCGGCTCATCCGCGCGGGCGGGGACCGGGGCGTCGTGGCGATCCTGGACTCCCGGATCGCGACCGCCCGCTACGGCGGCTTCCTCCGCGGGTCCCTGCCGCCGCTGTGGACCACCACGGACCGCCAGGTGGTGCTCGGCGCCCTGCAGCGGCTCTCCGTGGGCTGAGCACGTCCGGCGGACGCCCGGGGTCTCCCCGGACCGCGCCGGGCCCGCACGGGATGCGGACAGCAGGAGGTGTCCGGACGGCGGCCGGCCCGGACGGCAACGGGCCCCCCCCGGCGGCGGAGGGCCCGGGTGCCTGGGCGTGCGGCGGCTCAGAGGCTGCGCAGCACCGAGACGACCTTGCCCATCACGGTGGCGTGGTCGCCGAGGATCGGCTCGTAGCGCGTGTTCTGCGGCAGCAGCCAGGTGTGGCCGTCCCGCTGGCGGAAGGTCTTGACCGTGGCCTCGTCGTCGAGCAGGGCGGCCACGATGTCCCCGTTGTCGGCGGCGCTCTGCCGGCGCACCACCACCCAGTCGCCGTCGCAGATCGCGGCGTCGATCATCGAGTCGCCCTTGACGCGCAGCATGAACAGCTCGCCGTGCCCGACCAGCTGGCGGGGCAGCGCGAGGACGTCCTCCACGGACTGCTCGGCCGTGATCGGCCCGCCGGCGGCGATGTGGCCCACCAGGGGGACCATCGTCACGTCCGCCGAGGTGGACAGCTCGGCCACGGCGTTCTGGGCGGCCGGACGAGCGGTCCGGCCCGCCGGTGCCACCGGGGCCTCCTGCGACGGCTCGGCGGACTCCGCCCCGGCGGTCCCGCGCAGCTGCAGGGGAGTGAGCACCTCCATGGCCCGCGGGCGCTTGGGGTCGCGGCGCAGATAGCCCAGCTTCTCGAGCTGGGCGAGCTGGTGGGTGACGCTGGAGAGCGAGGCCAGGCCCACGAGGTCCCCGATCTCCCGCATGGACGGCGGATAGCCGTGCTCGGCGATGGAGCGCTGGATGGCCTCGAGGATGGTGCGCTGGCGCACGGTGAGCCCGCGGCTGCGCGAGCGTGCCCCGGGGCGGGCGCCCCGGGCGCGGGGCTCCTCGGGGGTGGGGGGCTGGGCCATGGGAGCGTCGTCCTTTCCCGTCCGGCTGCAGGTGCCGCAGCCGGTCTGCGCGGTCCCGGTTCCGATGTCGGACCCGGGTGGTTCGATGGGTCCCGGTCGGCAGGCGCAGAGGGTCCGCAGCGCGCGCCGGCCGGGGGCTCGAACCTGTCCTCAGCCTAGGCGACACGCCGTGTGTGTTCAAACATATGTACGACCCGCTGTCGACAGCATTCGCAGACACGTGCTAGACATGGGTCATCGGTATTCGAAAGTATGTTCGATCGAATGGAGGCCCGCGAGGGTCGTCGACCGGACCGGTGTTCGAGATCGCCCGCTCCGTGCGGGAACGTCAAGGAGTTCATGTCATGAGTGCCAGTGCCACCCTCACCCCCGTCGTCGCCCGCCGCCGCGAGTCCGCAGGATCCGCCCGGGGGCTCGGCCGTGCGCTCCGGCGGGCCCGTCCCGCCCGCTCCGCGTCCCGCACCCCGCTGACCCTGACCCGCCGCGGCCGCCTGGTGTTCCTGGGGTTGCCCGTCCTGGCCGGCTCCGCCGCCCTGGTGGTGCTCGCCGTGATCTTCCTCGTTCCCTCGACGGCCACGGCCACGAGCGCGCCCGCCCCGGGCTCCGGGACCGAGCAGACCACCGTGTTCCCCGGGCAGAGCCTGTGGGAGCTCGCCGTGGTGGCCGACCCGGACCGGGACCCGCGGGAGGTCATGGACGAGATCGTGGAGCTCAACGACCTGGACAGCTCCGTGCTCGTGGCCGGCCAGCTCCTCGAGGTCCCGGCCGCCTGAGCCGCCCGCCCGATCAGCACGCCCCGATCTGTACACCCCGATCTGTACGCCCCGGGCGGAGCACTAAACTGTCCGGGTGACGCAGAACCTGGACCGACTCAACGCCCTCCCGCTCCGCGACGACCTGCGCGGCAAGACGCCGTACGGCGCCCCGCAGCTCGACGTCGCCGTGGCGCTCAACACCAACGAGAACACCCATCCGGTCCCGGCGGACGTGCACGCGGCGATCGTCCGGGAGGTCACCGAGGCGGCCTGGACCCTCAACCGGTACCCGGACCGCGAGTTCACCGCCCTGCGCGAGGAGCTCGCCGCGTACCTCGGCCACGGGCTCGGGCCCGGGAACCTGTGGGCGGCCAACGGGTCCAACGAGATCCTGCAGCAGATCCTGCAGGCCTTCGGCGGCCCGGGCCGCACCCTGCTCAGCTTCATCCCCACCTACTCGATGTACCCGCTGCTGGCCTCCGGCACGCACACCGGCTTCGTCGCCGGGGAGCGGGCGGCGGACTTCGGCCTGTCCGCGGAGTCCGCGGCCGAGCAGGTGCGCCGGCACCGCCCCGACGTGGTCTTCCTCTGCTCGCCCAACAACCCGACCGGCACCGCGCTGGGCTCGGACGTGGTCACCGCCGTGTACGAGGCGGGGGAGGAGTTCCGCACCGTCGTGGTGGTCGACGAGGCGTACGCGGAGTTCTCCCACGGCGGCACCCCCACCGCGCTCACGCTGCTCGAGGGCCGGCCCCGGCTGATCGTCTCCCGCACCATGAGCAAGGCGTTCGCGCTCGCCGGCGCCCGCCTCGGCTACTTCGCGGCGGCGCCGGAGGTCGCCGACGCCGTGCGCCTGGTCCGGCTGCCGTACCACCTCTCCGCCGTCACCCAGGCCACGGCCCTGGCGGCCCTGCGCCACTCGGAGTCGCTGCTGGCCAACGTGGAGGACATCAAGGTCCAGCGCGACCGGATCGTCGACGAGCTCAAGCGGATCGGGCTGGAGCCGGCCGAGTCGGACTCCAACTTCGTGTTCTTCGGCGGCATGGAGGACTCCCGGGCCGTGTGGGGGGAGCTGCTCGAGGACGGGGTGCTCGTGCGGGACGTCGGGATCCCCGGCCACCTGCGCGTCACCGCCGGCACCGAGGAGGAGACCACCGCGTTCCTGACCAGCATGGAGCGGATCGTCTCCGGCGGCTGAGGGGCCCCGGGGCCGGGTCCTCCCGACCCGGATAGCATGGAGGCAGACCACCACCACCGGGCCCGGGGCGCCGCCGTGCGTCCCGGCCCGGACCATCCGCGGCCCACCGACGGCCGTGCCGCGCCCGCGAGGAGTTCCCACCGAATGAGCGACCAGACCACCACCGGCACCCGTGCGCCCCGCCGCGCCGCCCTGGAGCGGCGCACGAGCGAGTCCACGGTGTCCGTCGAGATCGACCTCGACGGCACCGGCGAGAACGACATCGACACCTCGGTGCCCTTCTACGACCACATGCTCACCGCGCTGTCGAAGCACTCCCTGATCGACATGCGGATCCGGGCGACCGGGGACACCCACATCGACGTCCACCACACCGTCGAGGACACCGCGATCGTCCTCGGGGACGCCCTGCGCCAGGCGCTGGGCGAGAAGGCCGGGATCCGCCGGTTCGGCGAGGCCACCGTCCCGCTGGACGAGGCCCTGGCCAACGCCGTGGTCGACATCTCCGGCCGGCCCTACGCGGTGCACACCGGCGAGCCGGAGGGCCAGCAGTACCACCTCATCGGCGGGCACTTCACCGGCTCCATGGTCCAGCACGTCTTCGAGTCCCTGGCCCACCACGCCGGGATCTGCCTGCACGTCACGCTGCTGGCCGGCCGGGACCCGCACCACATCGCCGAGGCCCAGTTCAAGGCCCTGGCCCGCGCGCTGCGCCAGGCCGTGGAGCCCGATCCCCGGGTCCGCGGCATCCCGTCCACGAAGGGGGCCCTGTGAGCACCGACGGCACCACCGCGACCGACGGCGCCGGCCGGCCCACCGTCACGGTCCTCGACTACGGCGCCGGCAACGTGCGCTCGGCCGTGCGCGCCCTCGAGGCCGCCGGCGCGGACGTGGTGCTCAGCGCCGACCCCGAGGCGGTGCTCGACGCCGACGGCCTCGTGGTCCCCGGCGTCGGCGCGTTCGCCGCCGTCATGGACGGTCTGCGCTCCGTGGACGCGCTGCGCCTGATCGGCCGCCGCCTCGCCGGCGGACGGCCCGTGCTGGGCATCTGCGTGGGCCTGCAGGTCCTCTTCGACTCCGGGGTGGAGCACGGCCAGGAGACCGAGGGCATGGGCGAGTGGCCCGGCGTCGTCGAACGGCTGAAGGCCGACGTCGTCCCGCACATGGGCTGGAACACGGTCGACCCGCCCGAGGGCAGCGTCCTGTTCCGGGGCATCGAGGACCAGCGCTTCTACTTCGTGCACTCCTACGGGGTGCAGGAGTGGGACTTCCCGCAGAGCATCCAGAAGATGCGGCCGCCGCAGGTCACCTGGTCCGACCACGGCGGGCGCTTCATCGCCGCCGTGGAGAACGGGGCCCTGTGCGCCACGCAGTTCCACCCCGAGAAGTCCTCCGAGGCGGGCATCCAGCTGCTGCGCAACTGGCTCGGCACCCTGCCGCGCACGGGACGCCTCGACCACCTCAAGGCCGGCGACCCCCTCGGCGGGGACACCCTGGCCGGCCGGCCGACCCTGGAGAGCCAGGACGGCGCCGCGTGAGCGCGGCCGTCGTCGTCATGGTGCTCGGGGCGTTCGTCGCCGGCGGCGCCATCTCGTTCCACCAGCAGCGCAAGCCGCTGTGGACGGTCGTCCTCCTGGCCGCCGTCGCGGCGGCCCTCGTCGGCTACGGCTGGTACGCCTGGTTCCAGGGCCGCTGAGCCCCGGGCCCACCCCGAACTCCCGCACACCCGCACCCGAGCACCGAGAGAAGAGAACCCATGTCCCTGAGCGAGACCCCCCGCCTCCAGCTGCTGCCCGCCGTCGACGTCGCGGACGGCCAGGCCGTGCGCCTGGTCCAGGGCGAGGCCGGCTCCGAGACCGGCTACGGCGACCCGCTCGAGGCCGCCCTCGCGTGGCAGGAGGCCGGCGCCGAGTGGATCCATCTCGTGGACCTCGACGCCGCCTTCGGTCGCGGCGACAACATCGACGTCCTCCGCCGCGTGGCCGCCGAGCTGGAGCTGAAGGTCGAGATGTCCGGCGGCATCCGCGACGACGCCTCGCTGGAGCGGGCGCTGTCCCTGGACCCCGCGCGGATCAACCTGGGCACCGCGGCCCTCGAGAACCCCGAGTGGACGCAGAAGGTCATCGCCGAGCACGGCGACGTCATTGCGGTGGGCCTCGACGTGCGGGGCACCGTGCTCGCCGCCCGCGGCTGGACCGAGGAGGGCGGGGACCTCTGGGAGGTCCTGGACCGCCTCGAGGAGCACGGCTGCGCCCGCTACGTGGTCACCGACGTCACCAAGGACGGCACCCTCAAGGGCCCCAACCTGGAGCTGCTGCAGGAGGTTGCGACCCGCACCGACAAGCCCGTAGTCGCCTCCGGGGGGATCTCCTCCCTCGAGGACCTCGCCGCCCTGCGCACCCTGGTGCCCTCCGGCGTCGAGGGCGCGATCGTGGGCAAGGCCCTCTACGCGGGCCGCTTCACCCTCGAGGAGGCCCTCGACGTGGCGGGCCGGCCGGGAGCGCGGTGACCGAGCGGCCCCTGCCGGCGCACATCGCCGCCCAGCTCGCGGGCGCGGGCGGCACGGAGGACACCGGCGGCCAGGCCTGGGCCGGGCGCGACCTGGGGGAGGGCACCAGCCACACCCACCGCTTCCCCGACGACGACGGCGCCGCCGCCCCGGCCGTGCTGCAGGCCCTCGAGGACCTGCGCGCGGGGAGGGGGGACGAGTCCGCGGTGGTCGCCGCGCTGGCCGGGACCCGGGTGTTCGTGCCCGTCGTGGCCGAGGTCTCGGCCTCGACCGTGACCGAGGCCGGTCTGGTGGCCGACAAGGAGGCCGACATGGCCCTCGTGTCCCTGCGGGCGGCGGACGGCCGGCAGGTGCTGCCGGTCTTCACGTCCACCGCGGCGCTCGCGCACTGGCACGACCGGGCGCGGCCGGTGGCCACGGACGTCCGCCGGGCGGCCGTGGCCGCGGTCAAGGACGGCACCCAGCTGCTCGTGCTCGACCCGGGCACGGAGCTCCCGTTCGTCGTGCGCCGCCCGGCCCTCTGGGCGCTGGCCCAGGGCAGGACCTGGACGCCCTCCTACCGCAGCCCGGCGGTCGGGGCGGCCGTGCGGCGCTGCGCCGAGGACCTGCCCGGGGTGCTCGGCGTGGGGACGGCCCCCGGCGACGGGGTGGCCGTGCGCGCCGCGGACGGGGCGGTCGTCCGGGGCGGCGGGGCGGGCCCCGAGCTGGCCGTGGTGCTGTCCCTGCGCGCCGGGCTCGACCGGGCGCAGCTGGACGACGTCGTCGCCCGCTTCCAGGCCCGGCTGAGCGTCGAGCCGGCCCTCGCGGAGGACGTGGACTCGATGCAGCTGCGTCTCACGACGGCGGGCTGACCCGGGGAACCCGGATCAGCCCGCGGCACGCGTGGTGACGGTCCTCAGGTGACGGGACCCGTGAACCGCTCGCCGGGTCCCTGGCCGGGGGCGTCCGGGTAGCGCGAGGCCTCCCGGAACGCGAGCTGCAGGGTGCGCAGGCCGTCGCGCAGCGGAGCGGCGTGCTGCGAGCCGATCTCCGGGGCCGCGGCGGTGACGAAGCCGGCCAGCGCGGTGATGAGCTTGCGCGCCTCGTCGAGGTCCTTGAGCTCCTCCGCGTCCTCGCCGGCGGCGAGACCGCACTTCACGGCGGCGGCGCTCATGAGGTGCACGGCCGCGGTCGTGATGACCTCGATGGCGGGGACCTCCGCGATGTCGCGCATCTGCTCGTCGACGGCGCTGACCGTCTCCTGCGGGATCTCCTGGCCGGACCGTGCGGCGTCGTCGTCGAAGCGGAAGGTGTTCTCGGAAGTCATGTCCCAACTCTGCCACACCGCTGTCCGCCGCCCGGACCGTCCCGGCCCCGCCGGCACTATCCTGCTGGGGAGGCCGGGGGACGGCCGGGAGGAGGCGGGGACGCCGTGTGGATCGGGTGGATCGAGTTCGACGTGCTCCTGGGGGACGTGCACTCCCTCAAGGGCAAGCGCTCCGTGGTGCGGCCCCTCGTCGCGGAGCTGCGCCGCAGGTTTCCCGTGACCGCGGCCGAGGTCGGCCACCTGGAGCTCCACCGCCGGGCCCTGGTGGGCACCGCCGTGGTCGCGGCCGACGCCGCCCGCCTCGTCGAGGTCCTCGACGACGTCGAGCGCTTCGTCGCCGCCCGCCCGGAGACGGAGCTGCTCTCGGCCCGCCGGGCCCTGCACAGCACCGAGGACGAGTGACAGCGCGCACGCCCGGCGTTTCCCGAACCGGCGGCCCATGGGCTAGACTGGTCGGCAGTGTGCAAGTGGAGGAAACTCCCACCCGCGCCGGCCACGGTCCCCGATCCGCTCGGACGACCTGATCACGGCCGCCGGGTCCGCGACGACATCGTCCGCACGACGGCACGGCCGGGAGTTCCCGCGTCCGCTCCGTCACGCAGCGCGCCACCCCCGGGTGGCGCACCGATGAGCCTCCGCTTGCCGACCGCAGCGGGGGCTTTTTGTCGTTGCGGACCGGACCGAACCATGAGGTCCCCGGAAACCTCCGGGCGACCACGCAGAACATCAGGAGCACGGCATTAGCGATCCACGTATCAATGACAGAATCCGAGTCCCCGAAGTCCGTCTCGTCGGACCCGCAGGCGAGCAGGTCGGCATCGTCCGCGTCGAGGACGCACTGAGGCTGGCCCGCGAATCGGATCTCGATCTGGTCGAGGTGGCGCCCAACGCCAAGCCGCCGGTGGCCAAGCTCATGGACTTCGGCAAGTACAAGTACGAGGCCGCGGTCAAGGCCCGGGAGTCGCGCAAGAACCAGACGAACACGGTCCTCAAGGAGGTCCGGTTCCGGCTCAAGATCGACACCCACGACTACGAGACCAAGGTCGGCCACGCCAAGCGGTTCCTCGGGGCCGGCGACAAGGTCAAGGCCATGATCCAGTTCCGCGGCCGCGAGCAGCAGCGCCCCGAGATGGGCGTCCGCCTGCTCGAGCGCTTCGCGAACGACGTCGCGGAGGTCGGCGCGGTCGAGTCGAGCCCCCGGGTCGACGGCCGCAACATGGTGATGGTCGTGGGCCCGCTGAAGAACAAGGCCGAGGCCAAGGCCGAGGCGCGCCGCCAGAAGCAGCGCGACGAGGCGAAGGCCGAGAACGAGCGCAAGGCGAAGGACAAGATCGACACGTCCTCGGCGGCGCCCGTGACCCAGTCGATCGGGGACGCGTTCCCGGCCGAGCTGCGCGAACGGGCCGGGCAGGCCGAGGAGCCGGTGCAGCAGCCGGCCCCGGAGCCCGAGGTCCAGGAGCCGGCACCGGCCCCCGAGGTCCCGGAGACGGCGCAGGCCGCCGCCGCCGAGCCCGAGGCCGTCGAGACCCCGGAGCCTGAGGTCGCGGAGGCGCCCGAGGTCGTCGAGGCCCCGGCGCCGAAGGCCGCCCCGAAGCCGCCGGCCCCCAAGGCCCCGGCCGCGGCGCCGAAGGCCCCCCGGCCCGGTCCCAAGCCGGGCGCCAAGCCCGGGCCCCAGGCCTGAGCGGCGCACGACCTTCCGCGCGAGCGGAGCAGAACTGACAGCGCCCCGCGGCGCGCAGCCGGTCCCGGCTGCGTCCAGGGGCACCGTGGAGGTGCGGCGGACGTCGCCGTGCCCTCCGGTGGCCACCACCGGAAGAAACGCAAGGAGAGCGGCCACATGCCGAAGATGAAGACCCACAGCGGGGCGAAGAAGCGCTTCAAGCTCACCGGTACCGGCAAGGTGAAGCGCCAGCAGGCCAACCGCCGCCACTACCTGGAGCACAAGTCCTCGCGGCTGACCCGCCGCCTGGCCTCCGACCAGATCGTGGCCCCCGGCGACGCCAAGGTCATCAAGAAGATGCTGGGCAAGTAGTCCCCACCGCATCCCCCGGGGAGTCCGACTCCCCGCCCCGCACAGATTTGACCTCCCGGCCGAGCGGCCGGGACCGAAGTGAAGGAGTACACACGTGGCACGTGTGAAGCGGGCGGTCAACGCCCACAAGAAGCGCCGGGAAATCCTCGAGCAGGCCTCCGGCTACCGCGGCCAGCGCTCGCGCCTGTACCGCAAGGCGAAGGAGCAGGTCACCCACTCGTTCGTCTACAGCTACAACGACCGCCGGAAGCGCAAGGGCGACTTCCGCCGGCTGTGGATCCAGCGCATCAACGCCGCGGCCCGCGCCAACGGCCTGACCTACAACCGCTTCATCCAGGGCCTCAAGGCCGCCGAGGTGGAGGTCGACCGCCGGATGCTCGCCGAGCTGGCCGTGAACGACCAGCAGGCGTTCGCCGGTCTGGTCGAGATCGCGAAGAACGCCCTGCCGGAGGACACCTCCGCGCCGCGCGAAGCCGCCGCCTGAGCACAGTCGGAGCAGTGAACCTCACGGAGCGCCTGGCCGCCCAGCCGATGTCCAACCCCCGAGCCGATCGGGTCAGGGACGTCGCGGGACTGGCCGGGCGCTCCGCGCGTTCCAAGCGCGGGCTGTTCCTCGCCGAGGGCCCGCAGAACGCCCGCGAGGCCCTCGCCCGGCACCCGGAGTCCCCGTGCGTGGACGCCGTCTACGTCACCGAGGACGCCCTGGGCCGCCACCCGGACATCGCCGCCCTCCTCGAGCGCGTGGCCGAGGACCGCTCCGTGTTCGTGCGCCTCGTGACGCGGGAGGTCCTCGCCGCGATGAGCGACGCGGTGACCCCGCAGGGCGTCGTCGTCGTGTGCCGTCCCCTCGACGCGGACCTCGGGGCCGTGCTCGCCGCCCGGCCGCGGCTCGTGGCCGTGCTGGCCCGTGTCCAGGACCCCGGCAACGCCGGCACCGTGCTGCGCGCGGCGGACGCCGCCGGCGCGGACGCGGTGGTGCTCACCGCCGGCAGCGTGGACGTCTACAACCCCAAGACCGTGCGCTCGACCGCCGGCTCCCTCTTCCACCTGCCCGTCGTCGTGGGCGCCGACCTGCCCGCGCTGCTCGGGGCCGCCCGCGCCGCCGGGTGCGGCGTGCTGGCCGCCGACGGCCACGGGGACGTCGACCTCGACCGCCTCCAGGACGCCTCCGCCGCCCGGGCCGCCGGCGCGGACGGCGTCGACACCGCCTACGACCTGGCCCGGCCCACTGTGTGGCTCTTCGGCAACGAGGCCCGGGGGCTGTCCGAGGAGGAGAAGGTGCTGGCCGACCACCGCGTCGCCGTGCCGGTGCACGGCCGGGCCGAGTCCCTCAACGTGGGCACCGCCGCCACCGTGTGCCTCTACGCCTCGGCCCGGGCCCAGCGGCGCCCCGGCGCCGGGGACGGGCGCTGAGCCCGTGACCGCGCCGCTGCCCGCCGCGTACCGCACCCAGGTGGTCGGGGCCGCCCTCCTCGACGACGACCGCCGCCCCACGGCCTTCCTCGCCGCGCAGCGGGCCTACCCCGAGACCCTGCGGGGCCTGTGGGAGTTCCCCGGCGGCAAGCAGGAGCCGGACGAGAGCTGCGAGCAGGCCCTGGTGCGGGAGTGCGCCGAGGAGCTCGGCGTGGACGTCCGGCTGCTCGCGGAGGTGCGCGGACCGCACGCCCAGGGCTGGCCGCTCAAGGACACGGCGGCGATGCGGGTCTGGACGGCCGTGGCCGCCGGCGGCGACCCCCGGCCCGTGGTGGGGGAGGACCATCTGGCCGTGCGGTGGCTCCCGGTCGCCGACCCCGCCGCCGCGCTCGAGCTCCCCTGGATCCCGGCCGACCTGCCGATCGTGCGCGCCCTGCTGGACCAGCTGCGGGGCTGACCCGGTCCGTGCCGGCCGGAGCGGGTCAGGCGGCGGCGCTCGGGTCAGCCGTGGTGCCGGGGGGCGGGGGCGTAGCCGCCGTCGGCGAGACCGGCCCCGATCTCGAAGGGGTTGCGGTGCGCCGGGTGCCCGCAGCGCAGCACCGACCACCCCGCGGCCAGGAGGTAGGCCGGCAGGAAGGGCAGGCCCAGCCACTGCGCCCACTGGGTCGCGTGGCGGGACTCGTGGGCCACGAGCCGGGGGCGGGCCGCGACGTCGTCGATCCCGGCGCGGAACAGGACCACGTTGCCCACGGTGAACGCCCCGGCCCGGGGCAGCCGGGGCCGGTAGCCGAAGCCCAGGAGCAGCCCCTCCGGGCCGTGGACCACCTTGGTCCGGGAGGCCGCGGCGACCAGCAGCCCCAGCGGGGTGGACAGGTTCGCCATGTTCCACACCTGCCGCAGGCGCGCCGCCCGGCTCGGTTCGGGTGTCATGGCACCAGCCTAGATCCGCTCGGCACCCCGTCCGGGTCGACGATCGCCACGCCTGTGATCACCCGGGCACGGAAGCAGCGGGGCAGCGCCGGCACTCCTCCGCGCCGGACCGCGCCGCGCTCCGGTACCACCGGGTCGTCGACGTGCCGGAGAAGCGGTGGGCGGACCCTGCGGCCCGTGCCATAGACTGGAACACGCCCGCGATCCGTGCCGATCCGGGCTTTCCCGTGCTCCATGTCCCACGGACCGTGGGACGGCGTGCGCGGACGACACCGTCCCCGAGCCGAAGAAGTCGCCAGCTGATGTCTGAACTGCCACCCGAGACCGCCCCGAGCGGCGCGGTCGACCCGACCGACGAGGCCGCGGTCGCCGCGGCCGTGGAGGCGGCCCTGGCCGCCGTCGGAAACGCCCAGGACCTCGACGAGCTCAAGGAGGTCCGCCTCGCCCACGCGGGGGACCGGTCCCCCCTGGCGCTGGCCAACCGGCAGATCGGCTCCCTGGACAAGTCGCAGAAGTCCGCGGCCGGCAAGCTGGTCGGCCAGGCCCGCGGCCGCGTCAACCAGGCGGTCGCCGCCCGCACCACGGTGCTGGAGGAGGAGCGGGACGCCCGGATCCTCGTCGAGGAGGCCGTGGACGTCACCGCCGCCGGCCGGCGCCGGCGCCTGGGCGGGCGGCACCCGCTGACCAACCTCATGGAGCGCGTCGGCGAGACGTTCGTGGCCATGGGCTGGGAGGTCGCCGACGGCCCCGAGGTCGAGTCCGAGTGGTACAACTTCGACTCCCTCAACTTCAAGCCGGACCACCCCGCCCGGGAGCTGCAGGACACGTTCTTCGTGGACCCGCCCGGGGCGCACCTCGTGCTGCGCACGCACACCTCGCCGGTGCAGATGCGCACGCTGCTCAGCCGCGAGCTGCCGGTCTATGTGGTCGTCCCGGGGCGCACCTACCGCACCGACGAGCTCGACGCCACGCACACCCCGGTCTTCCACCAGGTCGAGGGGCTGGCCGTGGACAAGGGGCTGTCGATGGCCGACCTCAAGGGCACGCTCGAGCACTTCGCCCGGCAGATGTTCGGCCCGGAGGCGAAGATCCGGCTGCGGCCCAACTACTTCCCCTTCACCGAGCCGTCCGCCGAGCTGGACGTGTGGCACCCGAACGCCAAGGGCGGGCCGCAGTGGATCGAGTGGGGTGGCTGCGGCATGGTCCACCCGAACGTGCTGCGCGCGGCCGGCATCGACCCCGAGGTGTACTCGGGCTTCGCGTTCGGCATGGGCATCGAGCGGACCCTGATGTTCCGCAACAACGTCCCCGACATGCGCGACATGGTCGAGGGCGACGTCCGCTTCAGCGAGCACTTCGGGATGGAGATCTAAGACATGCGAGTTCCTTTGTCATGGCTGCGCGAGCACGCCCCCGTCCCGGCGGACGCGACCGCCGAGGACGTCCTGGCCGCCCTGGTGACGGTGGGCCTCGAGGAGGAGGACGTGCACCGTCCCGCGGACCACCTGAAGGGCCCGGTCGTGGTCGGCCAGGTGCTGTCCAAGGAGCCGGAGACCCACTCCAACGGCAAGACCGTCAACTGGTGCACCGTCCGCGTGGTCCCCGAGGGCCAGGAGCAGACCCTGACCGGCGAGGGCATCGACCCCTCCGGCGTGCAGGGCGTGATCTGCGGGGCCCACAACTTCGAGGTCGGGGACAAGGTCGTCGTGACCCTGCCCGGCGCCGTCCTGCCCGGGGACTTCAGGATCTCGGCGCGCAGGACCTACGGCCACACCTCCGCCGGGATGATCGCCTCCGTCCGGGAGCTCGGCATCGGCGAGGACCACGACGGCATCCTGGTGCTCTCGACCCTCGGCCTGGACCCGGAGCTCGGCACGGACGCCCTCGAGCTGCTCGGCCTCCACGACGAGGCCGCCGAGATCAACGTGACTCCGGACCGCGGCTACGCGTTCTCGATCCGCGGCGTGGCCCGCGAGTACTGCCACGCCGTGCACGAACTCTTCACCGACCCGGCCGGGACCGTGGCGCCCCGGGTGCCCGCCCCCACCGCGGACGGCTTCCCCGTGGCCGTCGAGGACGACGCCCCGATCCACGGCAACCCCGGGTGCACCCGCTTCGTCGCCCGCACGGTGACCGGCATCGACGCGAGCGCCCCCACACCCCCGTGGATGTCGGCGCGGCTGCGCCTGGCGGGGATCCGCTCGATCTCCCTGCCGGTGGACGTCTCCAACTACGTGATGCTCGAGCTCGGCCAGCCGCTGCACTTCTACGACCTCGGGACGCTGACCGGCGGCATCGGGGTCCGCCGGGCGGCGCCGGGCGAGACCCTGACCACCCTGGACGGCAAGCGGCGCACGCTCGACCCCGAGGACCTGCTGATCACCGACGGGTCCGGGCCCATCGGCCTGGCCGGGGTCATGGGCGGGGCGGCCACCGAGGTCTCGGACGCCACCGTCGACGTCCTCGTGGAGGCGGCCCGCTTCGACGAGGTCTCGATCGCCCGCACCACCCGCCGGCACCGGCTGCCCTCCGAGGCGTCCAAGCGCTTCGAGCGTGGCGTGGACCCGCAGATCGCCCCGGTGGCCGCCCAGCGCGCCGTGGAGTTGCTCGTGGATCTGGCCGGCGGCACGGCCGGGCCCGGGGTCACCGACGTGGATGCCACCACCGCCCCCGCGCCCATCGAGCTGCCCTGGGACCACCCGAGCCGCCGCACGGGCGTGGAGTACACGGCGGAGCAGGTCGTCGCGACCCTCACCGAGCTCGGCGCGCAGGTCGAGGCCACCGACGACGGCTGGCGCGTCGTGCCCCCGTCGTGGCGGCCCGACCTGGTCGAGAAGGAGGACCTGGTCGAGGAGATCGCCCGCCTCGTGGGCTACGACGCGATCCCCTCGCGGCTGCCCGTGGCGCCCCCCGGGCGCGGCCTGACCGCTGAGCAACAGGCCCGCAAGCGGGTGGCCGACGCGCTCGCGGCCGCCGGGCTGACCGAGGTGCTCGCCTACCCGTTCGTCGCGCAGGCGGACAACGAGCTGTGGGGCGCCCCCGAGCCCGGGGTGCCCGTGCCGTCGGTGAAGCTGGCCAACCCGATCAGCGAGGCCCAGGGGATGCTGCGCGTGTCCCTGCTCCCGGGCCTGCTCGAGGTGCTGCGGCGCAACACCTCCCGCGGCTTCCGCGACCTGGCGCTCTACGAGGTCGGGCGCGTCTTCCGCCCCGGCGAGCAGCTCGGCAGCGCGAGCATCCCGCCGCTGGGGGCGCGCCCGGACCCGGCGGTGCTCGAGGAGCTCGAGGCCGGCCTGCCCGCCCAGCCGCGCCACCTCGCCGCGGTCCTCGCCGGCAAGGACGCGGCCGAGGGGCCGTGGACCGCGCCGCGCGCGTTCGACTGGCAGGACGCCCTCGACGCCGCCCGGCTGGCCGCCGAGGTGCTGGGGGTCGAGCTGACCGTCCGCCAGGGCACCCACCAGGCGTTCCACCCGGGCCGCACCGCGGTGCTCGCCACCGCCGACGGCACCCCGCTGGGCTACGCGGGCGAGCTGCACCCGCAGCTCGTCGCCGCGCAGGACCTCCCCGAGCGGACCGTGGCGATGGAGCTGAACCTCAGCTCGCTCACCGCGGCCGAGTCCGGGGTCGTCCAGGCGCGCGCGATCTCCGGCTACCCGGCCGCCACGCAGGACGTCGCACTCGTGGTGGACGCCTCCGTGCCGGCCGCCGAGCTGCGGGCCGCGCTCGAGGAGGGCGCCGGGGAGCTGCTCGAGGACGTCCGCGTCTTCGACGTCTACCAGGGCCCCGGCATCGAGGAGGGCCGGAAGTCGGTCGCCTTCGCGCTGCGCTTCCGGGCCCCGGACCGCACGCTGACCGCGGACGAGGCCTCCGCCGCCCGCGAGGCGGCCGTCGCCGTCGCCGCCGAGCGCCACGGCGCCGTGCTCCGCGGCTGAGCGGCCCCGCCCGGACGGCCCGCCCCCTCCGGGGGGCGGGCCGTCCGTCGTCCCCGCCCCGCCCGGGCGGTAACACTCGCGAACGCCGCGGAGTGCGCCGTCGACTTCGGTACTGTGGCACCGGGTCCCCGGCCGCGACCCCGGCGTTCGCGACCGACCCCCCTTCCCCGACCCCGTTCCAGGAGCGCAGCATGACCGAGGAGACCACCGACCGCCAGGAGCCGTTCTTCGCCTTCGACGACGAGCAGGACGAGCAGGACGGGCGCGCCCGCCGGTCGATCGCCTGGAAGCCGACGGCCGTGGGCCTGCTGGGGCTGCTCCTGGGCCTGGTCCTCGCGGTGAGCGCGGCCCTCGCCTGGGACGACTCCCGCAGACTGGCCGGCTACGCGGACCGGTCGTGGGTGATCTCCGGGCAGTACCAGGACCTCACCAACGACCTGCAGACCAAGACCTGGAACCCCATCTACCGCGGGGTGCTGCCCGCGGACGAGGCGGTCGCCGAGCAGCCCTTCGACTCGGGCCTCGCCGACCCGCGCGTCCCGGAGGCGGGGGAGGAGATCGTCTTCCGCGGCACGCAGACGGGCTCCGGCGAGGACGACTTCCACCAGGAGGCCGACGCGCTGCTCGCCGTCGAGGACGGCACCCTCCAGGTGGTCGAGACCGCCGAGGCGGGCGAGTTCGGGGACGGCGTCACCGCGGGCACCATCGCGTGGCAGCGCGTCCAGGCGGCCCTGCTGCTGCTCGCCGGTCTCGCCGCGGCCGGGGGCGGGGTCTGGTTCGCCCGCCGGCTCTACCGCCGGGAGCACTGACCGGCCGGCCGGCCGCCCGCGCGGCGCAACGGGCCCCTGCCGGACGCACAGCGTCCGGCAGGGGCCCGTTGCCGTCGGTGCCGGGGGCCGGCGCGGGTCAGGGCAGGGCGGGCAGCTCCCGGCGGAGCAGCCACGCGTCGAGCAGGCCGTCGACCTCCGCCCACCGGTCCCGGGGCACGAAGCCCCGCAGGTGCTCCCGGAAGCCCGCCGTGCTCACCCACCCGTCCCGGTTGGCGGTGGCCCAGCCGCGCAGCAGGGCCCGGAAGGCGTCCTCGCCCACGGTCTCCCGGATCGCGTGGACGGTGAGGGCGCCCCGGACGTACACCACGTCGTCGAAGAGCCGCACCTGCCCGGGGTCCCCGATGACGAGGTCCTGGCGCATCTTGGACAGGGTCCGGTGCGCCTTCTCCGCGTGCCAGCGGGCAGACCTGTCGCCGGAGGCCTCCGACCAGATCCACTCCGCGTAGGACGCGAACCCCTCGTTGAGCCAGATGTCCTGCCACGCGGAGAGGACCAGGCTGTTGCCGAACCACTGGTGGGCCAGCTCGTGCGCCACGAGCCGCTGCTCCTCCCAGTCCGTGCCCAGCTGGTTCTTCCCGAACACGGAGCACGCGTAGCACTCGAACGGGTCCTCCAGCGACTCGTCGACGACCACCACCGTGTAGCTCGGGAAGGGGTAGGGGCCGAACCAGTCGTTGAACACCTCGATCATCCGGCCCTGCTCCGCGAAGGTCTTCTCCGCCTTCTTGCGCCGCTTCCTGGAGCACACCAGGTACTGGGGGACGCGCGAGCCCGAGAGCTCGTGCCGCTCGTACGGGCCGATCTGCACGGTGGCCAGGTAGGGCGGCAGCGGCACCCGGGACGTGTACACCCAGTGGCGCTCGCCGTCGCGCTCCACCACGGACTCCAGCTCGCCGTGGACCACCACCTCGTAGTCGGCGTCCGCGTGCACGGCGACCCGGTAGGTGGCCTTGTGGGAGGGGTGGTCCACGCACGGGAACCAGGTGGACGAACCGGTGGGCTGCCCGGCGACGAGCACGCCGTCGTCGAGCTCGGCCCAGCCGATCTCGCCCCAGGGCCCGTCCAGGGACTCGGGGTACCCCTCGTAGGCCACGGTGAGCGTGAACGCCTCCCCGGCGGCGACGACGCGCGGCAGGGTCAGCACGAGGCGGCTCCCGCGGTGGTCGGCGCGGACGCGGCGGCCGCCGAGCAGACCGCCGAGTCCGCCGGTGCCGAACCTGACGTCGGTCACGGCGAGCTCGGTGAGGTCCAGCTCGATCCGGTCCGTGTCGTGCAGCGCGCGGCAGGACAGGATGGCGCGCGCCTCGAGGCCGTTGTCCTCGACGTCGTAGTCGAGGTCCAGGTCGTAGTGCTCCACGGTGGCCGCGCAGCACCCCACGAACGGGGTGTAGGGATCCCGTGCGCCGTCGGCGCCGAGGAAGCGGTGCATCATCGGTGCGGCGCTCACGGGACCAGCAGCAGCTTGCCCTGGGCGGCGCGGGACTGGAGCAGCTCGTGGGCCTGCCGTGCCCGGTCGAGCGGGAACGTCTCGGCGACGCGGAGGGTCAGCGACCCGTCGAGCACCGCGTCGAACAGCTCGCCCGCGCGCCAGTTCCGCTCCTTCTCGTCGAGCAGGTAGTCGTTGAGGGTGGGGCGGGTGAGGAACAGGGAGCCGTGCTGGGCGAGCCGCTGCGGGTCGAGCGGGGGCACCTGGCCGGAGGAGCCGCCGAAGAGCACCAGCATCCCGCGCCGGCGCAGCGCCCGGAGCGACTCGTCGAAGGTGTCCTTGCCCACCGAGTCGTAGACGACGTCGGCGCCGCGGCCGCCGGTGACCTCCCGGACGTGCTCGGCGAAGCCCTCGTAGCCCACCAGGGCGAAGTCGGCCCCCAGGGAGCGCGCGGTCTCCGCCTTGGCCTGCGAGCCCACCAGGGCGACCACCGTGGCCCCGAGCGACTTCAGCAGCTGCACGGCGAGACCTCCGACCCCGCCCGCGCCCGCGGTGACGACGGCGACGTCGCCCTCCTGGACCGGGTACGTCGAGCGGACCAGGTAGTGCGCGGTGAGACCCTGCAGCGGGACGGCCGCGGCGACCTCGTCGGACACGCCGGAGGGCACGCGCAGGGCCTTGTCGGCGTCCACGAGGAAGGCGTCGGCGTAGGTCCGGGACGCCTGCGAGGTGGTGATCCGGTCGCCCAGGGCGAAGTGGCGCACCTCGGAGCCCACGCCCGTCACCACGCCCATGCCCTCGGAGCCCGGGGTGAAGGGGTGCTCCACGGGGTAGACGCCCTCGCGCTGGTACACCTCGATGAAGTTCACCCCCGCCGCGCGGGTCTCGACGAGCAGCTGGCGCGGACCGGGTTCGAGGTCCGGACGCTCGCCGAGGGTCAGGACCTCGGGGCCTCCGGCTCGCTCGACCATGACGCAACGGACCATGACGGGTACCTCCTGGACATCGCGGACGGGAACCCTGCCATGGTAGGCACGGAGTCCCGCCGCGCCCTCCCCGCAGGGGTCGCCCAGGGGTAGCGTGTGCACAAGAGGGGGCACGGGAAAGCCCCCGTAATCATCGAGATTTGCAGACGGGAAGCGTAGATTCGGGGGCAGAGCCGTTCCCGGGGGGAGCGCGAGAGCGGCCGTGGTCGATCAGAGCGGGGGGATCCTGGCGTGCTCCGACGAGGCGCACCCGCGCCCCGCTCCGCCGGTCCTCCCCCCGTAGCGTGCATAAATATTGAAGACCATGCATAACTTTGAGCTAGAGTGGGTTCTATGACGTTCAGCGCAGCAGTGTCGGGGGCATCCGGCTACGCCGGTGGCGAGGTCCTGAGGATCCTCGCCGGTCACCCGCAGATCGAGATCGGGGCCGTGGGGGCCCATTCCAACGCGGGCCAGCGGCTGGGGGAGCTGCAGCCGCACCTGCACTCCCTCGCCGACCGGGTGCTCGTCGACACCACGGTGGAGAACCTCGCCGGCCACGACGTCGTCTTCCTCGCCCTGCCGCACGGCGCCTCGGCCTCGATCGCCGCGCAGCTGCCGGCGGAGACCGTCGTGATCGACGCCGGCGCCGACCACCGGCTCGACTCCGCCGAGGAGTGGGACCAGTTCTACGGGTCCCCGCACGCCGGGACCTGGCCGTACGGGCTGCCGGAGCTCGTCGTGGACGCCGAGGGCACCCGCCAGCGCGAGCAGCTCCGCGGCGCCACCCGCATCGCGGTGCCGGGGTGCTACCCGACCAGTGCCCTGCTCGCCCTGGGTCCCGGCTTCGCGGCCGGTCTCCTGGAGCCGGAGGACGTCGTGATCGTCGCGGCCTCGGGCACTTCCGGCGCCGGCAAGGCCGTCAAGGCGCACCTGCTCGGCTCGGAGGTCATGGGCTCGATGAGCCCGTACGGGGTGGGCGGCGCCCACCGGCACACCCCCGAGATCGAGCAGGGCCTCTCGAAGGCCGCCGGGCGCCGCGTGCGGATCTCCTTCACCCCGACGCTCGCCCCCATGCCGCGGGGCATCCTCACCACCGCCACCGCGCGGGTCCCCGAGGGCGTGACCGCCGCGCAGCTGCGGGAGGCCTGGGAGACCGCCTACGCGGCCGAGCCGTTCGTCACCGTCCTGCCCGAGGGACGGTGGCCCTCGACGAAGTCGGTGGCCGGCTCCAACCACGCCCAGCTCCAGCTCGCCCACGACGCCCGGGCAGGGCGGGTCATCGTCACGTGCGTGATCGACAACCTCGTCAAGGGCACCGCCGGCGGTGCCGTCCAGTCCATGAACCTCGCCCTCGGCCTGCCGGAGGACACCGGCCTGACACTCCAAGGAGTCGCACCGTGAGAACGTACCCCTCCCAGCAGCCCGCCGGCACCCTGCAGGTCGACACCGCCCGCGGCGTGGCCGCCGCCCAGGGCTTCCGCGCCGCCGGCACCGAGGCCGGCTTCAAGGACTCCGGCGGGCCGGACCTCGCCCTCGTCGTCAACGACGGGCCCCAGCACCACGTGGGGGCCGTGTACACGACCAACCGGATCACCGCCGCGCCCGTCCAGTGGTCCAAGGCCGCGACCGCGGACGGCCGGGCCGCCGCCGTGGTCCTCAACTCCGGCGGCGCCAACGCCTGCACCGGACCGCAGGGCTTCCAGGCCTCCCACCGGACCGCCGAGCTCGTCGGCGAGGCGCTCGGGGTCGGGGCCGGGGACGTGGTGGTGTGCTCCACCGGGCTGATCGGCATCCAGCTGCCCATGGACGTCATGGAGCGCGGCCTCCCCGGGGTCGTCGAGGCCCTCGGGGACGACGACGCCGCCGGGGCCGCCGCGGCCCGGGCCATCATGACCACCGACTCCGTCTCCAAGCAGGCCGCCTACGTCCGCGACGGGTGGACGGTCGGCGGCATGGCCAAGGGCGCGGGCATGCTCGCCCCGGGGCTGGCCACGATGCTCGTGGTGCTCACGACCGACGCGGAGCTCTCCTCCGACGCCCTGCAGTGGGCGCTCGAGGACGCGGTGAAGGTCACGTTCAACCGCACCGACTCCGACGGCTGCATGTCGACCAACGACACCGTGGTGCTGCTCGGCTCGGGCGCCTCCGGGATCACGCCGGACGAGTTCGAGTTCAGCCAGGCCGTGACCGCGGTGTGCCACTCGCTGGCCCAGCAGCTCATCACGGACGCCGAGGGCGCGTCCCACGACATCGAGATCACCACCGTCAACGCCGCGACCGAGCGGCAGGCTGAGGACGTGAGCCGCTCCGTGGCCCGCTCCAACCTCTTCAAGGCCGCGATCTACGGCAACGACCCCAACTGGGGCCGCGTCCTGTCCGCGGTCGGCACCACCGACGCCGCGTTCGACCCCGACCGGCTCGACGTCGCCATCAACGGCGTCGTGGTCTGCCGCAACGGCATGATCGGGGACCCGCGCGAGGGCGTGGACCTGGCCGCCGACCGCAGGGTCACCGTCCTGGTCGACCTCAAGGCCGGGGACGCCGACGCCACCGTCTGGACCAACGACCTGACCCACGACTACGTCGAGGAGAACAGCGCCTACTCCAGCTGACCCGCCCGCCCACCAGCACAGCACCGACCCACGGCGCAGGAGAACCATGACCGACCCGAGTGACCCGACCCGCTACGAGACCGCCCAGCTGAAGGCCGGCACCCTGATGGAGGCCCTGCCCTGGATCCAGCGCTACGCCGGGTCCGTGATGGTCTTCAAGTACGGCGGCAACGCCATGGTGTCCGAGCCGCTGCGGCAGGCCTTCGCGGAGGACATGGTGTTCCTGCGCCACGTCGGGATCAAACCGGTCGTGGTGCACGGCGGCGGCCCCCAGATCAACCGCATGCTGGAGCGGCTGGGCATCGAGTCCCAGTTCCGCGGCGGGCTGCGCGTCACCTCCAAGGAGGCCGTGGACGCCATCCGCATGGTGCTGACCGGGCAGGTCCAGCGGGAGCTCGTCTCCCTGCTCAACGCCACCGGCCCGTACGCCGTCGGGCTCTCGGGGGAGGACGCCGAGCTGTTCCGCGCGGTCCGCCGGGGCACCGTCGTGGACGGCGAGGAGGTGGACCTCGGCCACGTGGGCGAGGTCGTCGGCGTCAACCCCGAGCCCGTCACCCAGCTCCTCGAGGCCGGGCGGATCCCCGTCATCTCCTCCGTGGCGCCGGAGGTCGACGCGCACGGCCGCCCCACGGGGGAGATCCTCAACGTCAACGCGGACACCGCCGCCGCCGCCGTGGCGGTGGCCCTGCGCGCCGAGAAGTTCGTGGCCCTCACCGACGTCGAGGGGCTCTACGCGAACTGGCCGGACAAGGACTCCCTCATCGCGTCCCTGTCCGCCTCGGAGCTGCGCGCGATGCTCCCGAGCCTGCAGGCCGGGATGATCCCCAAGATGGAGGCGGCCCTGCGGGCCGTGGAGGGCGGGGCGCGCCGGGCGTCCATCGTCGACGGGCGCAGCCCGCACACGTGCCTGCTCGAGATCTTCACCGACACCGGCATCGGTACCCAGCTCGTCCCCGACCACGGAGCATCGTCATGACCGCCCAGCACACCGCCTCCCGCTACTCGGCCCAGACCGCCCTGCTCGGCGAGTACGCCGACTCGCTGCTCGGCGTCTTCGGCAGCCCGTCCCTCGTGCTGACCCACGGCAGGGGCGCCGTGGTCACCGACGCCGACGGCCGGGACTACCTCGACCTGCTCGCGGGGATCGCCGTCAACGCCCTCGGCCACGCCCACCCGCGCTGGGTGGAGATCGTCTCCCGCCAGCTCGCCACCCTCGGGCACGTCTCCAACTTCTTCACCTCCCCCCAGCAGATCGCCCTCGCCGGGAAGCTGCTGTCCCTGGCCGGCGCGCCCGCGGGCTCCCACGTCTTCTTCGCGAACTCCGGCACCGAGGCCAACGAGGCCGCCTTCAAGCTCGCCCGCCGCCACGGCCACGAGCACCCCGGCCCGGACGGCCGGCCCCGCGGCACCGTCCTCGCCCTCGAGTCCGCCTTCCACGGCCGCACCATGGGCGCCCTCGCCCTGACCGCCAAGGAGGCCTACCGGGCGCCCTTCGAGCCCCTCCCGGGCGGGGTCCGGCACATCCCCGCGACCGTCGAGGCCCTCGCGGAGCACCTCGACGGGACGGTCGCGGCGCTCATCGTGGAACCCGTGCAGGGCGAGGCCGGCGTGCGCGAGCTGCCCGAGGGCTACCTCCGGGCCGCCCGGGAGCTGACCCGCCGGCACGGCGCGCTGCTGGTCGTGGACGAGGTGCAGACCGGGATGGGCCGCACCGGCCGCTGGTTCGCCTCCTCCGCCGAGCTCACCGGCGACGACCTGCCGGACGCGATCACCCTGGCCAAGGGCCTCGGCGGCGGCTTCCCGATCGGCGCGATGCTGACCGTCGGCCCGGAGGTCTCCGCGCTGCTCGGGGCCGGCCAGCACGGCACCACGTTCGGCGGCAACCCGCCGGCCACCGCCGCGGGCCTCGCCACCGTCACCGTCATCGAGGAGGACGGCCTGCTGGAGCACGCGCGCACCGTGGGCGCCGTGCTCGGCGAGGGGCTGCGCGCGGTCCCCGGGATCGGCGACGTGCGCCAGCACGGACTGCTGATCGGCGCCGACCTCGAGGTCCCCGAGGGGGCCACCGCCCCGTTCGGCCCCGCCGTGGTCGAGGCCGCCCGGGACGCCGGATTCATCGTCAACGCGACCGGCCCCGGGACCCTGCGCCTGGCCCCGCCCCTGATCCTGACCCCCGAGCAGGCGCGCACCTTCCTCGACGCGCTCCCCGAGATCCTGCGCACCGCCGCCGCCGCGGTCACGGCCCCCGCCGCGACCTCGCCCGACTCCCCGCCGAAAGAAGCATGAACCCGTCCATGACCCCCCGCCACTTCCTCGTCGACACCGACCTCTCCCAGCAGGAGCAGACCGAGGTGCTCGAGCTCGCCGCCCGCCTCAAGGCCGACCGCTGGGCCCACCGGCCCTACGCGGGGCCCCAGACCGTGGCCGTGATCTTCGACAAGACGTCGACCCGCACCCGGGTCTCCTTCTCCGCCGGGATCGCCGATCTCGGCGGCAACCCGCTGATGATCAACCCGGGCGAGTCGCAGCTGGGCAAGGAGAGCGTGGCCGACACCGCGCGCGTCTTCTCCCGCATGGCCTCGACCATCGTGTGGCGCACCTACGCCCAGTCCGGGCTGGAGGAGATGGCCGCGGCCGCCACCGTGCCCGTCGTCAACGGGCTCTCCGACGACTACCACCCCTGCCAGATCCTCGCGGACCTGCTCACCGTCCGGGAGCACCGGGGCGGTCTCGCCGGGCTCACCTTCGCCTACCTCGGGGACGCCGCCAACAACATGGCCCACTCCTACCTGCTGGGCGGGGCCACCGCCGGCATGCACGTGCGCGTCGCCGGCCCGGCGAGCCACCTCCCGGACCCGGCGGTGGTGCGGGCCGCCGAGGAGCGCGCGGAGCAGACCGGAGGATCCGTGCGCGTGACCACCGACCCGGCCGAGGCGCTCGCCGGGGCGGACGTGGTCTGCACCGACACCTGGGTGTCCATGGGCCAGGAGGCGGAGACCGAGGCGCGGGCGGAGGTCTTCCGGGCGTACTCCGTGGACGCCGCGGCGATGGCCCAGGCCGCGCCCGGGGCGCTGTTCCTGCACTGCCTGCCCGCCTTCCGCGGCTCCGAGGTCGCGGCCGAGGTCATCGACGGCCCGCAGTCCGTGGTGTGGGACGAGGCGGAGAACCGCCTGCACGCCCAGAAGGCCCTGCTCGTCTGGCTCATGGCGCGCTCCGGGCGCTACGACCTGGGCGCCGCCGACGCCTCCGCCGTACCCGCATGAGCATCCCCGCCACCAAGACCGCCCGGCAGGCCCGGATCGTGGCCCTCGTGACCGGAGGGGCGATCCACTCGCAGGCCGAGCTGGCCGCCCGGCTGGCCGAGGACGGCGTGCAGGTCACCCAGGCCACGCTCTCCCGCGACCTCGTGGAGCTCGGGGCCGTCCGGGTGCGCGAGGGCTCCGGCGCCCTCGTCTACGCCGTCCCGCAGGCCGGGGCCGACCGCTCGCCCGCCTCCGGGATCACCCAGGAGGTGCTCGACGCGCGCCTGGCCAGCCTGTGCCGCGAGCTTCTGGTCACCGCCGAGGCGAGCGCGAACCTCGTGGTCCTGCGGACCCCGCCGGGGGCCGCCCAGTACTTCGCCTCCGCCATCGACACGTCCGTGCTCCCCGCCGTCCTCGGCACCATCGCCGGCGACGACACCATCATGGTGGTGTGCCGGGCGGCGGACGGCGGCCACGCCGTGGCCCGCCGCTTCCTGGAGCTCGCCGAGTAGAGGTCCCGGCGCCGCCCCGTGCCGGCCGTGCGCCGCGCGCTCAGCGGGCCGCGTACTCCTCCAGGACCGGGACGAGCTCCGTGCGCTCGAAGACCCGGGCGAAGTCCAGGGCGGAGTGGGCGCCGGCCGTCTGCGAGGCCCCGGCCGCGAGCAGCGTCCGCACGATCGTCTCGTTGCCCCGGAAGACCGCGCTCATCAGCGCCGTCTGACCGTTGTCGTTGACCCGGTCCGGGTCCGCCCCGGCCTCGAGCAGCGCCGCGACGGTCTCCTCGCGCTGGTGGTAGGCCGCGAGGACCAGCAGGGTGTCGCCCTTGCCGTTGGTGAGGTTCACCGGGACGCCGGCGCGCACGGCCGGCAGGAGGTTCTCCGTGTCCCCCGTCCGGGCCATCTCGAACAGGGAGAGCACGTAGGCCATCTCCTCCTCGGTCAGCTGGGGGGCCGCCGGGTCCTGCGGCTGGTCGGTCGGCTGGGGGTTCTCGGTCACGGGTGGTCCTTCGCGGTCGGTCGGATGCAGCTCCTGCCGGCCAGTTTATCGGGGGCGGGGACCGCGACACGCGCCACCCCCAAGTACCCGGGTCTTGACGTTGCAGTAACCGACTGGCACGCTCGTGTGACACAGCTCACCTCGTGCCCGTTCCTCGCGCCGGTGCCCGTGCACCGGGGATCCGGAGTTCCCCCATGACGAATCTCGCCACCCTGCTCACCGACACGGCCGCGGCCTCCCCGGAGTCCCGGGCGGTGGTCCTCGACGACAAGGTCCTGACCTACGGGGCCCTCGACGACCTGTCCGCGCGGGTCGCGTCGATGCTCGCCGCGGCCGGCGTCGGACAGGGCGACCGGGTGGCCCTGATCCTGCCCAACGTCCCCCACATGCCGATCGCCTACTACGGGATCCTGCGCGCGGGCGGGGTGGTCGTGCCCCTCAACCCCCTCCTCAGCCCCCGGGAGCTGGCGTACCACTTCGACAACGCCGAGGTGTCCCTGGTGCTCGTCTGGGAGGCGATGGCCGAGGCGACCCGCGCCGCGGTCGCGAACCTGGACCGGGACGTCCGGGTGGTCGAGGTCTCGGCCGCCGGCACGCTGCAGGCGCTCGCGGACGTCCCGCCGCGGCCCGGGGTCGCCGAGCGCGACGACGACGAGCCCGCCGTCCTGCTCTACACCTCCGGGACCACGGGCCGGCCCAAGGGCGCCGTCCTGACGCACCACAACCTCCGGGCCAACGCGGCGCTGTCCGCGGGCCTCTTCGACCTGGCGCCCGGGGACGTCATGTTCGGGGCCCTGCCGTTCTTCCACGTCTTCGGCCAGACCGTGGCGCTCAACGGCGTCGTCCACGCGGGGGCGACCGTCACGCTGCTGCCGCGCTTCGACCCGGCCAAGGCGCTGGAGATCCTGGCCCGGGACGAGGTCACGGTCTTCGCCGGGGTGCCGAGCATGTACGTGGCGCTGCTCGCCGCCGCGGACGGCGGGACGGTCGAGCTGCCGCACCTGCGGGCCGGGGTCTCGGGCGGTTCCCCGCTGCCGGTCGAGGTCCTGGAGCGCTTCGAGGAGGTCTTCGGCGCCCCCATCTACGAGGGCTACGGCCTGTCCGAGACCTCCCCGGTGGTGTGCTTCAACCAGAAGGACCGGGGACGCCGCCCGGGCTCGATCGGCACGGTGGTGCGGGGCGCGCAGCTGAAGGTCGTGGACGACCTCGGCGCGGAGGTCCCCGTCGGGGAGATCGGCGAGCTCGTGGTGGCCGGGGAGTACGTGATGGCCGGCTACTGGCGCAACCCCGAGGCCACCGAGGCCGCGATCCGTGACGGCTGGTTCGCCACGGGGGACCTCGCCCGGGTGGACGAGGACGGCTTCTACTACATCGTGGACCGCAAGAAGGACATGGTCCTGCGCGGCGGCTACAACGTCTACCCCCGCGAGGTCGAGGAAGTGATCTACCAGTTCCCCGGCATCGCCGAGGCCGCGGTGGTCGGGGTGCCGGACGAGGCGATGGGCGAGGAGGTCGCCGCCGTCGTCGCCTTCCGCGGCGTGCCCGAGGCGGAGCGGGACGCGAAGGTCGACGAGCTGGACGCCTTCGTCCGCGAGCGCGTGGCCAAGTACAAGCACCCGCGCTACTACAAGGTGGTCGACGAGCTGCCGAAGGGCCCGACCGGCAAGATCCTCAAGCGCTCCCTCGACCTCGCGGGCGCCGGGCACCGCGGCTGAGCCCGCACACGGAAGGGGCCGGCCGCTGGACGCGGCCGGCCCCTCCTGCACGATGGGTCCGCACGGACACCGGGGGAGGCGCCCCGGACGGGGCGCCTCCCGGACGGGTCAGCTGGACATCATCGCGGGGCTCGCCTGCTGGGGCTCGCGCTCCACGGCCACGTGCTCGTTGGGCACGCAGTGGGTCATGGTAAGACCCGCCACGCTGCGCGGGCCGTTGTTGCCGAGGTTGGCCACGCGCTGCAGCTCCTCCTCGGAGAGACGCTGGGTGGCCAGGGGGCCCAGGTCCTTGACGTCCTCGAGGGAGACGCCGATGCCGTCGCCCACGCGGCGGCCCATCTCGTCCTCGACCATGTAGAAGTGCCAGACCATGCGCTCCTGGATCGGGCGGTCGCACTGGGACAGCGCACCGACCAGGTTGTCGATGAGCTCCTCCTTCTCCCACTCCTCCTGGAGCTGGAAGCGCTCGCCGGCCTGCTTGTAGTCGTTGGTCCGCTCGATCCGGGCGCGGGTCAGGCGCGCGCTGATCTCCGGGCCGACCTCGGGCTGGTACCCCTCGGGCTTCGGAGTCTCCTGCACGCCTCCGATGATGGACGGCTCGTAGTTCACGTGCGGGTTCTGGCCCGGGGCGTGGTCCACGGCGTAGGCCATCTGGCCGTCGCGCTGGTTGGTGGCCACCGGCGCCTTCGGCGCGTTGACCGGCAGCTGCAGGTAGTTCGGGCCCACGCGGTAGCGCTGGGTGTCCGAGTAGGAGAAGGTGCGGCCCACGAGCATCTTGTCGTCGGAGAACTCCAGGCCGTCCACCAGCACGCCGGTGCCGAAGGCGATCTGCTCGTTCTCCGCGAAGAAGTTCTGCGGGTTGCGGTTCAGCACCATGCGCCCGACCGGCTTCGGCGGGAACAGCTCCTCCGGCCACACCTTGGTGTCGTCCAGCGGGTCGAAGTCCAGCTCGGGGTGGTCGTGGTCCTCCATGACCTGGACCTGCAGCTCCCACTCGGGGTAGTCGCCGGCCTCGATCGCGTCGTAGAGGTCCTTGGTGTGCGAGCCGAGGGTCTGGGCCTGGATGTTCGCGGCGTCGGCCGAGGTGAGGGACTTCACGCCCTGCTTCGGGATCCAGTGGTACTTCACCAGGAGGGACTCACCGGCGGCGTTGACCCACTTGTAGGTGTTCACGCCGAAGCCCTGCTGGTGGCGGTAGTCCGCCGGGATCCCGCGCGGGGAGAACAGGATCGTGATCATGTGCATCGCCTCGGGCGACTGGCTGAAGAAGTCGAAGGCGCGGTTGGCCACGCCGGCCTCGAAGTTCACGGGGTCCGGCTTCTGGGAGTGGATGAAGTCGGGGAACTTGATGGCGTCCCGGATGAAGAACACGCCCAGGTTGTTGCCGACGAGGTCCCAGTTGCCCTCCTCCGTGTACATCTTCACGGCGAAGCCGCGCGGGTCGCGGGCCACCTCGGAGGAGTCCCGGCCGCCGGCCACGGTGGAGAACCGCACGGCCACGTCGGTGCGCTTGCCGGCCTCGGCGAAGACCTTGGCGCGGGTGAACTTCGCGATGGGCTCGTCGCCGTAGGCGCCGTAGGCCTCGAAGTAGCCGAAGGCGGTGGTGCCGCGGGCGTGCACCACGCGCTCGGGGATGCGCTCGCGGTCGAAGTGGCTCATCTTCTCGAGGAACGCGTAGTTCTCGAGGGTCGCGGGCCCGCGGGAGCCGATGGTGCGGGTGTTCTGGTTGTCGTGGACCGGGTGGCCCTGACGCGTGGTGAGGGTCTGCTCGGGAACGTTCGTCATGGGGTTCCTCTCGGGGTAGGGACCGGGTGTGCAGGACGGCCGGGGCGCGTGGCCCCCGCCGTGGTGGGGTGCGGTCGGTCGGTCTGGATCACACCCGGTCCCCAGTATGTCGGAAGGGCCGGGCTATTGCTAGCTATTCATAATTGCGGAGTGGCGCACGGCACCTCCGCAGGTCGGAGGGCGGGCGCGGCCCGGCGGGGGAGTGCGCGGGACGGTCCGCAGAGTATGCATAAATACAAGTCGACGTGTATAGTCATGCACAGAAGGCGGGGCCACGCCGTGGCGCCCGGACCACCGACGAAGGAGAACACCGTGACCGAGCGTGTTGTGCTGGCCTACTCCGGGGGTCTCGACACCTCCGTGGCCATCGGCTGGATCGGCGAGGCGACGGGGGCCGAGGTCATCGCCGTCGCCGTCGACGTGGGGCAGGGCGGCGAGGACCTCGAGACCATCCGCCGGCGCGCCCTCGACTGCGGGGCCGTCGAGGCCTACGTGGCCGACGCCCGCGACGAGTTCGCCGCGGAGTACTGCATGCCGGCGCTGCAGGCGAACGCCCTCTACATGGACGCCTACCCCGTGGTCTCCGCGCTGTCCCGCCCGGTCATCGTCAAGCACCTCGTGGCCGCCGCCAAGCGCTTCGGCGCCTCCACCGTGGCCCACGGCTGCACGGGCAAGGGCAACGACCAGGTCCGCTTCGAGGTGGGCATCCAGACGCTGGGCCCCGAGCTCAAGTGCATCGCCCCGGTCCGCGACCTCGCCCTCACTCGCGACAAGGCCATCAACTACGCCGAGAAGCACCACCTGCCGATCGCCACGACCAAGAAGAACCCCTTCTCGATCGACCAGAACGTCTGGGGCCGCGCCGTGGAGACCGGGTTCCTCGAGGACATCTGGAACGCCCCCACCAAGGACGTCTACGACTACACGGACGACCCCACGTTCCCGCCGCCGGCCGACGAGGTCGTGATCAGCTTCAAGGGCGGCATCCCCGTGGCCCTCGACGGCCAGCCCGTCAGCCCGCTGCAGGCGATCCAGGAGATGAACCGCCGCGCCGGCGCCCAGGGCGTGGGCCGGATCGACATCGTCGAGGACCGGCTCGTGGGCATCAAGTCCCGCGAGGTCTACGAGGCCCCCGGCGCCATGGCCCTGATCGCCGCGCACCGCGAGCTGGAGAACGTGACGGTCGAGCGCGAGCAGGCCCGCTTCAAGCGGATGGCCACCCAGCGCTGGACCGAGCTCGTCTACGACGGCCAGTGGTTCTCCCCGCTCAAGCAGTCCCTCGACGCGTTCATCCAGGACACCCAGAAGTACGTGGACGGCGACATCCGGATGACCCTGCACGCCGGCCAGGCCACGGTCACCGGCCGCCGCTCGAACACCTCCCTGTACGACTTCAACCTCGCCACCTACGACGAGGGCGACGCGTTCGACCAGTCCCAGGCCCGCGGGTTCATCGAGCTGTTCGGCATGTCCTCTAAGGTCGCGGCGTCCCGCGAGCAGCGGATCGCGGCCGAGGGCAAGTAGCCCCCGAGCACGTAGGCTCGTCCCCAGCAGGAACGGGCACGACGACGGAGGGCCCCATCCCGGCGGTGGGGCCCTCCGCCCACGCCCGGCCGACCCGACCCCCGGCGGCCCCGGCCCCGGCGGAACCCACGAGGAGAGACATGGCGCAGCAGGACAAGCACGGCACCAACGAGGGCGCGCTCTGGGGCGGGCGCTTCGCCGGGGGACCGGCCGACGCCCTCGCGGCGCTGAGCCGGTCGACGCACTTCGACTGGCGCCTGGCCCCCTACGACATCGCGGGCTCCCGGGCCCACGCCCGGGTCCTGCGCACCGCGGGGCTGCTGACCGACGACGAGCTCGGGGGCATGCTCGACGCCCTCGACCGGCTCGAGGCCGACGTCCGCTCCGGGGCCTACGCGCCCGCCCCCTCCGACGAGGACGTCCACGGCTCCCTCGAGAAGGGCCTCATCGAGCGGGCCGGGCCCGAGCTCGGCGGCAAGCTGCGCGCCGGCCGGTCCCGCAACGACCAGATCGCCACCCTCGGGCGGATGTACCTGCGCGACCACGCCGCGATCATCGCCCGCAACGTGCTCGACGTCGTGCAGGCCCTCCTGGACCAGGCGAAGGCCCACCCGGAGGCCCCGATGCCCGGGCGCACCCACCTCCAGCACGCCCAGCCGGTGCTGCTGTCCCACCACCTGCTCGCCCACGCGTGGGCGATGCTGCGGGACGTGCAGCGCCTCGTGGACTGGGACGCCCGCGCGGCGGTCTCCCCGTACGGCTCGGGGGCGCTCGCCGGGTCCTCGCTCGGACTGGACCCGGGGGCCGTCGCCGCCGAGCTGGGCTTCGACTCCGCCGTGCACAACTCCATCGACGGCACCGCGGCCCGGGACGTCTACGCCGAGTTCTCCTGGGTCACCGCGATGATCGCCGTGGACATGTCCCGGATCTCCGAGGAGATCACCACGTGGGCCACCAAGGAGTTCTCCTTCGTCACCCTCGACGACGCCTTCTCCACCGGGTCCTCGATCATGCCGCAGAAGAAGAACCCGGACATCGCCGAGCTCGCCCGCGGCAAGGCCGGCCGGCTGATCGGCGACCTCACCGGGCTGCTGGCCACGCTCAAGGGCCTGCCGCTGGCCTACAACCGGGACCTCCAGGAGGACAAGGAGCCCGTCTTCGACGCGATCGACCAGCTCGAGGTGCTGCTGCCCGCGGTCGCGGGGATGATCGCCACCCTCGACTTCAACACCGGGCGGATGGCCGAGCTCGCCCCGCAGGGCTTCGCCCTCGCCACGGACGTGGCCGAGTGGCTCGTGCGCCAGGGCGTGCCCTTCCGGGACGCGCACGAGGTCGCCGGGGACGCGGTGCGCGTCTGCGAGCAGCGCGGGATCGAGCTGTGGGACCTCTCCGACGAGGACTTCGCCGCCATCTCAGACCGGCTCACCCCCGGCGTGCGCGAGGTGCTCACCGTGGCGGGTTCGCTGGCCTCGCGCAGCGCCCAGGGCGGCACGGCGCCGTCGGCCGTGGCCGCGCAGATCGGCGAGCTCGAGCGCCAGGTGGCCGAGGCCGCGGAGTTCTCGCGGCGGGCGCCGATCGTCGCAGGATGAGCGTGAACGGGCCCGTCACCGGGCCGGCGCTGCTCGAGCTGCTGTCCCGGCCGGCTCCCGAGGTGGCCCCCTGGCTGCTCGGGAGCCTGTTCGGCCACCGGACCGCCGAGGGCTCCGTGGTCCTGCGGATCACGGAGGTCGAGGCCTACGGCGGGCCGGACGGCTCCGACCTGCCGGACCCGGGGGCGCACACGTGGCGCGGGCGGACGGCGCGCAACGCCTCGATGTTCGGTCCGCCGGGCCACGTCTACGTGTACTTCACCTACGGCATGCACCACGCCGTGAACCTGGTCTGCCGCCCCGAGGGCACCGCCGGCGGGTGCCTGCTCCGCGCGGGCGAGGTCGTCGAGGGCGTGCCGCTGGCCCGCGCCCGCCGGGCCGCCGGACGCTCCGGCCCGGTGCCCGACGCCGCGCTGGCACGTGGCCCCGGCAACCTCGCCAAGGCCCTGGGCATCGACCTGACCCACGACGGCGCACCGCTCACCGCGGGGGACGCCGCGGCGCCGGGCTTCTTCCTGCGGCTGCCCGGCCCCGGGGACGCCCCCGCCGCCGGCCGCGGGCCCCGCACGGGGGTGTCCGGACCCGGCGGGACCCCCGAGTTCCCCTGGCGCTGGTGGCTGCCCGGCGAGGCCTCCGTGTCCCCGTACCGCGCCGCGGTCCCGCGCCGGCGCCGCTGAGTCCGCGGGACCCGGACGGATAGCATGAGCGGTGTGACTGAATCCGTTGAGCAGATGATCGAGCGCCTGTGCGTGAAGATCCCCGACTACCCGGAGCCGGGGGTCCTCTTCCGCGACCTGACGCCCCTGTTCGCGGACGGTCCCGGCTTCCGGCGGACCGTCGACGCCCTGGCCGACGCCTTCCGCGGTCAGTTCGACCACGTGGCCGGCGTCGAGGCCCGGGGCTTCCTCATGGCGGGGGCCGTGGCCTACGCGACGGGCGTGGGCCTCATCCCGGTGCGCAAGGCCGGGAAGCTCCCCCGGGAGACCTTCCGCGAGGAGTACGTCCTGGAGTACGGCTCGGCGGTGCTGGAGATCCACACCGACGACGTCCCGCGCGGGGCCCGCGTGCTCGTGCTCGACGACATCCTCGCGACCGGCGGCACCCTCGGGGCCACGGCGCAGCTGCTGCACCGGGCCGGGCTGCACGTCGCCGGGTTCGGGCTGATCATGGAGCTCACCGACCTGCGGGGCCGCAGCCAGCTCGGCGGCCACCGGGTGCGGGCACTGTACCGGGTCTGACCAGGGGCGAAGCACCCCGGCGAAGCACTGTGACGCACCGCGCCGCCGGATCGCCGTCGGAACGCCCGCGGACCGGTAGAATCGATGGTCTGTTCGATCCGGAACGAGGTGTCCACCCATGGCAGAGACCGTCGCCACGATGGCGGCCGAGCAACTTGCTGTCGAACGCGCGTACGTCGCGATGCTCTACGACCGGCTCGACGAGCTGCGGGCCGAGAAGACCGCCGAGCTCGCGGCCGTGCGCCGCAGCGAGTCCTTCGGCAACCACCAGAACCGCGCGGAGCGTGACGCGTTCGCCTCCCACTACGAGGACCGGCTCGCCCAGCTCGAGGCCGTGGACCACCGGCTCGTCTTCGGCCGCCTGGACGGCCAGGACGGCGACCGCCGCTACGTCGGGCGCATCGGCCTGGCCACCGCGGACCACCAGCGGCTCATGGTGGACTGGCGCGCCCGCGAGGCCGCGGCCTTCTACCAGGCCACCGCGCAGAACCCCATGGGCATCCGGCGCCGCCGCCACCTCATCCTGGAGGGCCGCGACGTCGCCGCCCTCGAGGACGACGTCCTCGACCCGGACATGCTCGAGGACGAGGGCGTGCTCCACGGCGAGGGCGCTCTGCTCGCGGCGCTGAACCAGAAGCGCACCGGACGGATGTCGGACATCGTCGCGACCATCCAGGCCGAGCAGGACAAGATCATCCGCGCCCCGCTGCCCGGCGTCCGCGTGGTGCAGGGCGGGCCCGGCACCGGCAAGACCGCCGTGGCGCTGCACCGGGCGGCGTACCTGCTCTACGAGCACCGGGAGCGGCTGCGCAAGGCGGGAGTGCTGATCGTCGGCCCGTCGTCGTCGTTCATGTGGTACATCGAACGGGTGCTGCCGGCGCTCGGGGAGACCGGCGTCGTGATGTCCTCCCTCTCCGAGCTGTTCCCCGGCGTGGCGGCCGTCCCCGAGCGCGACCCCCGGACCGCCCGGCTCAAGTCCGGCCTCGACATGGCCGAGGTCGTGGCCCGCGCCGTGCGGGACCGGCAGAAGGTCCCGGCGGCGGACCAGGTCCTGCGCGTCGACTCCCACCGCGTGACGCTGACCCCGCGCACCGTCAAGCGTGCCCGGGACAAGGCCCGTGCCACGGGGAAGCCGCACAACGAGGCGCGCAACACGTTCGTGAAGATCGTCCTGCGCGAGCTCACCGAGCAGCTCGGCGAGCACCTCAACACCACCAGCGGCAACGTCATGGACCGCTCCTACCTCGCGGAGGACATCCGGCAGTCCCGGGACGTGCGGATCGCGCTCAACCTCGCGTGGATGCCGCTGTCGCCCCAGACCCTCGTCGCGCAGCTGTTCAGCAAGCGGCACTACCTCGAGTCCGCAGCCCCGCACCTGAGCGCCGCCCAGGTCGAGGCCCTGCTGCGCCCGGCCGACGCCCCCTTCACCGTGGCCGACGTGCCGCTGCTGGACGAGGCCGCCGAGCTGCTGGGCGACCTCGACGAGGCCGGGGTGCGCCGGCGGGCCGAGGCGGACCGGGAGCACCGCAAGGCAACGGACAACGCCGAGCACGCGCTGGCGAACATGCACCAGAGCCTCGAGGACGTCGGCGCGGACGGCATCGTGACCGCGGCCCAGCTCACGGACTTCAACGCGGTCACCCAGCACCGGATGACCGCCGCCGAGGCCGCGACCGCGGACCGCACGTGGGCCTACGGGCACGTCGTGGTCGACGAGGCCCAGGAGCTCTCGCCGATGCAGTGGCGCGTGCTCATGCGCCGGTGCCCCATGAAGTCGTTCACCGTGGTCGGCGACATCGCCCAGGCGGGCTCGGCCACCGCCGCCCGCAGCTGGCAGGACGCCCTCGAGCCCTTCGTGGGGGAGCGGTTCGTCCTCGACGAGCTCACGGTCAACTACCGCACCCCCGCCGAGATCGCCGAGGCCGCGGTCGACGTCGCCCGGGCCGCCGGCCTGGACATCTCCGCCCCGCGGGCCGTCCGGGAGGGCGAGCCGCCGATCGTGCAGCGGGTCGGCGCCGCGGACGTGGTCGAGGGCGTCCTCGAGCAGGTGCGCACCGAGCTCGACCTGGTCAGCGGCGGGCTCGTGGCCGTGGTCGTGCCCGAGGACCGCGTGCAGGAGATCGGCACGGCACTCGCCGGGGCCCTGCCCGGGCTCGTGGGTGCCGGGGTCCGCCGGCTGGACCGGCAGGTCGTGGTCCTCTCCGCGTGGGACGCCAAGGGACTGGAGTTCGACTCGGTGGTGGTCGTCGAGCCGCAGGCGCTCGTCGAGGAGGTCGGCGGCGGGGTCGGCAACCTGTACGTGGCCATGACCCGGCCCACCCAGCGGCTGCGCGTCGTCGCCGCCCGGCCGCTGCCGGCCGGCCTCGACCGGTTCTGAACCCGGGCCGCCGGGGACACCGGGACGCGGAGGGGAACCCCCTCCGCGTCCTGGTACCTTGGAAGCCGTGTCGAACGCAATAGACCTGGACCTCCAGCACAACGATCCGTCCTTCGCCAACGTGTGGCAGGAGCTGCAGTGGCGCGGCCTCGTGCACGTGTCGACCGACGAGGCGGCCCTCGAGCGGTCGCTCGCGGAGGAGAAGGTCACCTACTACTGCGGGTTCGACCCCACCGCGGCGTCCCTGCACCTCGGGCACTTGGTGCAGCTGCTGCTGATGCGCCGGCTCCAGCTCGCCGGTCACCACCCGATCGGGCTCGTGGGCGGGTCCACCGGTCTGATCGGGGACCCGCGGCAGAGCTCCGAGCGGGTCCTGAACTCCCGGGAGACCGTCGCGCAGTGGGTGGACCTGCTGCGCGCCCAGGTCGAGCGCTTCCTCTCCTTCGAGGGCGAGAACCGGGCCGTCATGGTCAACAACCTGGACTGGACCTCCCAGCTCTCCGCCATCGACTTCCTCCGCGACATCGGCAAGCACTTCCGGGTCGGCACGATGATCAAGAAGGACATCGTGGCCAAGCGGCTCAACTCGGAGGAGGGCATCTCCTACACCGAGTTCAGCTACCAGATCCTGCAGGGACTGGACTACCTGAACCTCTACCGCGACCACGGGTGCACCCTGCAGACCGGGGGCTCCGACCAGTGGGGGAACCTGACCTCCGGGACCGACCTGATCCGCAAGGTCGAGGGCGTGTCCGTGCACGCCGTCGGCACCCCGCTGATCACCAACTCGGACGGCACGAAGTTCGGCAAGTCCGAGGGCAACGCGGTGTGGCTGGACCCGGAGCTCACCTCGCCCTACGCCTTCTACCAGTTCTGGCTCAACACGGCCGACGCGGACGTGGTCGACCGGCTCAAGGTCTTCACCTTCAAGACCCGGGCCGAGATCGAGGAGCTGGCGCGCTCCGTCGAGGAGGAGCCCTACAAGAGGCAGGCCCAGAAGGTCCTCGCCTGGGAGGTCAACTCGCTGGTGCACGGGGAGGCGGCGACCGAGAAGGCGATCGCGGCCTCGGCCGCCGTCTTCGGACGCGGCGAGCTCACGGAGCTCGACGCCGAGACCCTGGACTCGGTCGCCCGGGAGCTGCCCGGCGCGAGCGTGTCCGCCGGAGCGCTGCAGGTCGCCGACCTCCTCGTGGCCACCGGGCTGTCCGAGTCGAAGTCCGCCGCGCGCCGAACCCTCAAGGAGGGCGGGGCGTACGTCAACAACGAAAAGGTCGTCGGTGAGGACGCCGAGCTCGGGCCCGACCAGCTCCTGCACGGCCGATGGGCGCTGCTGCGCCGCGGCAAGAAGCACCTCGCCGCCGTCACCGTGGAGGCCTGATCCGGGCCCGATCCGCCCACCACCCCCGTCCGGGAGCCGAGCTTGCAGGCCCCTGGGCGGGGGTGTAGTGTTCATCGAGTCGTCAGGCAGGGCCGAGAGGCCGGCGGGCGACGACACCGCAAAGAGCAGCAGGACCGAGAGGTGCTGCCTAGTTCATGCGGGAGCGACCGTTCAGGTCGGTCCGAACCCGGAACAACGCAAGTTGACACGCCGAGAACGGACTGCGTAGGATGGTCGAGCTGCCTGAGGCGGGGAACGAAGTTCCAACGCGGAGGGCACCGAAAATTCCAACACGGTTTCCGGGTGTGGTGCCTGGTTGCTGGTCTGTTGTTTGAGAACTCAATAGTGTGCCATGTTTGTTGATACCGGATGTTTTATTCGGTTGATTGGTTGTTGCCGTCC
>NZ_JAFCWG010000011.1:0-84065 GCF_049897445.1 Kocuria sp. LHG3120 | reverse complement strand
GAGGTCTGCGAGCTCCACCCCGGTGCGCTTCTCGAGGGTCTCGAAGCCCTGCACGGCCAGCTCCCCGTTGGTGGTGCCGGAGAAGAGGAGGATGGCCTCGGCCATCCGCGCGTCGGTGTCCACGGCCGGGCGGCCCGCCGCGGCCCCGGAGTCGAAGACCCCGTGCAGGCGGGCCAGCTGGTCCACCTGGTGGGAGACGTCGTAGGTGATGTGCTTCGTGGTGAAGCCCAGCCGCTCGGCCAGGGGCCCCACCGCCGAGAACTTCTCCCCGATCGCGGTGTAGTCCCGCTCCACGACCGCGAGGTTGGGCAGGTTCTTCCCGGGCACGGCCGGCAGGTCGGTGTGCTTCCAGTCGGGCGCGTGCCCGCCGGGCTGGGCGATCTCCCCCGGGGTGTCGTGGGTGAGCGCGGTGGCCACCATGTCCTTGCGCACCCCGAGGTGCACCTTCGCCTGCCGGGAGAACTCCTCGGCGAGCAGCCGGAACAGCTCGTAGTCGGTCTTGGCCTCCCACGGCGGGTCGATCGCCGGGGTGAACGCGTGCACGTACGGGTGCATGTCCGTGGAGGACAGGTCGTGCTTCTCGTACCAGGTGGCCGCGGGGAGGACGACGTCGGAGAGCAGGGTGGAGCTCGTCATCCGGAAGTCGGCCGATACGAGCAGGTCGAGCTTGCCCTCGGGCGCCTGCTCGTGCCAGGTCACGTCCCGCGACCGGGACGCGGAGTGGTCCTGCCCCATGACGTTGTGGTGCGTGCCGAGGAGGTGCCGGAGGAAGTACTCCTCGCCCTTCGCGGAGGACCCCAGCAGGTTGGAGCGCCACAGCACCAGGGTGCGGGCCCAGTTCTCGGGGGCGTCGACGTCCTCGACGGCGAAGCGCAGCTGCCCCGACTTCAGCCGGTCCGCGACCCACCGGGCCTCGTCGGGGGTCTCCCCCCGGGCCACGCCCTCGGCGGCGAGGTCCGCGACGTCGAGGGAGTTGCGGTCGAACTGCGGGTAGAACGGCATCCAGCCCATCCGGGTGGACTTCGCGACCACGTCCGCGGTGTGCATGCCCTTCAGGTGGCCCTCCGCCAGGGGCGACTGGAGGGAGTCGGACGAGTAGCCGTCGGAGCGCCACTGGTCGGTGTGCATGTACCAGAACGCGGTGCCGATCATGAAGCGCGGCGGGCGGGTCCAGTCGGTGGCCGCGGCCATCGCGGCCCAGCCCGTGATGGGGCGGGTCTTCTCCTGGCCCACGTAGTGCGCCCACCCGCCGCCGTTGCGGCCCTGGCACCCGCACAGCATGAGCATCGCGAGGATCGCCCGGTAGGTGACGTCCCCGTGGTACCACTGGCAGATGCCGGCCCCCAGGATGATCATCGACCGGCCGCCGGACTTCTCCGCGTTGGCCGCGAACTCGCGGGCTGTGCGGATCACGGCCCGGGCCGGGACCGAGGTGATCTCCTCCTGCCACGCCGGGGTGTAGGGGGTCGCGACGTCGTCGAGCCCGGCCGCCCAGTCCCCCGGCAGGCCCTCGCGGCCCACGCCGTACTGGGCGAGCATCAGGTCGAAGACCGTGGTGACCGTCCGTCCGGCGACCTCGGTGACGGGCACGCCGCGGCGCAGCACCGAGCCCTCCCCCGTGGCGTCGGTGAAGGCGGGCAGGTGCACCGCGCTCACCGAGCCCTCGTAGGAGGAGGCGTCCGCGAGCGAGAGCGCCGGGCGCACGCCCTGCAGGTCGAGGTTCCACTTCCCCTCGTCCTGCTCGTTGTAGCGGAAGCCCATGGACCCGTTCGGGACCACCGGCGTGCCGGCGTCGCGGTCGATCAGCACGGTCTTGAACGCCGCGTCGGAGGCCGTCGCCTCGCCCCCGCCCAGGTCCGCGGCGGTGACGAACTTGCCGGGCACCACGGTGCCGTCCTCGCGCTCGTCGAGGGTGACGAGCATGGGCAGGTCGGTGTACTGCAGGACGTAGTCCTCGAAGAACGGCACCCGCCGCTCCACGAAGTTCTCCCGCAGGATCACGTGGCCCATCGCCATGGCGAGCGCGGCGTCCGTGCCGGCCTGGGCCGGCAGCCACTCGTCGGCGAACTTCGTGTTGTCCGCGTAGTCGGGGCTGACTGAGACGACCTTCGTGCCGCGGTAGCGGGCCTCCACCATCCAGTGCGCGTCCGGGGTGCGCGTGACCGGGACGTTCGAGCCCCACATCATGAGGTAGGTGGCGTCCCACCAGTCGCCGGACTCCGGGACGTCGGTCTGGTCGCCGAAGACCTGGGGGCTGGCCACGGGCAGGTCCGCGTACCAGTCGTAGAAGCTGTTCATCACACCGCCGATGAGGTTGATGAACCGGGCCCCCGCGGCGTGGGAGACCATGGACATCGCGGGGATCGGGGAGAAGCCGGTGCACCGGTCGGGGCCGTAGGTCTTCACGGTGTGCACGTGGGCGGCGGCGGTCATCTCGAGGGCCTCCTGCCAGCTCGAGCGCACCAGGCCGCCCTTGCCGCGGGCCTGCTGGAAGGCCCGGCGCTTCTCCGGGTCGCCGACCACCGCCTGCCACGCCAGCACGGGGTCCCCGCCCACCTGTTCCTTGGCCGCGCGGTACATCTCCAGCAGCACCCCGCGGACGTACGGGTAGCGGACCCGGGTGGGCGAGTAGGTGTACCAGGAGAAGGCGGCGCCGCGGGGACAGCCGCGCGGCTCGTACTCCGGGCGGTCCGGGCCCACCGAGGGGTAGTCGGTCTCCTGCGCCTCCCAGGTGATGATCCCGTCCTTGACGTAGACCTTCCAGGAGCACGAGCCCGTGCAGTTCACCCCGTGCGTGGAGCGGACCACCTTGTCGTGGCTCCACCGGTTCCGGTAGAACGCGTCACCGGCCCGCCCGCCCTCGCGGTAGACCGCGCGGCCGTCCGGGGACTCCTCTCAGCGGGTGAAGAACTTCCCGAGCTTGAGCAGGGCGTGGGACGCGGGGCCATCGGTGCCCGGCGGAACGGAGCTGGCAACCATGGTGCCAACCTATCGAATTCGGCATTCTGAATTAGGATTTTCTTGTGGACCAATGAACGGCAATTCGGTGGAAAAGAATTCATGACACATCAATTTCAGAATTCATTTTCCGTCAAGAATTCCGGCACCCTTGTTTTTCTCGGCGGAAAGGGGATGACCGAGCCCCGGCTCTCGCGCGGACGGGCGCCGGCCGGGACTAGCCTGGCCGGATGGACCGACCGACCCTCCGCCCTCCCGGTGACCTCCGCCCCGGCGTGCGCCTCGACGTGCGCGACGACGGGCCCCCGGACGGGGAGCCCGTCCTGCTGCTGCACGGCTTCCCCCAGGACGGCACGAGCTGGTCCGGGGTCGCGCCCGTGCTGCGGCGCGCCGGCCTGCGCACGCTGGTGCCCGATCAGCGCGGCTACTCCCCCGGCACCAGGCCCCGGGGTCGCCGCGCCTACCGGCTCGAGCTGCTCGTCCAGGACGCCGTGGCGCTGCTGGACGCCGCCGGGCTGGAGCGCGCCCACGTCGTCGGCCACGACTGGGGCGGGATCGTGGCGTGGACCCTCGCGGCCCACCGGCCGGAGCGGACGGCGTCCCTGACGGTGGCCTCGGTCCCGCACCCCCGGGCGCTCGCCCGCTCCCTGACCCGCTCGCCGCAGGCGCTGCGCTCGGCCTACGTCGGGGCCTTCCAGCTGCCCCGGCTCCCGGAGGCGCTGCTCGGTCCGCGCCTCGAGCAGCTCCTGCGCCGCTCCGGCCTGCCCGCGGCGGAGGCCGCCCGCTACGCGGCCCGGATGCGGGAGCCCGGCGCGCTCACCGGCGCCCTGAACTGGTACCGCGCCCTGCCGCTGTCCCGGCTGCGCACCGGACCGGTGGACGTTCCGACCACGTACGCGTGGGGCGCCCGGGACCCCGCCCTGGGCCGGCGGGCCGCGGAGCTCACGGCCGAGCACGTGCGGGGGCCCTACCGGTTCGTGGAGCTGGACGCCGGCCACTGGCTGCCGGAGACCCGTGCCGAGGAGCTGGCGGGACTGGTGCTCGAGCGCGTCGGCGGGACCGCGAACACCCCGTAGCGGCTCAGCCCCGCGGGGAGGGTCCCTCGGACGGCGCGTCCTCGCGCCGGCGCCGGGGGGTCCCCGCGATGCGCAGCGCGGCCTGGACCGCCAGCAGCGCGAACGCCGCGTAGTAGATCCCCACGGAGGGGTAGAGCTGGGGGACGGTGCCGTTCCAGCCCACCAGGGTGAGCACGAACAGGATGCCGCCGAGCACGAGCAGCCCGAGGTGCGCGGTGCCGAAGGCGCCCCGCTCGCCGCGGCGGGCGAGGAAGAGCGCCAGGACGGCGAAGAAGATCGGGAAGAGCATCTGGCCCACCACGGTGATGCCGTTCTGGTGGTACTCGTAGCGGCCGAGCGCCTGGATCACGGCGGTGGCGGCGAGGAGCAGCGGGGCGAGCAGGGACGTCATGGGGACCTGTTCTGTGCGATCGTCCGGGCGGGGGCGCGGACCAGTCTAGCGAGCGGCGGGGACACCGCCGCGGCGCCCCGGGCCCGGCCGGAGCCGCCCCGGCGGTGGTGGGGTCCTGCGGTGGTGCGGCCCTGCGGTCCCGCGGGCCGGGCGCGCACCGGGTCAGTCGAGCAGCAGCAGCTCCACCGGGGTCCCCGCCGGCAGCTCGGCCCCGCCCGCCGGCACGAGCGCGAGGGCGTTGGCCCGGGCCGCGGCGGCCAGCAGGTGGGAGCCGGGCCCGCCCGCCATCCGCACCGTGGCGCCGTCCCAGACGGCGCGGCGCACCTGGGTCCGCCCGGGCAGCGGCCGGACGGCCTCCGCGAGGGGCCCCGTGCGGCGGGCCCGCGGCGCCGGGGCGCCCACGGTCCCGGTCAGGGCGGGGCGGAGGAACATCTCGAAGGACACGAGGGTGCTGACGGGGTTGCCGGGCAGGCAGACGAAGGGAACGCCGCCCGGTGCCGCGAGGCCCTGCGGCCCCCCGGGCTGCATCGCGACGTGCACGAACTCGCCGTGGGGCGCGAGCACCTGCCGGACGACCTCGTAGGCGCCCTCGCTGACCCCGCCGGAGGAGACGAAGAAGTCGGGCCTCCGCGCGGTGTCCTCCGCCAGGCGTGCCGCGAAGGCGCCGGCGTCGTCGGAGAGCAGGTGGGCGCCGACCACCTCCACGCCCGCCTCCGCGAGCTGGGCGCGCAGGATCGCCGCGTTCGCGTCGAAGATCTGGGCCGGGCCGCGCGCGGCGCCGGGCGCCACGACCTCGTCGCCCGTCGTGTAGAGCACGGCCCGGGGGCGGGCGCGCACGGTCAGCTCCGCGCACCCCAGCGCGGCCGCGAGCCCGATCCGGGCGGGGGTGAGCCGCTGCCCCGCGACCAGCGCCGTGTCCCCGGCGACGACGTCCTCGCCCGCACGGCGGACGAACCTCCCGGCCGGCTGGCCCGCCGGGAGCCGGAGGTGCGTCCCGGGTGCCGGGAAGCCCCCCGGCAGCGACTCCTCGACGGGCACCACGGCGTCCGCGCCGGGCGGCAGGGGCGCGCCGGTCATGACGGGGGCCGCCTCCCCGGGACCGAGCGGGCCGGGGACGTGGCCGGCGGGCACGGGGGCGACGACGACGAACGGGGTGCGCCCGTCCTCCCCGGGCGCCGTCCGGCTGTCGGCGGCACGGATCGCGAAACCGTCCATCTGGGAGTTGTCGAAAGGCTGCAGGCTCAGGGGCGCCACGAGGTCCTCGGCCAGGACCCGGCCCGCCGCGGCCGCCAGCGGCAGGGTCTCCGTCCGGGCGCGGAGACCCCGCAGGGCCTCCGTGACCGCGCGGCGGTGCTCGTCGACGCTGCGGACCGGATGCTGCGCGTGCCTGCTCATTCCTCCAGCGTAGGTGCCGGGGCGCGCCCGTCCTGGCAGGATCGGGGCCATGACGCAACGGGATGTGGAGCACACGCCGGACGGCCGGTGGATCGTGGTGGACGGACGGCGGTGGCGCCGCCAGGATCCCGGGCTGCCCGAGGACGTCGCGGCCCGGCTGACGTCCCACCTGGGCCGGGCCCGGGCGGCCGTCCGCACGGTGCGGCGGGACGGCACGGAGGAGGAGCTGCGGGCCGTGCGGGACCGGGTGGGGATCGCCAAGCTGGGCCTCGGTGAGCGCGGCACGCCGTGGTGGGAGCAGTCGCCCGCCGAGCAGGAGGCCCGGTGGACGGATGCTCTCACGCGGCTGGACGAGCAGGCCCCGCCGGAGCCGGCGTGACGCCGTACGGCGCCCGGGGCGTTCTCGGCGTGCTGGGGACTGATTACACTGGGCGGACCATCCCGGCACGCCGAGCACCGTGCGGGCCGGGGACGACCACCGAGGCGGTGACATGAGCGTTTCCCTGGGACTGCCGCGGCTCCGCGATGCGGGTCCGGGCCCGAGCGGTGCACCGCGGGAGGCGGGGCTCGTGGACCGCCACGGCCGCCGCGCCACCGACCTGCGCCTGTCGGTGATCGACAAGTGCAACCTGCGCTGCACCTACTGCATGCCCGCCGGCGGCCTGCCCTGGCTGCCCGCCGCCCAGCTGATGACCCCCGCCGAGATCACCCGCATCGTGCGCGTGGGCGTCGAGCAGCTCGGGGTCACCGAGCTGCGCCTGACCGGCGGGGAGCCCCTGGTGCGGGCCGACCTCGAGGAGATCGTGGCCGGGGTGCGGACCGCCCACCCCGAGCTGCCGGTCTCGCTGACCACCAACGGCATCGGTCTGGCCGCCCGCGCCCAGGGCCTGGCCGAGGCCGGGCTGACCCGGATCAACATCTCCCTGGACTCCCTGGACGCGGCGACCTTCCGCACCCTGGCCCGCCGGGACCGCCTCGCCGACGTGCTGGCCGGGGCCGAGGCGGCGGCCGCCGCCGGGCTGACCCCGGTGAAGATCAACGCGGTGCTGATGCGCGGGGTCAACGACCACGAGGCCCCCGAGCTGCTCGCGTGGGCGCTGGCGCGCGGCTTCGCGCTGCGGTTCATCGAGCAGATGCCCCTGGACGCCGACCACGGCTGGACCCGGGCGGACATGGTCACCGCCGCCGAGATCCGCCACCGGCTCGCCGGCCGGTTCCGGCTGGCCCCGCACCCGGGGCCGCGCGAGGGCGCCCCGGCCGAGCTGTGGGACGTCCACCCCCGCACGGCCAGCGCCGCCCCCGTGGACTCCGGCGCGACCTCGGACGCGACGTCCGCGGCGCCCCCCGCCGCGTCCTCCGCCCTGCGCCCCGGCGCCCAGGACCCGCCGCTGGGCACGGTGGGCGTCATCGCCTCCGTGACGGAGCCATTCTGCGCCGACTGCAAGCGGACCCGGATCACCGCCGAGGGCAGGATCCGCTCCTGCCTGTTCTCCCACGAGGAGGTCGAGCTGCTGCCGCTGCTGCGCACCGGTGCGACCGACGCCCAGCTGGCCGAGCGCTGGCGGGCGGCGATGTGGGCGAAACCGGCCGCCCACGGCATGGACCACACCGGCTTGGACTCCTCCGACTACGTCCAGCCGGAGCGCTCGATGAGCGCGATCGGAGGCTGAGCAGGGATGCTGATCCGCTACTTCGCCGCCGCCCGCGCTGCGGCCGGCACCGACGCCGAGACCCTGGAGGTCCCCGACGACCGGCCCTGCACGCGCCGGGACGTGGAGAACCTGCTGGCCCGGGCCCACCCCGAGCCGCCACCGGGACAGCCTCCGCTGGCGCAGGTGCTGGCCCGGTCCAGCTTCCTGCTCGACGGCGTGGCCTGCCCTGATCCCGACACTCCGGTCCCGTCCGGGGCGGTGCTCGACGTCCTGCCGCCCTTCTCCGGCGGATGAGCGCGTGAGCGCCCCGGGACCGGCCCCGGTCTTCCACGCCGTGGTCCTGGCGGGCGGCCGCTCCGCCCGCCTGGGCGGCCGGCCCAAGGCCGGTCTGCGGCGAGCCGGGCGCACCCTGCTGGAGCTCACGCTGGACGCGGTCCGGGAGGCGGCGGGCGTCGTCGTCGTCGGCCCGGCGGACCCGGCCGTCCCCGCGCACGTGCTGCGCACCCGGGAGGACCCGCCGTTCTCCGGCCCGGCCGCGGGCATCGCCGCCGGGCTGCGCGCCCTCGACGCCCTGCCCGCCGCACAGTGGACCCTGACCCTGGCGTGCGACATGCCCGGGGTGTCACGGGCCGTGCCCCTCCTGCTGGAGGCGGCCCGGACCGGTGACGGCGCCGCCGGCTACGTGTCGGTCCCGCCCGACGGCCACCGCCAGCCCCTCGCCGCCCTCTACCGCAGCGACGTGCTGCGCCGGGCCTTCGCGGGGCAGGACGCCGCGGACCGGTCCGTGTTCTCGTTCGTGCGCGAGCTCCCGCTCCGGGACGTCACCGTGCCCGAGGACGCCACCGCGGACGTCGATACGTGGGACGATGTGCACAGGCACCACCTGACCTGACCACGAGCGGGCGGCTCCACCGCCCGGGAGGAGCGGCGCATGCCCAAGGACCTGAGCCCGTTCGAGCACGAGATCCTGGAACGGTGGGTCGAGGCCGTGCGGGCGGCCCTGGACGTGCCCGACGCCGGCCTCCCCCTGGACGCCGTGCTGGGACTCACCGGCAGGATCGCCCACGGCACCGTGCGCCCCGCCGTCCCGCCCACCGCCTACCTGCTCGGCTACCACGTGGGCCGCGCCGCGGCCGCGGGCGAGGACGAGCACCGCGTCCTGGACCGCGCGCTGCAGACCGTCGACGGTCTCGTCCCCGCCGCCCGCCGAACCCCCGAGGAGAACTGATGTCCGGACTGCCCCTGCCCCACGACACCAACAGCCCCTACACGCACGCGCTGCCCGTCATCGAGGACGACAGCGGCACGCCCGAGAGCGCCCCCGAGGAGGTCGAGACCGTCCACGACGCCGACTGGCACCGGGCCCGGCAGTTCTCCTACGACATCGCCACCGCGCTGCCCAGCCACTGGCTGCCCCTGCAGGAGGCGCTCGGCGAGGTCCTCGCCGAGGACGTCACCGCCCCGATCCCGGTCCCGCACTACGCCTCCTCCGCCATGGACGGCTACGCCGTGGCCGGCCCCCAGCCGTGGACGGTGGTCTTCCCCGAGCCTGTGGAGACCGACCCCCGCAAGATGCTGACCATCCCGCCGCGGGAGCTCTACCGCCCGGTCCTCAACCTGGAGCCCGGCGAGGCCACCCGCATCGTCACCGGCGGACTCGTCCCCGCCGGGGCCCGGGCCGTGCTGCGGGACGAGTACGCGCAGCTGTCCGAGGAGGGCACCGTGCTCACGATCGCGGCCCACGCCCCCTCGGCCGAGGACATCCCCTACGGGCAGAACATCCGCCGCACCGGCGAGGAGGTCGCGGCCGGGGACGTCATCCTGCACGCCGACTGCCTGCTCAACCCGGCGCACATCGCCTTCGCCGCCGTCAGCGGCCACGACATGCTCCCGGTCCGCCGCCGTCCGCGCGTGACGATCCTGCTCACCGGCAGCGAGGTGGTCGAGGACGGGATCCCCGAGCCGGGCCAGGTCCGGGACGCCTTCGGCCCCCAGCTGCCCACGTTCGTGGAGATGCTGGGCGGGTCCGTGGACCAGCTCCGGCGCGTCGAGGACACCGCGAAGGCGATGCTCTCCGCCCTGACCGAGGCGCCCTCCGGCATGGCGTCGGTGCTCGACGCCCGCACCGAAGTGGTCATCACCACCGGCGGGACCGGGCACTCCGACGCCGACCACGTCCGCTCGGCGCTCCAGGAGCTCGGGGCGGTCTTCCTGCTCGACGGCCTCGCCCAGCGCCCGGGCCACCCCACGTTCCTGGCACGGCTGCCCGAGGACGGCCCCTTCGTGGTGGGCCTGCCCGGCAATCCGCTGGCGGCGATGACCAGCATCTTCACGGTGGCCCAGCCGCTGCTCGCCAAGCTGCACAGCGACCGGCCCCCGGCCACGCGCACCCTGCCGGCGGCCGAGGACCTGCCGGGCCAGAAGGTCACCGCCCTGGTGCCCGCCTACCTCCGGGACGGGACGGTCGCCCCCCGGGACCGGGTCGGCGCGAACATGCTCCGCGGGCTCGCCCACGCGGACGTCATCGCCGTGGTCCCGCCGGGCGGCGTGACCGCCGGGCAGGACGTCGAGGTGGTCCCCCTGCCCTGGCGCTGACGCGCCGAGGGCCCGGACACCGGTGGTGTCCGGGCTCTCGGCGTCCCCGGCTTCGCGGGCTCAGGCGGTCGTGAAGAGGACCAGCGCGCCCAGCACGAAGACCGTGGAGGCGGCGAGCGCGCAAGCGAACTCCACGACGATCCCCAGGCCCGCCGCCTTGAGACCCGCCCAGCTGGAGTCCAGCGCCGCCCGGAGGTCCCGCTGGCGAGCGGTCTCGCTCAGCAGCAGGCCCACGAAGAACCCCACGAAGATCCCGACCACCGGGATCACGAACAGCCCCACCACGGCGCCGGCCGCGGCGTAGAGGAGGGAGCGGTTGGGGATCTGCCGGCGCTTGAGCCGGGTGCCGGTGAGCACGGCGCTCGCGGCCATCCCGGCGATCGCCAGCGCGGAGCCGATCCCCAGCACGGTCCAGCCCTCGACCGCCTGGACCGTGAGGGCCCAGACGAGGAGGCCGACCACGATCAGGATCGAGCCCGGCAGCACCGGCACGATGATGCCGAGGCACCCGACGACGAGCAGGGCGGCGGTGATGAGGGTCGCGATGATCTCGGCAGTCACGCCCTCATCGTAGGCGGCACACCCGGTGACAGCCGCACCGTATACTAGTATCTGCTCCGCAAATTAAATGGGCAGGTGAGCTCCGTGCACGCATCCGCACGCCCCCGGGGACGGACGTCCTGGCACCGCCGGGCCGGCAGACCGGTCCGTCTGTGGATGGCGGCCCTGCTCCTCGTCGTGCTCTTCCACCGCTGGCTCCCGGAGACGCGGTGGCTGCTGGTGCACCTCGTCACCCTGGGGCTCGTGACCAACTCGGTCCTGGTGTGGTCACAGCACTTCACCGACTCCCTGCTGAAGAACCGGGTGCCCGACGACGCCCGGGGTCGGCAGCTGGCCCGGATCGGGCTGCTCAACGCCGGCACCGTGCTGCTCGTCGTGGGAATCCTCACCGGCTGGTACGTGCTGGTGCTCGTCGCCTCGACCGCCGTGGGCGCCGCGGTGGCCTGGCACGGGGCGGCCCTGCTCCGGCAGCTGCGCACGGCGCTGCCGTCCCGGTTCGCCGTGACCGTGCGCTACTACGTGGTCGCGGCCTTCCTGCTGCCGGTGGGCGCGGTCCTCGGCGCGCTCCTGGCCACCGGCCCCGCCGGCGCCTGGCACGCGCGCCTGCTCCTCGCCCACGAGGTCACCAACGTCCTGGGCTTCGTGGGCCTGACCGTCGCCGGGACCGCGCTCACCCTGTGGCCCACGATCCTGCGCACGCGCATGCCGGAGCTCTCCACCCGGGTCAGCACCGCGGCGCTGCCCGTGCTGACCGGGGGGCTGGTGCTCACCGGGACGGCGGCACTGGCCGGGTCCCCCGTGCTCGCCGCGGCGGGCCTGGCGGTCTACGCGGCGGGGCTGGGCGCCGTGGTCGCGGTCATGGCCCGGACCGCGGTGCGGGCCCGTCCCTCCGACTACGCGGGCTGGTCCGTGGCCGCCGGCGTCCTGTGGTGGACGGTCACCGTGGTGGCCGCCGTCCTCGTGGTGGCCCTGCACGGCTTCGACGCGGCGGCGCTGGGACAGCTGACCGTCCCGTTCGTGGCCGGCTTCCTGGTACAGGTGCTGCTGGGGGCCATGACCTACCTCCTGCCGGTGACCATGGGGGGAGGGCCGGCGACCGTGCGGGCGGCCCACCGGGCCATCAACCGCGCCGGGACGTTCCGCGTGGTGGTCGTCAACCTGTGCGTGCTGCTCTTCGCGCTCCCACCGGGCGCGGTGCCCTCCTGGGTCCGGGCCGTGGTCTCCGTCCTGGGCGCGGCGGCGCTCTTCGCGTTCGTCCCGCTCATGGTCTCCGCCGCCCGGACCTCGCTGGCGGGGCGCCGGGCGGCCATGGCCCGCCGGGCCGGGGAGCCGGTGCCCGTGCCGGAGGCCGTCGCCCCCGCCGCGCCTCCGCGGCCGGCCCGCGAGGCGCTGGCGGGGGTGCTCGTGGTGGCCCTGGGCGTCGCGGCGGGCATCGCCGTGAACCCCGCCGCGGCGGGGTTCGACCTGCGCGGCGGCGGCTCCGGGGCCCCGGCCACGGGCGGGACGACCACCGTGCAGGTCAGTGCCCGGGAGGGGATGCGCTTCGAGCCCTCCGTCGTGGAGGTCCCGCTCGGCGACCAGCTCGTGATCGAGCTCACGAACGACGACCCGACCAACGTGCACGACCTCGTCCTGGCCTCCGGCACGAGCTCCGGGCGCGTCGGCCCCGGACAGACGGTGACCGTGGAGGCGGGGGTGGTCGACGGACCCCTGGAGGCGTGGTGCTCGATCGTCGGGCACCGCAGCATGGGGATGACCCTCGACGTCGTCGCCGTCGGCGCGGACGGCGCTCCCCTCGACGCGCCCTCCGCGGCCGGCCAGCGGCGCGGGGCGCCCGGCGTGGTCCCCGCCGGCACCGATCCGGCCGACGGCGCGGACCTCGGGGCCGCCCCGGGAGAGGGCGTCGAGGTCCGCTCCCCCGTGCTCGAGCCCGTCGGCGCGGGCGTCCAGGAGGACGGCCGGCGGGTGCACCGGGTGGACCTCGACGTCTCGGAGGGCGAGCACGAGATCGCCCCCGGCGTCCGCATGCGGGCGTGGACGTACAACGGCCGCTACATGGGGCCCACGCTGCACGGGGAGGTCGGCGACGTCTTCGAGATCACGCTGACCAACGGCGCAACGATGGGCCACTCGGTGGACTTCCACGCGGGCACGGTGGCGCCCGACGAGAACATGCGCACCCTCGCCCCGGGGGACTCCCTCGTCTACCGCTTCGAGGCGGTACGCTCCGGCATCTGGCTCTACCACTGCTCCACCGCGCCGATGAGCACGCATGTGGCGGCCGGCATGTTCGGCGCCGTGGTGATCGACCCGCCGGGGCTCCCGGAGGTGGACCGCGACTACCTCCTCGTGCAGAACGAGACGTACCTGGGCCCGCCCGGGGAGGACGCCGGCGACGGGACGGGGGTGGACGCCGCCGTGGACCCGGCCAGGATCCCGGGCGGGGTCCCCAGCTTCACGGTCTTCAACGGCCACGCCACCCAGTACCTGCACGAGCCGCTGACCGCCCGCGCCGGGGAGCGGGTGCGGATCCGGGTCCTCGCGGCCGGGCCGTCCACGGGGCTGAGCTTCCACGTGGTCGGCGCTCAGTTCGACACCGTGCACAAGGAGGGCGCCTACCTCCTGGAGCGCGGCGGCGCGGGATCCGGCGGGGCCCAGGCCCTCGACCTCGCCCCTGCCCAGGGCGGCTTCGTGGAGCTGGAGTTCTCCGAGCCCGGCACCTATCCCTTCGTGAACCACTCCCTCGTGGAGGCCGAGCGCGGAGCCCGCGGCCTGATCGAGGTCACCGGCTGACCCTCCCGTCCACCGGGCGGGCGTGGAGGCTGTCCCCCCAAGAGGCCGCAGACCGGGGCGGGCGGGCCGCCCTAGCCTGGAACAAATGGCCACCACCGTCCTGGACCCCGCGCGCCCCGGCACCGAGGAACTCGCCCCGCGCGGTTCCCGGTGGTTCCTGCTGGCCTCCGTGGTGCTGCTCCTGATCGGCACCGGCGGGCTCTTCCACGCCAACGCCCCCGGGTGCTGCGGGGCGTCCCTCGGCGAGGAGCCGATCCGCACCGCGCCCGTCCCGGAGCCGTGGGGCGATGACGTCCTGGCCGCCGCCGAGCTCTCGGGGCTCCCGCCCGAGATCGTCGCCGCCCAGCTGGACGTCGAGAGCCGCTGGGACCCCCGGGCCGTCAGCCCCGCCGGGGCGCAGGGCCTCGCCCAGTTCATGCCGGACACGTGGAAGCGCTACGGCCGGGGCGACCCCTTCGACCCGCGGGCCGCCATCCGGGCCCAGGGCCTCTACCTCAAGGACCTGCGGCTCATGGTGCGGGGGCTGGCGCCCGCCTCGGCCCAGGAGGAGATCGACCTCGTGCTCGCCGCCTACAACGCCGGACCCACGGCGGTCCTGCGGCACGGCGGGATCCCCCCGTTCGCGGAGACCCGCGGCTACGTGGCGCAGATCCGCGAGCTCGCGGCCACGACGTACGCCGAGGTCGGCGCCTGAGCCCTCGTCAGCCGGCGGGCCGCCGGCTCCTCGCGAGGCCCCGCAGCGCCCTGCGGGCCGCGTGGTACCCGGCCATGCCGTGCACCCCGCCGCCCGGGGGCGTCGAGGACGAGCACAGCCAGACCCCCGGCACGCCGGTGGCGTAGGGGTCGGCCTGCACGGCCGGCCGGAACAGCTGCTGCAGCCCGTCCAGGGAGCCGCCGCCGATGTCCCCGCCCACGAGATTCGCGTTCCACGCCTCCAGCCCGGCCGGGGAGGTGTCCACGCGCTCGCGGATCCGGTCGCGGACCCCGGGGGCGAAGCGCTCGAGCTGCCGGAGCACCCGGTCCCCCGCCCGGGGGTCGTCGCACCCGTGGGGGACGTGGGCGTAGGCCCACAGCACCTGCCGGCCCGCGGGCGCCCGGGACGGGTCGGCGGCCCCCTGCTGGGCCACGAGCACGAACGGGCGCTCCGGCAGCCGGCCCGCCCGCGCCTGCTCCTCCGCGGCGCCGATCTCGGCGAGCGTCCCGCCCACGTGCACGGTCCCGGCCTCCGCCACGCGCGGGTCCCGCCACGGCACGGGGCCGTCCAGCAGCAGGTCCACCTTGTAGGAGGCAGTGCCGTAGCGCCACCGGGCGAGCGCCCGCCGGTACCGGTCCGGCAGCTCGAGCCCGCGCAGGCCCAGCACCTGCCGGGGCGTGAGGTCCAGCAGGACGACGTCGGCCGGCCGCACCTGGGCGAGGTCCGTCACCGGGGAGTGGACGAGCACCCGCCCGCCGTGCTCCTCGAGATCGGCCACCAGGGCGTCGACGACGGCCTGGGTGCCGCCGTGGGCCACCGGCCACCCCGTGGCGTGGGCGGCGGCGCCGAACAGCGTCCCGAAGGCGGAGGTCAGCGCGTGCCGCGGGGGCAGCACCGCATGGGCGGCGGACCCGGCGAAGAGCCCCCGGGCCTGCTCGGTGCGGAACAGCGCCCGCGCCGTGGCCGCGGCGGGCCACGGCGCGCGCAGACCGAATGACGCCAGGGCCCGCGGGTGCTCGGGCACGCGCACGAGCGGGCCCAGCACCGACTCGACCGTCTCCTCCCAGCGCTCCACCACGCCGCGGTGCAGCAGGGACCACGCCCGGCCGTCCGCGCCCAGCCCCGCCGCCGTGCGCTCGAGCGAGCGGTGCAGCAGGCCCGGCGGGCCGTCGTCGAGCGGGTGCGCGGCCACGACCGGCGGGTGCAGCCACTCCAGGCCGTGCCGGTGCAGGCCCAGCTGCGCGAACAGCGGGCTGGCCACGCCGAAGGGGTGGACGGCCGAGCCGAGGTCCACCACCGTGCCGGGGCCGAGCACGGCCGCGGAGCGGGCCGCGCCGCCGGCCGAGCCCGCCGCCTCGTGGACCGTGACGTCGAGGCCCGCGCGGGCCAGCACCACGGCCGCGGCGAGCCCGTTGGGCCCCGAGCCGACGACCGCGGCCGTCCCCTGCACGGGCCGTCCTAGCCGACCAGGGCGCTGCGCATGGTCCGCAGCGCCACGGACAGGGACGCGAGCTCCGCGGAGGCCTCGCCCGTGTCCTCGGCCTCGATCTCCCCCAGCACCTCGCGCAGCCGGCCCAGGCGGGACTCGTTGCTGGACTCCCAGGACTCCACCTTCTCCCGCGCGTCCCGGCCGGGGGCCTCGAGCGCCTGGTCGGCGAGGGCCACCAGGGTCGCGTACACGTCCTCCCGCATGGACATCCGCGCGAGGTTCTCCCAGCGGGTGGTCTGCGGCAGGCCGGTGATGCGGTTGAGCAGGCTCTCGATGCGGTAGCGGTCGTAGAGCCGGAAGTAGACCTTGGCGATGGTCTTGATCTGCTCCTCGTCGAGGCCGCCGTCCTCGGCGATCGCCTCGCCGGAGGCGTGGGCGAGCCGGGCGACGTCGAGCAGCGCGAACGCGTCCAGCAGCTGCGACCACTCCGTGGCCAGCGCCCCGGGGACGCCCTGCCGCGCGGCGGCCTCCGCCCGCGAGTCGACCCGCTGCCGGGAGTCCTCCCCGAGCAGCCGGTCCTCGAGGAACCGGATGTCCACGGTGGGCTTGTAGCGGTCGATGACCTCGGCCACCGGGTTGGCCGTCTCCTCCCGGTTGATGAGCCAGCGCACCACGCGGTCCAGCAGGCGCCGCATGTCCAGGAACATCCGGTCCCACACCTCGGTGGGCACCTCCGCGGGCAGCTCCCGGTGCTGGTGGGCGTAGCGGTCGATCTCGTAGATCTGCACGGCCGCCACGAAGGCCCGGGCCACCTCCACGGGCCCGCACCCGGTCTCCTCCATCACGCGGTAGACGAACGGGATGCCGCCGTAGTTGACCATCTGGTTGGCCACCATCGTGCAGATGATCTCGGCGCGCAGGGGGTGGGTGCCGACGAGCTCGCCGAAGCGCTGGGTGATCTGCTCCGGGAAGTAGGCCTCCAGGACCTCCCCGAACCACGGGTCCTCGGCGAGACCGCCCTCGACCAGCGCCTCCGAGAGCTGGATCTTGGCGTAGGCCGCCAGCACGGACAGCTCCGGGGACGTGAGCCCGTGGCCGGTGCGGACCCGCTCGCGCAGCTGCTCGTCGGAGGGCAGGAACTCGATGCCCCGGTCGAGGTCGGCCTCGTCCTCGAGCCAGTGCAGGAACCGGATGTAGGCCTCGTTGAGGGCCCGCACGCGCGAGCGCTCCGTGGTGAGCAGCACGTTCTGCGCCACGTTCGTCTCGAGCACCAGTCCGGCGACCTCGTCGGTCATGGCCTCGATGAAGCCGGCGCGCTCCGCCGCGGAGAGCTCGCCCGCCACGACCATGCGGTCCACGAGGATCTTGATGTTGACCTCGCGGTCGGAGGACTCCACGCCGCCGGAGTTGTCGATCGCATCCGTGTTGATCAGCACCCCGTTCAGCGCGGCCTCCACGCGGCCGAGCTGGGTGCAGCCCAGGTTGCCGCCCTCGCCGACGACCTTGGCCCGGAGGTCCCCGCCGTCGACGCGGATCGGGTCGTTGGCCTTGTCCCCCACGTCCGTGGAGGTCTCCTGCGCCGACTTCACGTACGTGCCGATCCCGCCGTTGTACAGGAGGTCGGCGGGCGCCGTCAGGATCGCCCGCATCAGCTCGATCGGGGAGAGCTCCTCGACGCCGTCGTCGAGGTCGAGGGCCTCGCGGACCTGCGGGGAGATCGGCACGGACTTCGCGGTGCGCGAGTACACGCCGCCGCCGGCCGAGATCTTCTCCGGGTCGTAGTCCTGCCACGAGGAGCGCGGGCGGCCGAACAGCCGCTCGCGCTCGGCGTAGGAGACGGCCGGGTCCGGGTCGGGGTCGAGGAAGATGTCGCGGTGGTCGAACGCGGCCAGCAGCCGGATGTGCTCGGACAGCAGCATGCCGTTGCCGAACACGTCGCCGGACATGTCCCCCACGCCCACCACGGTGAAGTCCTCCGCCTGGGTGTCGACGCCCAGCGCGAAGAAGTGCCGCTTCACCGACTCCCACGCCCCCCGGGCCGTGATGCCCATGGCCTTGTGGTCGTAGCCCACCGAGCCGCCCGAGGCGAAGGCGTCCCCGAGCCAGAACCCGTACTCCGCGGAGATCGCGTTGGCGGTGTCCGAGAAGGACGCCGTCCCCTTGTCCGCGGCCACCACCAGGTAGGAGTCCTGGCCGTCGCGGCGCACCACGTTCTCGGGGTGCACGACGACGTCCTGGCCGGACGCGTCGCGGACGAGGTTGTCGGTGATGTCCAGCAGGGAGGCGATGAACAGCTTGTACGCCTCCCGGCCCTCCGCCACCCAGGCGTCCCGGTCCGCGGCCGGCTCGGGCAGCTGCTTGGGGTAGAACCCGCCCTTCGCCCCGTTGGGGACGATCACCGAGTTCTTCACCATCTGCGCCTTCACCAGGCCCAGGACCTCGGTGCGGAAGTCCTCCCGGCGGTCCGACCAGCGCAGGCCGCCGCGGGCCACGGGCCCGAAGCGCAGGTGCGTGCCCTCGACCCGCGGGGACCACACCCAGACCTCGAACATGGGGTGCGGCAGCGGGGCCGTGCTGATCCGCCGCGGGTCCAGCTTGAACGCCATGGTGGGGCGGTGCCGGTACACGTTGGTGCGCAGCGTGGCGGCCATGCACTCGGCCAGCGCCCGCAGCAGCTTGTCGGCGTCCAGGGTGGGCACCTCGTCCAGGGCCTCGGTGAGCCGCCCCTGCGCGGCGTCGCGCTGGGAGCCGCGCACGGCGTCGTCGAGCGCCGGGTTGAAGCTCGCGTCGAAGAACTCGACCAGCGCCCGGGTGACCCGCGGGAAGCCCAGGAGCGTGTCCGCGATGTAGTCGAAGGAGTTGGGGTGCCCCAGCTGCAGGAGGTACCGGACGTAGGAGCGCAGCACGGCCACGGTCCGCCACGTCATGCGCTCCGTCAGGACCAGCCGGTTCAGGGAGTCGGACTCGGAGCGCCCGGACAGCACCGCGCACAGGGTGTCCTCGATGAGGTCCTCGGTCTTGGCGTCCTCCGGGCCGGTCGCGTCCACGCCCTCCGGCAGCCGCACCCCGAAGTCGTAGAGCTGGAAGTGGCGGCCGTCGGCGGGGGTGACCTCGTACGGCTTCTGGTCCAGGACCGTCAGGCCGAGGTTCTGCAGCATCGGCAGCAGCTCGGTCAGGGACAGGGAGCGGGTGAGGTAGATGTTCAGCCGCACGCCCCCGGGGTCGTCGACGACGCGCACCTCCGCGGGCAGGTCCGGGTCCCGTCCCCACAGCTCCTCGCAGCGCTGGAGGTCCTCGACCGCCTCCTCGATCTCGTAGTCCGCCCGGTAGGCGTCCGGGAACGCCTCCGCCCAGTTCTCGGCGTGCGTCCGCGCGAGCTCCTCCGAGAAGTCCCGGTGGATCGCGCGCGCCAGCGCCTCGGACCAGGACCGCACCGCGGCCCGCAGCCGCGCCTCCAGGCCCGAGCGGTCGAAGGACTGCACCTGACCGGTGTAGGGCAGCCGGATGCGGAAGAACAGGCGGGCGAGCGTCGAGGAGGTGAGCCGGGCGTCGAAGTCGATGGACTCGGCGTCGAAGGTGCGCTTCAGCTCGGCCTCGATCCGCCCGCGCACCGACGTGTTGTACCGGTCGCGGGGCAGGAAGACGACCGCGGACATGAACCGCCCGAAGTGGTCCTGGCGCAGGAACAGCCGGGTCTGCCGCCGCTCGTCCAGGCCCATGACGCCGCGCATGATGTCGTAGAGCTCGTCCGCGGTCATGTGGAACAGCTCGTCGCGCGGGTAGTCCTCGATGTTGCCCATCAGGTCCCGGGCCGAGTGCGAGTCCTCGAGGAAGCCGAACCGCTCGGCGACCTCGGCCATCTTGTCCTTGATCAGCGGCGTCTCGCGGGCCGGGGTGTTGTAGGCGCGGCGGGTGAACAGCCCCAGCACGAGGTACTCGCCCACGATCCGGCCCTCGTCGTCGTACTTCGCGACGCCGATGTAGTCGAGGTACTCCCTGCGGTGGATCGAGGAGCGGCGGTTGGCCTTCGTGATGAACAGCGTGCCGGCCTCGCGCGCGTGCTCCCGGCCCAGCCCGGTCAGGACCTGCCGGTGCGGCTTGCGGTCGTGCTCCACGAGCAGGCCCAGACCGGTCCCGGGACGGCTGACCAGGGAGAGGCCGTCGCCGGAGTCCTCGAGGTCGTACTCCTTGAAGCCCATGAGGATGAAGTTGCCCCGGACCAGCCAGCGCAGGAACTCCTGGGACGGTCCGACCAGCGGCGGGTGCCCGCCCTCGGGCAGGTCCAGCCGCCGCAGCCGGTCGAGCTCGTCCGCGAGCCGTCCGACGCGCTCCTTGAGCTCCACCTGGTCGTCGTCGACCCGCTGGACGTCCTCGAGCAGGCTCGTGAGCCGGTGCACCAGCTCCTGGGCGGTCTCGTCCGAGATCTGCCGGGAGAGCTCCACGGAGATCCAGGACTCCACCACGTGCGTGGTGCCCCCGTCCGAGCGGAACCCGGCCAGGCTGGGCAGCGCGGTGGTGTCGCCGCTGGAGGTGGCCGAGAAGTCCGGGACCTGCTGGAGCTCGCGCAGCTCGTGCGTCCCGGCGTCCCGGGCGGCGACGAGCACGGGGTGGATGAGCAGACGGGCGCCGCCCCACTTGGCGGCGATCTCCGCGGACACGGTGCTCACGAGGTAGGGGACGTCCTCGGTGACCACGAAGACCACGGAGGTCGAGTCCTCCTGGCGCACGCCCACGGCGATCTCCCGGGGCGCGCGGACCCGGCCCACCTCGTGGTGGTGGTCGGCCCGCTCGCGCAGCTGGTCCTCGGTGCGCGCGAGCAGGTCCTCCTGGGGCACGTGGCGGTAGTACTCGTTGATCCACGCCCGGTCCCCGGACCACTCGGGGGCCCGCGGGATCACCTGCAGCGCCTCGGTCCGGTCCTCGTCGGGGATCGTGTACTGGTCAGAGGCCACAGCCGCATCACGCCTTCGTCGCCGTGGACGGCAGGGGGCACGGTCCGTGCGCCGCCCTCGCCGCCCCAGGGGGTGGACGGCACCTCGTGGGACCGTCCCTGGTGGGTCCCAGCTTATTGAACGAAGCCGGGACTGTCAGGGTGCGGTGGACTCCGACGCGTCATCTCGCAGGCGCGCGGCGCCGAGGGCCTCCGTCCGCACGGGGACCACCTCGCAGTTGCCGACCCGGGGATGGGCCTCCCCGTTGAGCTCGGAGACCGTCAGGCGGATGAGCGAGCCGTGCGCCACCACCAGCACGCGGCGCCCGGGGTGGTCGGCGCGGATCCGGCGCAGCGCCGCCAGACCGCGGCGGACGACCGCCTCCGGCGGCTCCCCGGCGGAGAGCACCTGCTCCCGCGCGGCGCCCTCGAGACCCGCCAGGCGCGAGCCCTCGAGCGGGCCGAAGCTGCGCTCCACGAGCTCGTCGTAGGTCGCCGCGAGCTCGAGGCCCAGGGCCTCGCCGATGATCCGGGCGGTCTCCACGGCCCGGCCGAGCGGCGAGGAGACCAGGACGTCCCAGCCGAGGGCCTCGGCGTGCAGGTGGCGGGCGACGACCCGGGCCTGCTCCCGCCCGGCGTCGTTGAGCGGGACGTCCGTGGCGCCCTGGAGCCTCTCCTCGAGGTTCCAGTCGGTCTGGCCGTGGCGGATGAGCACGATGCGTCCGGGGGTGTTCACGTCCCCCACTCTGGGCGACGGCCCGCCGGGGGGCAAGCGGGACGGCGGGAACCCCGGTCCGCGGGGGCCCGGGCACCGCACCGCACCCGGCCGCCGCCGGCCCTCCGGGCCAGGACACGGACGGCCCGCGGCCCGAGGTCCTGGACGAACCGGGGCAATGCGGGTTGAGTGGCACGCATGACCACCTTCACGTTCAGCTCCCGCGTGCCCCACCCCGTCGAGGACGTCTTCGCCTGGCACGCCCGCCCGGGGGCGCTCACCCGGCTCACGCCCGCGTGGACGGGCTCCGTGGTGGAGGAGTCCTCGCCCCCGCTGCAGGACGGGACGCGGTCCCGGCTGCGGGTGGCCGTGCCGGGCTCCTACGGGCTGGCCTCGGTGCCCTGGACCGCGGAGCACCACGGCTTCGTCCCCGGCCGGGAGTTCCGGGACCGGATGGTGAAGGGCCCGCTCGCCTCGTGGGAGCACCACCACCGGTTCGACGACGACGGGCACGGCGGGACCGTGGTCACGGACACCGTGGAGTACGCGGCGCTGCCGGGCAGCAGGGCGTTCGGGGACCGGCTGATGAGCCCGGCGCTGGGCCGCCAGTTCGAGGCCCGCGCCCGGCGGCTGGCCGCCGACCTCGACCTCCACAGCCGCTATCCCGGCCGGCCCCTGACCGTCGCCGTCACGGGGGCCTCGGGCACCATCGGCGTGCAGCTGGCCGCGCTGCTGAGCACCGGGGGCCACACGGTCCTGCGCTTCGTGCGCCGCGAGGCGCGCACCCCCCTCGAGATCTCGTGGGACCCGGCGGCCGGGGAGCTGGACCCCGCCGCGCTGCGGGGGGTGGACGTCGTGGTGAACCTCGCCGGGCGCAGCATCGGGGGGCGGCTCACGGACGCCGCGAAGGAGCAGATCCACGACTCGCGGGTGCTCGGCACCCGGCTGCTCGTCCGCGCCTTCGTCGCGCTCGGCGACGAGGCCCCCGCCGCGCTGGTCAACGGCTCCGCGATCGGCTACTACGGGGCGGACACGCACGGGGAGAGCGTCACGGAGAAGTCCCCGCCGGGCGACGACTTCCTCGCCGAGGTCTGCACGGCGTGGGAGCGTGCCGCCCAGGAGGCCGAGGCCATCGGCACCCGCGTGGTCACGGTGCGCACCGGGGTGGTGCAGAGCCCCGCCGGCGGCGCCCTCAAGGCCCAGCTGCCCCTGTTCCTCGCGGGGCTGGGCGGGCGGCTCGGCTCCGGGGACCAGTGGCTGAGCTGGATCTCGCTGGACGACACGGTGGGTCTGTTCGCCCACGCGGTGCTCTCCCCCGGCCTGCACGGGCCCGTCAACGCCGTGGCCCCGATGCCGGTGACGGGCCGCGACTACGCCCGGACCCTCGGCAAGGTCCTCGGCCGGCCGGCCCTGCTGCCCACCCCGGGGTTCGGGCCGAAGCTCGTGCTCGGCTCCGAGGGCGCCGAGCTGATGGCGCTCGCGGACCAGCGGGTCTCGGCGGACCGGGCCATCGACCGCGGCTACCGGTTCCGCCACCCCGACCTCGGCTCGGCGCTGCGGGAGGAGCTGGGCCGCTTCTGACCCGCCCCGGCCCGCCCGCCGCCGCCGGGACCACCACGTCGGCCCGGGCACCCCGCGGATCCGCGGGGTGCCCGGGCCGACGTGGTGGGTCAGCGGCAGGACGGCCGTCAGAGGCGGCCGGAGACCGGGAACCGCTCCCAGGCGCGGTGGCTCTTCATGAGCGTGACCACCTGCTCGACCACGGCGGCGGCGTCCTTGCCGGAGACCACGCCGGGCGCGCCCTCGGGCAGGCCGGCCGCGGCGAGCACCTGGCCCTTGGCGCCCCAGGTGCCGATGGCCTTGGCCTGGCGGAACACCTCGCCGAGCAGCAGGTGCACGCGCGGGTCCACGCCGCCGGGGGCGACGGCTCCGGCCTTCGCGTCGAGGCCCTGCCGGGCGTCCGGGGCCGGCGGGACGGCGCCGGCCACCAGCACCGAGTCGAACTCGACGGAGCGCGCCGTGAGGTAGGTCCGGTGGGCCACGACCTTCCCGCCGCGCCCGACCGGCCCGCCGTGCGGGGCGATGACCAGCGGCACCATCCCGGCGTCGTCGATCGCGGAGACCACGGCCAGGAGGTCGTTCTCGTCGGGGACGGGGCCCACCACGATCCCGACCTGCCGGCCGTCGAGGGGCCACTGCCCGCCGACCTGGGACAGGGCGGGGCTGGGCTTGATCCTCCCGTGCTTGACGGTCGGCTTCGGCGCCGGAAGGCCCAGGCCCTGGGCGACCACGGCGCACAGCTTCTCGTCGATGTTGGCCAGGGCCTGCAGCTGGCGCTCCTTGACCGCCTGCTCCCAGCACTTGCCGAGCTCGAAGGTGTACGCCTGCGCGATGTGCTCCTTCTCGACGTCGCTCATCGACAGCCAGAACAGGCGGGTCTGGGTGTAGTGGTCCTCGAAGGTCACGGGGTTCCCGCGCTCCTTGACCGACTCCGCGACCGGGGCCGGGTGGTCGATGAAGGGGCGGGCCGGCTCGTCGGCGGGGAAGGGGTTGTTCCCGTCCAGCGAGTTCGGGTGGTAGGGCGCCACCCCGCTGTGCACGGCCGTCTGGTGCATCCCGTCCCGGAGCATGTCGTTGACCGGGGCGTGCGGGCGGTTGATCGGCAGCTGGGTCCAGTTGGGCCCGCCCAGCCGGCTGAGCTGGGTGTCCAGGTAGGAGAACAGCCGGCCCTGCAGCAGGGGGTCGTTGGTGACGTCGATGCCGCGGACCAGGTTGTTCGGGTTGAAGGCGACCTGCTCGGTCTCGGCGAAGTAGTTGGACGGGTTGCGGTTGAGCGTCATCAGCCCGACCGGCTCCACGGGCGCGAGCTCCTCCGGGACGATCTTCGTGGGGTCGAGCAGGTCGATGCCCTCGAAGACCTGCTCCTCGTTGTCCTCGAAGACCTGCACCCCGAGCTCCCACTCGGGGTGGGCGCCTGCCTCGATGGCGTCCGCGAGGTCCCGGCGGTGCACGTCCGGGTCCATGCCCATCGCGATCTGCGCCTCCTCCCACAGCACCGAGTGCACGCCGAGCTTCGGCTTCCAGTGGAACTTCACGAGCACGCTGCGGCCGGCGTCGTCGACGAGCCGGAACGTGTGGACGCCGAAGCCCTCCATGGTGCGGTAGGACCGGGGGATGCCGCGGTCCGACATGTTCCAGATCGTGTGGTGCTGCGCCTCGGTGTGCAGGGAGACGAAGTCCCAGAAGGTGTCGTGGGCGGACTGCGCCTGCGGGATCTCCCGGTCCGGGTGGGGCTTGCCCGCGTGGATGACGTCCGGGAACTTGATGGCGTCCTGGATGAAGAACACGGGGATGTTGTTGCCCACGAGGTCCCACGTGCCCTCGGAGGTGTAGAACTTCGTGGCGAAGCCGCGGGTGTCCCGGGCGAGGTCGGCGGACCCGCGCGAGCCGAGGACGGTGGAGAAGCGCACGAAGACCGGGGTCTCGACGTCCTTGCCGAACACGGCGGCGGAGGAGATCCTGCTCGCGGTGCCGTAGGAGCGGAACACGCCGTGGGCGCCGGCGCCGCGGGCGTGCACCACGCGCTCCGGGATGCGCTCGTGGTCGAAGTGGCTGATCTTCTCCCGGAAGTGGTGGTCCTGCAGGAGCACGGGACCGCGCCGGCCCGCCTTCAGGGAGTGGTCGGTGTCGGCGCGCCGGGAGCCGTGGGCGGTGGTCAGGTGCTCGCCGCCCTGGGCGTTGAGGGTCGGGTCGATCCCGGTGTCCTGGCCCGTGGGGCTCACCGGCTCCGGCGTGCCCTGGTCCGGCTTGGGCGGCAGCGGCGGGCGGGGCGTGGTGGGCTCCGCGAGCGGGGCGGTCTCGCTGCCGGGGACGCCGGGAGCCATGGGCGCCTGCCCCTCGGTCCTCTGCCTCTTCCTGTTCAGCCTCTTGCGCATGATGGACCTCCCGGTCGTCGAAGTGCGGTCGACACCGGCCGGTCCCGGTCCGGACGGACGGGAACGACCAGCTCACTTACCATTAGTGCACTCCCGTGAGGCAGGGCACAAGTCACCGGACCCGCCTCCGCGCTGGGTGAACAGCCGACCGCGCCCCGGGCGGACTCCCCGGACGGAGCGGAACGGACCCCCTCGGCGCCGTGGCCGAGGGGGTCCGGGACGGAGGGGCTCAGTCCTCCTCGACGTCGACCCGCTCCTGGCGCACGGTCTCCTCGACCACCTCCGTGCGCTCCGTGCGGCGCACCACCAGGCGCACCCGCTCGTAGGGCACGCGCACCGTCTGCACCACGGGCACCTCCCGGTAGAGGATGACCTCGTCCTCCCCCACCGGCAGCTCCCGGCCGGCGAGGAACGCCTCGCGCTCCTCCTCGGTGACGGGGGTGCGGACCTCCTCGACGTCCTCGGACGCCAGGGTCTGCTCCGCGCGCACCGGCTCCTCCACCACGTACTTGCGCAGCCGGGCCCGCCCGGACTCGACGCGCTCGGTCCCGACCTGCAGCCGCTCCTCGTGCCGGACCACGGAGGGGGTCTCGCCGGGGCGACCACCGCCCCCGAGGTCACCGGTCGCGTCCCCGGCGGCGTGGCGGCCGGCACCGCGCTCCGCCCCGGCCCGGGTCGTGGTGTCCCGGTCCGTGGTGTCCCGGGTCGTGGTGTCCGGGCCGGTGGCGTCCCGCTCCACGGTGTCCAGGTCGGCGGTGTCCGGGCCGGTGACGTCCCGGCCGGTGGCGTCCCGGCCGGTGGCGTCCCGGCCGGTCGCCTCCTGGTCGAAGGCCCCTCCGCCGGCGCCGGACGGCTCGTCGCGCCGGCCGTGGTCGCGCCGGTCGTCAGACCGATCGTCGCCCACGCTCTCGCGGTCGTGGCCGGCCGTGGCGTCCGCCCCGGTCAGCGACTCGCCGGTCCCGCGCACGGGCGAGCCGTCGTCGCGGCCTGAGTCGTCGCCGTGACGGACGGCGTCGTCGTCCCCGGCGTCGATGTTGTAGGCGGGAGCCCCGCCGCGCGGGTCGCGGGTGTCGGTGGCACCCGAGGTCGCGGAGCCGCCGATGTCGCCGTCCTCCCGCCCGTAGGCGTTGTGGTCCCAGAGCTCGGTCGCCGAGCTGGGCGGGTGGCGCTCCACCCCGGTGTCGTCCGCGTCCCGCCCGCCGGCGCGCCCGGCGGTGGGCTCCTCGTGGGCGGACTCCTGGTCGTACGGGCGGTCGTCGGAGGTGGACATCGTGGACTCTCCTCGGGGTTGCAGTCGACAGCCACATTTTATCAGCGTGCTGAGCTGTGGCGCATTCCACTCTACGGGGGACCGGGGACCGGCGCGCCGGGTCGCCCGCCCTTGTCCGCCCGGGCCCACGGTGCGAGGATCGATGCATGAGCACCTGGACCGCCCTCGCGGCCGGCGGCGCCGAGGCCGTGCGGACGGGGGCGTGGGAGAGCGGTGCGACGGTGGCCGGAGCGGTCGTCGTCGTGCTGATGGTGGCCGCCACGGTCTCCCTGCTGCGCAGCCCGGCCCTGGATCCCGTGCTGCGCCTGCTGTGGCTGCTCGTGATCCTCGCGTTCCCCGTCGCCGGCGCGGGACTGTGGTTCGCGCTGGGCCGCCGGGCCCCGCGCCCGCAGGACCCGCACCCCGCGTAGCCCGCCGACACCCCCGCAGGACCCGGCCGAGAAAGGACTCCGCATGAGCTACACCCAGGACGGGCACGGGTTCTTCACCCGGGCCCTGGACGCCGAGGACCGCGGACGGCTCGACGAGGCCGAGACCGCCTACCAGCAGGCCATCGTGCTCTTCGAGGAGGAGGGCGACTCCCTCCAGGAGCAGGCCGCCTGCCACTACAACCTGGGCCATCTCTACCTGGGGATGAACCGCCCCGGCCGGGCCGTCACCGCCTACGAGAGCGCCCTCGGGCTGTTCTGCCGCATCCCCGGCAGCGGCAAGCACCTGGCCCGCACGCACCTGATCCTGGGCAGCCTGCTGCTCGAGCTGGACCGCGCCCACGACTCGGAGGAGCACCTCCTCGACGCCCTGGGCCAGTACCTCGACGCCCCGCACGAGGCGCAGGACCAGGCGCAGTGCCACGTCAACCTGGGACGGGTGTACGAGCTGGGCGAGCGCCACACCCAGGCCATCACGGCCTACAACCGGGCGCTGGACTTCTACCAGGAGACCGAGGCCACGGCCACGGACCAGGCGGAGTGCTTCACCGCCCTGGGCCGGCTCTACGAGCGCGCGGGCCGGATGAAGGAGTCCGGGGCCGCCTACGCGGCGGCCGCCCGCCTGCGCTGGTCCGCCGAGCAGCAGCGCCTGGAGCAGCAGAGCCCCGCCCGGGACGCCGGGGTGCCCGACGGAGAGGACCGTTCATGAGCTCGCGCCTGATCTACGGCTGCATGACCATCGGGGGGTCGTGGGACGACGCCCCGCCGAGCGCAGGGACCGTGGACCGTGCCCGGGCCGCGGTGCACGCGGCGCTGGACGCCGGCATCACCGACTTCGACCACGCCGACATCTACGCCCACGGCAAGTCCGAGGAGGTCTTCGGCGAGCTCCTCGCGGAGGACCCGGAGCTGCGCCGGAGGGTGCGCCTCCAGACCAAGTGCGGGGTGCGCCTGCCGGGCAACACCGCGGCACCCGGCGCGCCGACCCACTACCGGCTGGACCGGGACACGATCCGGCGCGGCCTCGAGGGGTCCCTCCGCCGGCTCCGCGTGGACTCCGTGGAGCGCTTCATGCTGCACCGGCCGGACCCCCTGGCCGATCCCCGGGAGGTCGCGGGGACCCTGGACGAGCTGCGCAAGGAGGGGCTGATCCGCTCCGTGGGCCTGTCCAACATGTCGACCCGCCAGGTGTCCCGCTACCAGCAGGTGCTCAGCACGCCCGTCACCGCGGTGCAGCTCGAGCTGAGCCTGCGGCACCGGAGCTTCGTGGAGCAGCAGATCCTGGCCAACCACCCCGAGGGCGCGGAGCACTCCTTCCCGGAGGGGCTCCTGGAGTACTGTGCGGCCGACGGCATCGAGGTGCAGGCGTGGGGCGCCCTGGCCCGCGGCCTGTACACCGGTGCGCCGATCCCGCCCGAGGACCAGCACGCCGCGGCCACCGCCGAGACGGTCCACCGGATCGCCTCGGCGCACGGCGTCCCCGGCGAGGCGGTGGTCCTCGCGTGGCTCATGAAGCACCCCGGCGGGATCCGCCCGGTGCTGGGGACCACCGACCCGGAGCGGATCGCCGCGTGCGCCGCGGCGGAGGAGCTCGCGTCCCGGCTCGGCCACGAGGACTGGTACGCGCTGCTCACGGCGGCGCGGGGCCAGTCCGTCCCCTGAGCCCGCCCCGGCCGCTCAGCCCGTGAGCCGCGCACCCAGCTCGCCGGCCGCCTCCCGGAGGGCGGGCACCATGTCCACGAGGTCCTCCAGCCGGTGCCGGAACACCGGCGCGGACAGCGCGAGCGAGCCGATGCAGCCCCCGCCCGGCCGCAGGACGGGCACCGCGACGGCGACCATCCCCACGTCGTGCTCCTGGTCCTGGGTGGCCCAGCCCTCCCGCCGGATCCGCTCGACCCGCCGGCGCAGCTCGTCCCGGTCCGTGAGCGTGGCCGGGGTGCGGGCCTCGAGCTCGATGGTGCCGAGCAGGTGCTCGCGCACGTCCTCCGGGGCGAACGCGAGCAGGCACAGCCCGAGGGCCGAGGAGTGCAGCGCGCCGCGGTAACCGGGGTCGGAGGTGACCCGGAAGTCCGGCCCGTCCTCCTTGGCGAGGGTGTGGAAGCGGTCGCCGTCCAGGACGGCGAAGAGGCAGGACTCCCCCGTGCGCTCGACCATCCGCCGGAGCACGGGCACGACCGTCCCCGTGATCCCGAGGCGCTGGGCCACGCTGTGGGCGGCGTGGAAGATCTTCAGCCCCAGGACGTAGCGCCTGTCCTCCTGCAGCTCGGCGAAGCCGTCCCGGACGAGCGCGTTGAGCAGCCGGTAGGTGGTGCTGAAGGGGTAGCCGCAGATCTTGGTGGCCTCGGCCGCGGTCAGCCCGTCCGGGTGCTCCCCCAGCAGCTCGAGCAGCCGGAGGGCCTTGCCCACCATGTCCTGGCGGGCGGCCCCCGCCGGCTCCGGGGCCGTCACCGGGGGCCCCTGGCGCCGGGGAGGGCGGTTCTGATCGACGTTCGCACAGCAGCGCTCCGTCCGTCCTGCGGTTGACATGTGGACCAGCTCACAGAGATCATGATCACACAGTAGCAGTGACTTCCACAATATGAGAACCAGATCGCGTTGTGGACCGACCCGAAGGACCTCCATGAGCTCAGCAGCGACGACCGCCGGGACCACGGCCCCGCCGCCCTCCGGCCGGACGCCCCGCAAGGCCGCGCTGGCCAGCTGGATCGGCAGCGCCCTCGAGTACTACGACTTCGCGGTCTACGGCACCGCCGCCGCCCTGGTGCTCAACCACCTCTTCTTCCCCGCCGAGACGTCCCCCGGCGTGGCCATCCTCTTCGCCATGGGCACCGTGGGCGTGGCGTACGTCGTCCGCCCGCTGGGGGCCCTGGTCATGGGTCCGCTGGCCGACCGGTTCGGCCGCAAGTTCGTGCTCATGCTGACCCTGTTCATGATCGGCGGGGCGACCTTCGCCGTCGGCTGCCTCCCGACCTACGACCAGGTGGGGATGCTGGCCCCGGTGCTGCTCGTGCTGTGCCGCGTGGTCCAGGGGCTGTCCGCCGCGGGCGAGCAGGCCAGCGCCATCTCCATGTCGCTCGAGCACTCCGACGAGGACCGCCGCGCGTACACCACCAGCTGGACCCTGCAGGGCACCCAGTTCGGGACCCTGCTCGCCACCGCCGTGTTCATCCCGTTCACCCTCCTGCCGGAGGAGGCGCTGTTCAGCTGGGGCTGGCGCGTGCCGTTCTGGCTCTCCGCCGTCGTCGTGGTGGTGGCCTACCTGATCCGCCGCCACCTGGAGGAGCCCCCGGCCTTCCGGGAGGCCCGCGCCGAGACCCCCGCCGAGCAGCCGGAGTCCCCGCTGCGCGTGCTCCTGCGGCACCACCGGGCCGCCGTGGTCCGGATCGCCGCTGCCGCCATGATCAACACCGTCAACGTGGTGTTCACGGTGTGGTCGCTCTCCTTCGCCACCTCCGTGGTCGGCCTCGAGCGCTCCACCATGCTGTGGGTCTCCGTGCTGGCCAACGCCGTCGCCCTGTTCGTGATCCCGGTCGTGGCCGTGCTCGCCGACCGCATCGGCCGCAAGCCCGTCTTCCTCGCGGGGGTCCTCGGCCCCGCCGTGCTGATGTACCCCTACCTCTCGGCGGTCCACGCCGGGAACTGGCCGCTCATCTTCGTGCTCGGCGCCGTCATGTCCGGGTGCTTCTACTCGATGGCCAACAGCATCTGGCCCTCGTTCTACGCCGAGATGCTGCCGCTGCGGGTCCGGGTCACCGGCCTGGCCCTGGGCACCCAGATCGGCTTCGCCGTCTCGGGCGGCTTCGCGCCCGTCCTCGCCTCCGCCGTGGCCGGTCCCGCCGGCGACAACTGGCTGGGCGTGGCCGTGTTCGTCACGGTCGCGTGCCTGATCTCCGGCGGCGCCGCGCTCACCGCGAAGGAGACGGCGCGGAAGTCCCTCGACGAGATCGACGCGCTGCACACCTCGCGCACCGAGGCCGCCGAGCTGCGCGCCCTCGAGGCCCGGGGCCGGGGCGCCGAGAACGAGGGCGCCGCGGAGCCGGCCGCCGCCGGGGCGGCACGCTGATGCGCACCTCGATCGCCACGGTCTGCCTCTCGGGCACCCTCGAGGAGAAGATGCACGCCGCCGCGGCCGCCGGGTTCGACGGGATCGAGGTCTTCGAGCAGGACCTGGTCGTCTCCCCCTCCTCCCCCGAGCAGATCCGGGAGCTCGCCGCGCAGCTGGGCCTGAGCCTGGACCTCTACCAGCCCTTCCGGGACTTCGACGCTGTGGGCCCCGAGCGGCTGGCCGCGAACCTGCGGCGCGCCGAGGCCAAGTTCCGGCTGATGGACCGGCTCGGCACGCAGACCCTGCTCGTGTGCTCCAACGTGGCCACGGCCGAGATCGACGACGACGAGGTCATGGCGGGGCAGCTGCACCGGCTCGGCGAGCTCGCCGCGCGCCACGGCGTGCGCCTGGCCTACGAGGCACTGGCCTGGGGGAGGTTCGTCAACGACTTCGAGCGCGCCCAGCGGATCGTGGACCTCGCCGACCACCCGAGCGTGGGGACCTGCCTCGACAGCTTCCACATCCTCTCCCGCGCCTGGAACCCGGCCCCGATCGAGGACATCGCGGCGGAGAAGATCTTCTTCGTGCAGCTGGCCGACGCCCCGCTCCTGCACCTGGACGTCCTGTCCTGGTCCCGCCACCACCGGGTGTTCCCCGGGCAGGGCGACTTCGACATGGTCGGCTTCATGTCCCACCTGGTCCGCGCCGGCTACGACGGCCCCGTGTCCCTGGAGATCTTCAACGACGCCTTCCGCCAGGCCGACGTCAACCGCACGGCGGTGGACGGGCTGCGCTCCCTGCGCTGGCTCGAGGACCAGACCCGACGGGCCCTGGCCGGGGAGCGGACCCGGGACACGCTCGAGCTCCAGCCGCTGCCCGCGGTCGAGGAGCCGGCCGGCCACGACTTCGTGGAGATCCGCACCGGGCGGCTCGGCGAGACCACCCGGCTCCTGCACCAGCTCGGCTTCGCCCTGGGCGGGCACCACCAGTCCAAGGAGAACGTGCAGGTGTGGGTGCAGGGACCGGTGCGGGTCGTCGTCAACGACGCGGTCCCGGACGGCTCCCCCACCGAGGTCGCCGCGCTCGGCTTCGACGTCGCCGACCCGGACGCCGCCGTCGACCGGGCCGCCCGGCTCAAGGCCCTGCCCGTGCCCCGCTCCCAGCGCGACGACGAGCAGGTCCTGCGCGGGGTGTTCGCCCCGGACGGCACGGAGATCTTCTTCTGCGAGCGCACGGCGGACGGGGTCCCGGGGTGGCTGGGCGAGTTCGGCGCGGACGAAGAGCTCGACACGGGGGCCCTGGTCACCGGGGTGGACCACGTCAACATGGCCCAGCCGTGGCAGCACTACGACGAGGCCGTGCTGTTCTACACCTCGGTGCTGGCGCTGGAGGCGCAGGCCGCCCAGGACGTCCCCGGCCCCTCGGGGCTGGTGCGCAGCCAGGTGATGCGCTCGGCCAACGGGGCGGTGCGGATGCCGCTCAACGTGGCCCCGGCCGCCGCGGAGCAGGGCTCCTTCGTGGGCGCGGCCTACCCCGAGCACGTGGCGCTGTCCTGCACGGACGTCTTCGCCGCGGCCCGGCGCGCCCGCCGGCGCGGGCTGCGGTTCCTGCCCGTGCCGCAGAACTACTACGAGGACCTCGACGCCCGCTTCGACCTCGACGCCGGGTTCCTGGCGTCCCTGCAGGAGCTGCACCTGCTCTACGACCGGGACGCCGAGGGCGAGTTCCTGCACTTCTACACGGAGACCCTGGGCACGGTGTTCTTCGAGGTGGTCGAGCGCCGCAACGGGTACTCCGGCTTCGGCGCGCCCAACGCCCCGGTCCGGCTCGCGGCGCAGTACCGGCGCTCGCAGGCGGCCCACCGGGCGCGCACGGAGGCCTGAGCACCCCGCCGCGGGGCGCGCGGGTCAGCGGAAGACGCGCGGGCCCGCGTGCGGGGCGAGGAGCTCCTGCTGCTCCGCCGAGATGCGCAGCACCGTCCCCGTGGCGGGCACGAAGAACGCCAGCTGGGTCTCGGCCCGCACGCACGCCCGGCGCGAGACCACGTCGGTGATCTCGAAGCCCAGCGTCAGCGACCCGCCGCGGGCGGAGACGACCCACACCCGGACCTCCACCGGCGTGTTGCGGTACTCGAGGGGGCGGAGGTACCTGATCCGGTTCTCGGTGATCAGCGCCTGGGTGCCCTCCGGCAGCGCGGAGAAGAACGGGATCAGCGGGGGCTCCACCTGGTCGCCGGTGCCCACGGGCACGCCCAGGGCCGCGATCCGCGACTCCTCGAGCAGCCGCACGACCTCCACGTTGTTCACGTGCCCGTACGGGTCCATGTCGCCCCAGCGCATGGGCACCCGGCACAGCACCCCGGTCTCGTCCTCCACCGTCATGCGGTCCGTCCTCCTCGGTCCTCGACCTGCCGTGCGCACGGCACGTCCGCGCGGCACGCCCGCGCGCACCGCACCGGCGTGCTACATCGTAGGCCCGCACCGGCCCGCCCGGGCGGTCTCGGCCCGTCACACGGCGGCCGCGCCCAGCGGCGGGTGCGACAATGTCGGCTGATCCGGACTCCGTCCCCACGACCGGCGAGGAGCGGCCCCGATGCCCCGCAGTGCCCGCACCACCCGCCGCCCCGTCCACTGCTCTGCCCGGGCGACCTGGGTGCTCGTCCCGGTGCTCGCGCTGCTCCTGGTCTGGCTGGTCGCCGGCTGGACGGCGTTCCAGCACCCCCGGACCGACGTCCCGGCGCGCTCGGACGCCCTGCTCGTGCTGGGCCCGCCGGACCGGACCCGCATGGCCGAGGCGCTGCGGCTCATGGACGCCGGGGTGGCGCCCGTGCTGGTCGTGGCGAACCCCGGCACCGGCGACCTCGGCGACGCCTCGGGCCGGGTGTACTACACGCGGGCCGCGCAGACCTGCGCGGGGGGCGGCGAGCAGGACTACGAGGTGATCTGCTTCCGCCCCGACCCCTCGACCACCCAGGGCGAGGCCATGGAGCTGCGCGCACTCAGCGAGCAGCGAGGGTGGGAGCACGTCAGCGCCCTCACCTACCGTCAGCACGTCGCCCGCTCCCGCCTGCTGCTGGAACGCTGCTACGCCGGGGAGCTGGACGTGCTCTCCTTCGACTACCCGGCCGTGCCGCGGGGTCACCTGCGGGAGTTCATCTACCAGTCCGGCGGCTTCGTGAAGGCCTGGCTCACCCCCGGCTGCGACCAGCAGCTGCCGTGGCGGCCCAAGTCCCTGGACTGAGCGGTCGGCCGGGACCGGTGGCCGTGCTCTGCGGCTCCCGCCTTCCCCCGCCGCGGCGCGAGGGGAAGACTAAGGTCATGACCGACCTGCAGTGCCCGGCCACGGCCGTCCTCCTCGACGACGCCGTCCCTCCCCCGCCGTGGACCGCGCGCCTGCGCGTGGCCGAGCGGTTCACGGCCCGCGGCGCCGAGGAGCTGGTCTCGCTCGTCGAGGACTCGGCCGACCTGTTCCGCGGCGAGACCTTCGTGGTCGCCGCCCCCGCGGGTGACATCGAGGCGGCGCTGCGGCGGCGGAGCGTGCGCGGCCGGGCACCCGTCGTCGTCGAGGTGGACTCCGCGGGGTGGCGGTCCGTGGCAGCCCCCTGACGCCCCGCTCCCCGACGAGGCCCGCTCAGGCAGAGCGCTCGAGCTCGTCGGCCACCCAGCCGTGCACGATGCCCGCGAAGGTGTGCGGGTCGGTGAGCACGCCCATGTGCGCGGTGTCCGTGACGATCCGCGTGACATGGCCCTCCTCCGGGTCGAGCGCGTCGATCGCGGGGTCGTCGTCCCCCTGGATGAGCAGCACCGGCAGCTCGGTGTGCTCGAGCAGCAGGGGTGTGCGGTCCGGCCGGTCCCGCATGGCCTCCAGGGCCCGGACCACGGCGTCCTCCGGCCAGTCCCGGGCCTGCCGGAGCGCGGCCTCGACGTCCTCCTCGCGGGCGTCCTCCCGGAACGTCCGGGGCATCTGCCGGTCCGCGTAGGCGGCGACGCCGTGCTCCCGCACGGCGTCGAGCACCTCGCACACCCGGTCCGCGTACGCCTCCAGGTCGGCGGCTCCCTCCGGGAGGTCGCCGCCGCCGACGCCCGGCAGGTCCACCGTGAGCACGTCGTGGAAGGCCTCGAGCAGCGGCCGCGCCCGGTCCCACAGCCGCTGGGTGCACAGCAGCCCCGGGAGCAGCAGCAGGGTGGGCGCCCCCGAACCGGAGCGATCGGATCGGAGCACGGCGCTGTCCTTCCGTCGGCGGAGTCCTGGCCGTCAGCCTACGGACCCGGGGGATCCGGTGTCACCGGGCGCCCATCGGGCAGTCCCCGGCGCTGTGCTGTCCGGCCGGGACCCTAGTGTTTCCGCTGGTGGGGCCGACCGGCTCCCCGCAACCGGGAATCCGAGGAGGACATCACTCTCATGATGGGACCGAGCCATGCGGCCTGCGGGGCGGCCGCGTGGGTGGCGCTGACCGCCGACTACCAGCTGCACCTCCAGGACCTCACCGTCCCGATCGGCTGGGGCGTCCTGGACGTCGGCGACGCCGGTGTGCTCACCGGGGCGCTCGTCACCGCCGGGGCGGCCCTGCTGCCGGACCTCGACCACCCGGACGGGACCGTGGCCCGGTCCCTGCGCCCGCTGTCCACCTGGCTGGCCCGCGGGATCTGCCGGCTCTCCGGCGGGCACCGGCGCGGCACCCACTCCGTGCTGGGCGTGGCGGTGTTCACCGGCCTGGCCGCCGCGGCGCAGAAGATCGGGATCCCGGTCGAGGGCCTCGGCTGGGTGTGGCCGCTCGCCGCGGTGATGTCCGTGCTCCTCATCGCCTTCGCGGTGCAGGTGCTCGCCTTCGTGCCGGACCGGGTCGCGAAGCTCAACTGGGTCGTGGGGATCGGGCTGGGCGTCCTGGTGGGGCTGCACCCGCCCGCCCACGAGTGGTGGTTCGCCGCGGCCGTGGCCACGGGGGTGGTCGCCCACCTGGCCGGGGACCTGGTGACCACGCGCGGGATCCACCTGCTCTACCCGCTGCGGATGCCGCTGCCCCTGCCCCGGTCGGTGTACAAGAACCGGTCCTTCCTCACGGTGCCGCTGATCGGCAACGCCGGCTCGGCCGCGGAGATCGCGCTGCTCGCCCCGATCACCCTCTTCGCCCTGACGGGCCTGTGGGGGGCCTTCGCCCTGACCACCGGGCTCGTGGTCGCCTGAGCCTCAGACCACCCGCCCGTCGGCGGCGTGCTCGCGCACCTGCTGCCCGCGCTCCTTCATGATCAGCTCGAGCGTGCGGATGAGCCGCGGCATCGTGATGATGACGAGCCCGCCCACCATGTTCAGCGGGATGACCCACAGCATCCACACCAGCCACTCCGTGTAGGAGATGTCGGCGCCCGTGTGCATCGCCCCGAAGATGACCGCCGAGTTCAGTGCGCCGTGCAGCATGCCCAGCCCGACGACCAGCAGGCCGTCGATGAGCGCGATGGCGGTGTGCACCACCTCGTTGCTGGATCCCTGGCTCATCCGCGTCCCGAGCGTGATGGTGCTGCCGGCCAGCAGCGCCAGAGCGGCCGACTCCACGGTGAGGCCCCCCTCGAGGTACTTGGTCGCCGACTCCTCAAGGACGTCGTGGAACTGCGGGAACCCCGCCACGATCAACCAGGTGAACAGCCATCCGCCCAGGAGGTTGGTCAGCAGGGTCACCGTCCAGAAGCGCGCCAGCTGCCACCAGGTGCTGTGCCGGGAGACGACGGCGTAGATGGGCACCAGGAAGTTCTCCGTGAACAGCTCCGAGTGGGCGAGCTGGAGCGCGAGCAGCCCGAAGCCGAACGCCGCGCCGGCCAGCAGGTCCGATCCGGTGGCCTCCTTGACCGCCAGGTAGGCGAGGATGCCCACCCCCACGTCGATGCCCCCGAAGAGTCCGGTGATGGTCATCGCCCGCCACGTGCGGGTCAGGCGTTCCGCGCCCTCGGTGACCGTGTTCTCGAACTCCTCGACCAGCTCGTCCTCGAGCGGCTCGTCCGTCCTGCCCAGCTCCTTGCGCTTCTCCTCGAGATTCTCCCTGTCGGGTTCCATCCGTGCCCCCTGTGTGCCCTCGTCGACCCCTGACCGGGATGCGGCAAGCCTACTGACAGCAGGCCGGAGACCACGATTGGCCAACAGGGGCGACTGTGGGTAGGATTGTCGTCGTTGCCCACAGCGGTCCGCCGCTGTGATCCATCAGCGCGAGTGGCGGAATAGGCAGACGCGCACGGTTCAGGTCCGTGTGCCCGAAAGGGCGTGGGGGTTCAACTCCCCCCTCGCGCACCACACAGGCGAAGCGGGACATCCGACGGATGTCCCGCTTCGCCTTTTTGATGCCCCCGGACCGGCCGGAGCAGCCGGGCCCCGGCGGCCGGGCTCAGCCGACCGGGATCACCCCGGCGTAGTCGGTCTGGTAGCCGGTGACCGGGGCGTGCGGGATCTCGTCCCAGCGCTCCGGGTCCTCCTGCTGGACCTCCCCGGTGGCCAGGCCGAGCAGCAGCTCCTTCACGGCGAGCACGTTCTGCCGCACGCTCTTGCCGCGGGCCTTCTGACCGAGGCTGCCGTCCGAGGAGTTGCCCGAGGTCTCGAAGAACACCACCGGGTGGGAGTGCCCCTCGGGGTTGAGCCCGCCGTGGTCCAGGCCGAGCATCATCGCCGAGACGACACCGCCCTTGATGTCGATCTCGTAGCTGCCGCCCACCTGGTAGCGGTCGATGTTGATGGAGCCGTACTTCGAGAGCTCGTCGTAGACGTGCACGTTCATCTGCCGGGTGAGCCGGTCGTAGGCGCCGCCCTCGAGCCCCGGCAGGGTCGGTCCGCCGGGAGCGAGGGAGATGCCCAGGGACAGGGTGACGTCGTCGCCGGTCCCGTACTGCGTCTTGAGGCCCTGGTGGTGGATGTCGACGCCCCAGGCCGGGTCGACCGTCGTCCAGTACTCGTAGAAGGCGCGGGACTCGTCGGCCGCGAAGCCCTCGGCCGTCCAGTCGCGGTTGAGGTCGATGCGCTGCGGCGTCCCGCCCTCCGGCGCGCCGGAGACCTGGTCCCACAGGACGGTGTGCCGGATGTTGGCCTCGGCGCCGTCCGGGTTGTACATGGGGATGATGTGGAAGGTGAACCTCGAGCGCAGCAGCTCGTACTCGGACGAGCCGTCGGTGCCGAGCTCCTTGAGCAGGCTCAGCAGGGCGTCGGTGCCGTAGGGCTCGTTGCCGTGGATCCGGCCCTGGAGCCACACGTGCTCCGGCCCCGAGCCGACGGTCGCGACCCACAGGTCCCGGCCCTGCTCGGAGGTGCTCACCTCCATGCCGGCCTCGGCGAGGGTGAAGGCGTCGACACCGTGGCGGCTGGTCCGCTCCAGCTTCTGCAGCTCCCGCTCCACGTCGTCGGGGGTCAGGATGCTCGAGATGCTGGTCCTCCCCTCCGTGGCGGGGAAGTTCGCGTCCGCGGCGGCAGGTGCGGCGGCACCGAGGGGAAGGGCGACGGCGAGCGCGAGCGCCGCCGCGGTCCGGCGCCGGCGGCGCGGGCGGTCCGAGGAGCGTGCGGTCGCAAGGTCGCGGTGCTGAGGGATCATGTGCTGGTCCTCCTGGGGGATGGGGCTGCCGGTGCGGCCCGGGGGGCCGCGCCTGAGGGGGTGCTCGCGATGCTATTCGCGATGGCACACGTCCGTCACCGGCCGGCCCGCAACAATGGAAGTACTGCTCGGTAGACCTGCGTCCGCCGGCGGAACGTCCACGGGCTCCGCGCGGGCCGGTCCCCCACGGAGCCCGGTGATCCGGGCCACATCGGCCGCGGGGTGACGCCCGGCGTCGCGCTCCCCTGCGCCGTAGCCATAGACTGGGCGACTGTGAAAGCACTGCTCCTGGAGAACGTCCACCCCGAGGCCGAACGCATCCTGTCCGAGAAGGGCATCGAGGTCGAGACCCGCAAGGGCGCCCTCGACACCGGAGAGCTCGTCGACGCCCTCGAGGGCGTCGAGCTGCTCGGCATCCGGTCGAAGACCCACGTGACCCGGGAGGTGTTCGAGGCCCACCCGCAGCTGCTGTCCGTGGGCGCCTTCTGCATCGGCACGAACCAGATCGACCTGGCGGCCGCCACCGAGCACGCCGTGACGTGCTTCAACGCCCCCTACTCCAACACCCGGTCCGTGGTGGAGCTCGCGATCGCCGAGATCATCTCGATGGCCCGGCACCTCACGGACAAGAACAAGGGCATGCACGAGGGCGTGTGGGACAAGTCCGCCGAGGGCGCCCACGAGGTCCGCGGCCGCACCCTCGGCATCGTGGGCTACGGCAACATCGGCTCCCAGCTGTCCGTGCTCGCCGAGACCCTCGGCATGCGGGTCTACTACTACGACGTGGTGGACCGCCTGCCCCTGGGCAACGCCCAGCGCTGCGACACGCTGGAGGAGCTGCTGGAACGGGTCGAGACCGTCTCGCTGCACGTGGACGGGCGCACCAGCAACAACAACCTCTTCGGCCGGGATCAGTTCGAGCGGATGCGCCCCCGGTCCCTGTTCCTGAACCTGTGCCGCGGCATGGTGGTCGACTACAACGCACTGCGCGACGCCCTGGTCAGCGGGCACATCGCCGGCGCCTCGGTGGACGTCTTCCCCAACGAGCCCAAGGTGGCCGGGGACCCGTTCACCTCGGTGCTGCAGGGCCTGCCCAACGTGATCCTCACCCCGCACATCGGCGGCTCCACGCAGGAGGCGCAGGTGGACATCGGACGGTTCGTGGCCGGGAAGCTCTCGTCCTTCGCGACCTCGGGCTCCACGACCCTGTCGGTGAACATGCCGCAGGTCCAGCTGGACACCGCCGTCAACGGCACCCGCATCCTGCACCTGCACCGCAACGTCCCGGGCGTGCTGGCGACAGTCAACAGCGTGCTCGGCGACCACGGCATCAACATCGACCGTCAGCAGCTGTCCACCCGCGGGGACACCGGCTACCTCGTCACGGACGCCGGCAACGGCGTGACCCGGGAGGTCATCGAGCAGATCCTGGGGCTGCCCGAGACCATCCGTCTCAGCACCATCAACTGACGCACCGCCCGCCTCCGGCTCCTGACGGAGGCAGGTGGCACAATGACCGCATGAGCGGCGTCCTGGAGCAGCCTGCCGTCCACGGCAGGAGCACCTACGGAGCGGTGGTGCTCGCCCTCGCACCGGCGGGGGCCGCACCGGGCCCCGACGACACCGCCCGCGCCGGCGACGACGCCGCCCCGGTCCCGATACGCCCCGCCGGCGGAGTCCTGCACCCGCGCCACGAGGCGGGGGCCGCCGAGCTCTTCGCCCGCCTGCGCGCCGAGGGCGTGCTCACGGCCCTGGTCACCACCCACCCGGAGCTGGGCGCGGGACCGCCGGCGGACATCGTGGTCGCGGCCGATCCGCCGCGGGACGGGCCGGACCCGCACCCGCCGGCCGCCTCCCTGCTGCTCGCCTCCCGCCGGCTGGCGGTGGAGCCCGAGCACATCGTGGTGGTCAGCGACAGCGACCGCCTGGTGCGGACCGCCGTGACCCACGGCTTCGGGCTCGTCGTGGGGCTCGACGGCGCGGGCCGGCGGGGCCGGCTGCTCGCCGCCGGCGCCCACCTCGTGGTGGACGACCTCACGGACCTCGACATCCCGGTCGCCACCGCCCCGGGGGACTCCGACTGGGCCGGCGGCTGCGGCGGGGGCAGCCCGTGGAACCTGACCTACGCCGACCTCGACCCGCCGCGCGAGGGGATGCGGGAGTCGCTGTGCACCCTCGGCAACGGGTACATGGCCGTGCGCGGCGCCGCGAGCGAGTCCCGGGCCGACGGCACGCACTACCCCGGCACCTACCTCGCGGGCGTCTACAACCGGCTGCGCTCCGAGGCCGCCGGTCTCGTCCTGGAGCACGAGGACCTCGTGAACGCCCCCAACTGGCTGCTGGTGCAGTACCGCGTCCAGGACGGCTACTGGTTCGAGCCCACCCCGGACAACGTGCTGGAGCACCACCAGGACCTCGACCTGCGCACCGGGGTGCTGACCCGCACCCTGCGCTTCCGGGACGAGGCCGGGCGCACCACCCGCGTGACCACCCGCCGGTTCGTCTCCCAGGACCAGCGCCACCTGGCGGGGCAGGAGACGGTCTTCGAGGCCGAGGACTGGAGCGGGACCCTGACCGTGCGCAGCCTCGTGGACGCCGACGTCCGCAACCGCAACGTCGCGGAGCACGCCGCCCTGGCCGGCCGGCACCTGGCCGACGCCCGGCTCGAGGACCTGGGCCACGGGACCGCACGGGTCGAGGTGGCCACGTCCTGGTCCGGCGTCCGGATCGCCGTGGCCGCCCGCACCCGGGTGCTCCGCAGCGGCACGGAGGACCGGCTGCTCTCCCGGGTCCCGTCCCGGCCCGCGCCCGGCGTGGTGGGCCACGAGCTGCGGCTGCGGATGGACCCGGGGCGGGCCGTGCGGGTCGAGAAGGTCGTCGCCCTCGTGACCTCGCAGGACCGGGCGATCGCCACGCCCGCGCACGCCGCGTCCACGCTGCTGGAGCGGGCGGGCGGCTTCGACGAGCTGCTCTCCGCCCACGTGGTCGCGTGGCAGGCCCTGTGGTCCGCCTTCGCCGTGGCCACCGACGCCGGCGGCCAGCAGGGCCTGGCCGTGAACCTCAACACCTTCCACGTCCTGCAGTCGGTGGCGGCCGCGCACCCGGACCTGGACGCCGGCGTCCCGCCCCGCGGGCTGCACGGCGAGGGCTACCGCGGCCACGTGTTCTGGGACGAGATGTTCGTCTACCCCATGCTCACCCTCCGCCGGCCCGAGTGGACCCGGGCGCTGCTGGCCTACCGGTACCGGCGCCTGCCCGAGGCGCGGGCGGCGGCCCGCGCGGCCGGCCACGAGGGGGCCATGTTCCCGTGGCAGAGCGGCAGCGACGGCCGCGAGGAGACCCCGCGGGCGCTGTTCAACCCCCGCACCGGCCGGTGGATCCCGGACCACTCGCGGCTGCAGCGCCACGTGGGGCTGGCGGTCGCGCACAGCGTGTGGCAGTACTACCAGGCCACGGGCGACACCCGCTTCCTGATCGAGCAGGGCGCCGAGCTCGTGGTGGAGATCGCCCGGTTCTTCTCGAGCCTCGCGGTGTACGACCCCGAGGACGACCGGTACGTGATCACGGGGGTGATGGGCCCGGACGAGTTCCACGACGGCGCCCCGGGCGCGCCGGGCTCGGGGCTGCGCAACAACGCCTACACCAACGTCATGACGGCGTGGCTGCTCGCGCGGGCGGTCGAGATGGTCGAGCGTCTCGGCCAGGACTACGGCGGGCCCCTGTGGCGGCGCCTGGGCCTGCGGGAGGACGAGGTGGCCCGCTGGGAGCGGGTCCGCACCCGGCTGCGGGTGCCGTTCCTGGCCGGCGGCGTCCTCGCCCAGTTCGAGGGCTACGAGGAGCTGCCGGAGCTCGCCTGGGAGGACTACCGGACCCGCTACGGCTACATCGGGCGCCTCGACCTCATCCTCGACGCCGAGGGGCGCTCCACGAACGACTACCGGCTGGCCAAGCAGGCCGACGTCCTGATGCTGCTGTACCTGTTCTCCGCGGAGGAGCTGCGGGAGCTGCTGGGGCAGATGGGCTACGACTTCCCGGCGGAGGCGGTCCGGGCCACCGTCGCCTTCTACTGCGACCGCTCCTCGCACGGGTCCACGCTCTCCAACGTGGTGCACTCCTGGGTCGAGGCCCGCCGGGACCGCCCCAGCTCCTGGTCCTTCCTCACCCGGGCGCTCAACAGCGACCTCGTGGATGCCCAGGGGGACACGGTCCGCGAAGGGGTGCACCTGGGGGCCATGGCCGGCTCCGTGGACATCCTCACCCGCTGCTACACGGGCCTGGAGGTCCGGGACGACATGCTGTGGCTGCACCCGGCGATCCCCCCGCAGCTGCCCAAGGTGTCCTTCTCGATCAGCTACCGGGACCAGCCCATCCAGGTCGAGGTCACCCGCGCCGGGCTGCGGCTCTACCTCGCCCCCGGCCCCGCCGAGCCCGTGCGCGTGAACGTCGACGGCGAGGTCCACGAGCTCGCCGCCGGGCAGATCCGGCACTTCCCCGTGGCGGTGACCGATGCCTGAGCCGTGCACCGCCGGCCACGGGGCCGCGGTCCCCGTGGAGGACCCCACGAGTTCACCGGATGATCACCGGGGGTTCCCCCTCGGTGGCACCGTGGTCGGGCCGCCCGGTCCACCATGGGACGACGACGCCCCCGCACTCCCCCACCCTGGAGCAGTGATGTCCTCAGACACCGTCCTTCTCGACCGTTCCACGACCCCCGGCGTCGCCGATCCCGCGGTGCCGCTCATCGGTCCCGCCACGGGCCGCGCCCTGCACGTGATGAGCTACAACATCCGCTTCCACCACAGCGGCACGCACGCCGGGAACCCGGACCACTGGCCCGACCGCGCGCCCCGGCTGGCGCGGCTGCTGCAGCTCGAGCAGCCCACGCTGCTCGGGGTGCAGGAGGCCCTCCACCACCAGCTGCCGGCGGTGGAGCGGGCGCTGCCCGCCGGCTACCGGATGGTCGGCTACGGGCGCGCCGGGGGCAGCAAGGGCGAGTACTCCGCGATCTTCTACGACGCCCGGCGCCTGGAGCTGGTGGAGTGGGACCAGTTCTGGCTCTCCGGCACCCCGGAGCTCATCGGCTCCACCACCTGGGGCAACGACATCCCGCGCATCGTCACCTGGGGCCGCTTCCTGGACCGCGGCACCGGCACCGACCTCGTGCTCGTCAACACCCACTTCGACCACGACTCCGAGACCGCCCGGGACCGCAGCGCGGAGGCCCTGGTCGAGCTCGTGCACAGCTTCCACCCGCACACCCCCACCCTGGTCACCGGGGACTTCAACGCGGAGGCGGGGGACTCCGGGGCTTACGAGACGCTCGTGGGCTCCGGGGTGCTCGCCGACACCTGGACGGCCGCCGAGGAACGGCTCACCCCCGCGTGGGGCACCTTCCCGGACTACGGCGAGGCCGTGGAGGGCGAGGAGCGGATCGACTGGGTGCTGGCCGGCCCCGGCGTCCGGGTGCGCCGCGCCGCGATCAACACCGCCCGCTTCGCGGGGGGCCACCCCAGCGACCACGCCCCGGTGCAGGTGCTCGTCACCCTCGACCGGGACTGAGCGCTACTCCCCTGCGGGACCGAGGGCGAGCGGGCGCCACGGGCGGGCGCCGTCGGCCTCCGCCCCCATCGACCCCACGGTCCGCGCGGTGCGCGCCAGGGACGCCGCGTCCTCCTCGCGGGAGCGGCAGACGTCCTCGGCCGGCAGCGCGCACCACCGGATCGGGTCCAGGGTGAGGATGTGCGGGGTCCACACCGGGTCCCCGGCCACCCACTCCCCGTCCTCGCGCGCGAAGGACATGCTGACCGTCAGGCCCTCGTTGTTGACCGGCACCCGGGTGGCGTGCTCCGAGACGCTGTTGCCCAGGCCGTGCACGATCCAGGTGTCCCCGCGCTTCTCGATCGGCAGCACCGAGTGCGTGTGGTGGCCGTAGACGAAGTCGAACTCCCCGCTGTCGGCGAGCGCGTGCGTGACCTCGAACTGCTGCCGGTCGGGCGCCGAGGAGTACTCCTCGCCGGCGTGCACCGCGGCCAGCACGATCTCCGCCCCCGCCGCCCGGGCCGCGCGCGCCTTGCGGACCATCTCGGGGACGTCCAACAGGTCCACGCGCCACGCGGCGTCCGGGACGTTGCCGTTGAGCCCGTAGGTGCCGGTCACCAGGCCCACCCGCACGCCGTCCGCGTCCAGGACCAGCGGCTCCCGCGCGTCCTCGGCGGCGCGGTACGTGCCGGTGGTCGCGATCCCGGCGTCCGCCAGGACGTCGAGGGTCCGCTCGAGGCCCTCCGGGCCGGCGTCCACCGCATGGTTCGAGGCCGTGGTGCACGCGTCGTAGCCGAGGTCCGCCAGCGCCGGGACGATCTGCGGCGGCACCTCGAACGAGGGGTACCCGGAGAAGGGGCCCTCGGCCGCGGCGAGCGGGGTCTCCATGTTGCAGACGGCGAGGCCGGCGTCCTCCGTGAACGGGCGCAGGCCCTCCACGAGCGGGCCGAAGTCCAGCTCCCCGTCCCCGTCCGCCTCGGCCTGCGCCCACAGCCCCGGGTGGAGCAGGACGTCGCCGGTGACCACGACCTCCAGCCGGTCCGGGGCCGGCTCCGGCGCCGCGGGGGCCGACGACGGCGCCCCGGTCCCGTCCGGAGCGCCCGCCGGCGGCCCGGCCGGCTCCGGGGAGCAGCCGGCGAGGACCGTCGCCCCCGCCAGGAGGACCGCGGTCAGGCCCGCCGCGGGGCCGCGGCGCACCGGCGGGAGGACACGACGAGAGCTCATGGACCGAGGGTAGGCCACCCCGGCGGGGGCCGCCCACCCGCCGGAGGTCAGGACAGGACCGTCGACCAGAGCCCCTCGTCCTCGGGACGGTGCGGGACCTCGGTGCTGGGCACCACCTCGGCCGGCGCCGGGTGGGCCCTGCCCTTCAGCGCGAGCATCTCCTCCAGATCCTCCAGCGGGGTGGGCGAGTTGTCGGCCCGCAGGTCGACGTCGAGTAGCACAGGGTACTGGAAGCCCGCGAGCGTGTCGGCCACGAGCACCGCGGCGCTCTGCTGCCCCCGGCTGTCCCCGCCCGCGTCCCGGCCCGCGCGCAGACAGGCCAGGAGCGCGCCGGCCATCTCGGTGCTGGTCGGCCCGGACCCCGTGAGCGCCTCGTCCATCGCGGCGCGCATCGACTCGACGACCTCCGGGCCGGTCAGGTAGTTGCCGATCACCACGAAGTCGGCCCCGGCCACGCCCCCCGCCCAGGGCGTGCACAGGCTGCCGGTGAGGTGGGCACCGGGCCCCGCCACGGGCAGGACGGCCACCTGGCGCAGCGCCAGGTCCGGGTCGGCGTCGGTCAGGGCCGCGATCGCCTCCTCGGCCGTGCCCCCGTGGTGCAGGGTGCGGAGCATCTCGAAGCGCAGCCGCCGGTTGGTCCACGCCTGGGAGGCGACCACCCCTGCGGTGGGCACGAGGGCCGGCACGGCGTTGCCCACGGCGAGCGAGCAGCTCGCCGTGGCGGCGCCGAGCAGGCGGGAGTCCGCGCTCCGGGCGATCACGGTGTAGGTCACGAGCACCTCCTGGCCGGCACGTCCGTGCCGGCCGGTTCGTTGTCGATGGATGCCCCGCGCGGACCGGGGCGGGACGTCCTCCGCCCCGGCACGCCGGGCCCGCGGTGCTGGTGGCGGGCCGTCCCGGGTGCATAGGGTGGGACGACACCCACGACCGGGTGCGCATCGGGAGGGCGGCCGCACGGAGCACCTGCCGGGTGCTCCCGGGCGGACGGCTCATTCCTACCACCGGGAGGCGGCGGATGGCACGCGGAGCACGGATCGCCGCCCTGGGGAGCGCCGTGTGCCTCGCCCTGGGCGCCTGCTCGGCGGGCGAGGGCGTGGACCTGGCCGGGGCGGGGGACATCGACACCGACGGCTACCTCGAGGTGGCCATCGCCGGGGAGCCCGACCAGCTCGACCCCCACAACACGAGCGCCTACTTCTCCTTCCAGATCCTCGAGAACGTCTACGACACCCTGGTGGAGCCCGACGAGAACCTCGAGATGCAGCCCGCCCTCGCCGAGTCCTGGGAGGTCAGCGAGGACCAGCTCTCCTGGACGTTCCACCTGCGGGAGGGCGTCACGTTCCACGACGGCTCCGCGTTCACCGCCGAGGACGTCGTGTACTCCTACGACCGGATCATCGACGAGCAGCTCGCCAACGCCTACCGCCTGGCCGCCGTCGAGGACGTGGTGGCGGTCGACGAGCACACCGTGCGCATCGACGTGTCCCAGCCCACGCCCGCCCTGCTCGCCGCGATCGGCGGGTACAAGGGCATGGCCGTCGTCGAGCGACAGAACGTGGAGAGCGGGGACGTCCAGCTCGACCCGGTGGGCACCGGCCCGTTCGAGGTGGTGGGCAACTCCGCGAGCACGGCCGTGACGCTGCGGGCCAACGACGAGTACTGGGGCGACGGCCCCCACGTCCCCGGGGTCGTCTACCGGTTCATCTCGGAGGGCACCACGGCGCTCGCGGACCTCACCGCGGGCGAGGTGCACTGGACCGACTCCATCCCGCCGCAGCGGGTGAACTCGCTGCGGCGGAACCCCGACCTCGAGGTCGCCGGGGTCCCCTCGACCGACTACTGGTACGTGGCCATGAACCAGGCCCGCCCGCCCTTCGACTCCCTCGACGCGCGCCTGGCCGTGGCCCGGGCCATCGACCGGGAGGCGATCGCCCAGGTCACCTGGTACGGCAACGCGACCCTGAACCAGACCGCGGTCCCCGAGACGTCCGTGTGGCACCACGAGTACGCGCCCTTCGAGCAGGACCCCGAGCGGGCCAGGGAGCTCGCGGAGAGCTCCGGGCTGACCGGGGAGACCGTCGAGCTCATGGTCACCAACGAGTACCCCGAGACGGTCACGGCCGCCCAGGTGATCTCCGCGAACCTCGCCGACATCGGGGTGGCCACCGACATCCGGACCCTCGACTTCGCCACCTGGCTCGACGAGCAGGCCCAGGGGAACTTCGACATGCTCCTGCTGGGCTGGCTCGGCAACGTGGACGTCAACGACTACTACTACAACCAGCACCACTCCGAGGGCTCGAACAACGCCCAGGGCTACAGCAACCCCGAGGTCGACCGGCTCCTGGACGCGGGGCGCACCGAGACCGACCAGGACGCCCGCAAGGAGCTCTACGGCCGGGCGGCGGAGCAGATCGTGGACGACGCCAGCTACGTCTACCTGTACAACCCCGACGTGGTCCAGGCGTGGACCCCCGACCTGCAGGGCTACGAGGCCCGCCCGGACCGCGCCGTCCGGTTCAAGGACGTCCGGCTCGAGGAGGACACCGAATGAGCAGCCCGCTCCTGAGATTCCTCGTCAAGCGCCTGCTGCACACCGTGGTGGTGCTCTTCGGCGTGCTGGTCGTGGTCTTCGCCCTACTCCAGCTCGTCCCCGGTGACCCCGTGCGGGTGGCCCTCGGCACGCGCTTCACCCAGGAGTCCTACGACGCCCTGCGCGAGGCCTCCGGTCTGGACCGGCCCCTGCTCGTGCAGTTCTTCGCCTACGTCGGCAACGCCCTCACCGGGAACCTCGGCGTGAGCTTCCGCAGCGGCGAGCCCGTCACCCTCATCCTGCTGGACCGGCTGCCGGCCACGGTGTCCCTCGGCCTCGCCGGCATCACGATCGCCCTGCTCATCGCGTTCCCGCTCGGCACCTGGGCCGCCCTGCGCCGCGGCTCCGCGGCGGACGGCGGGATCCGCGCCGTGAGCCAGTTCGGCGTGTCGATCCCCGACTTCTGGCTGGGCCTGATGCTGATCATCGTCTTCTCGACGATGCTCGGGCTGCTGCCGCCGTCCGGGTACGTGCCCTTCACGGAGGACCCGTGGGGCTGGCTCCAGCGGGTGATCCTGCCGGGTCTCGCCGTGGGCGTGGTCTCCGGGTCGATCATGACCCGCTACGTCCGCGCCGCGGTGCTCGACGTCGCCGGCTCCAACTACGTGCGCACCGCCCGGTCCAAGGGCCTGCCCCGCCGCACGGTCATCGGCCGGCACGTGATGCGCAACGCGCTCGTCCCGATCCTCACGGTGGCCGGCGTCCAGGCCGCCACGATGCTGGGCGGTCTCATCGTCATCGAGGTGGTCTTCGCGTGGCCGGGCCTGGGCCGGCTGGTCTTCGACGCCGTCGCGGCCCGCGACTACCCGGTGGTCCAGGGCACCGTGCTGCTGATCGCCCTGATCTTCCTGCTGATCAACCTGCTGGTGGACATCCTGTACGCCGTCGTCGACCCGAGGATCCGTGTGTCATGAGCAGCCCCGAGACGCCCTCGCCCGACCGCCGCGCCCCGGGCGCCGGCGACGGCCGCACCGGGCCCGTCCCGCGGCCCGCCGAGCCGGCGGAGAACCCGGAGGAGGCCGCCCGCACCGGCACCCTGCGGATGCTGGTCTCGAACCGGGTCACGGCCGCCGGGCTGGTCATCCTCGTCGTCGTCCTCCTGCTCGCCGTGCTCGGACGCTGGATCGCCCCCTACGGGGCGAACGACATCGACGTGGTCAACGCCCTGCAGCCGCCCTCGGGCGCGCACCTGTTCGGCACCGACGAGCTGGGCCGGGACGTGTTCTCCCGCGTGGTGCTCTCCGCCCGGATCTCCCTGACCGTGGGGCTCGTGGCCGTGGGCATCGCCCTGGTGGTCGGCGTGGCCCTGGGGCTCGTGGCCGGCTTCTTCGGCGGCTGGCTCGACACCGTCGTCATGCGCAGCGCCGACGTGCTCTTCGCGTTCCCCATCCTGCTGCTGGCCATGGCGATCGTGGCCGTCCTGGGCCCCGGGCTGACCACCGCGATGATCGCGATCGGGGTGGTCTACACCCCCATCTTCGCCCGCATCACGCGGGCCTCCACCCTGGCCGTGCGCGAGGAGCTCTACGTCACGGCCTCCCGGTCCATCGGCGCGTCCGACGGCCTCATCCTGCGCCGCCACGTGCTGCCGAACATCATGGGGCCCATCACCGTGCAGACCTCCCTCTCGCTGGCCTTCGCGATCCTCTCCGAGGCGGCGCTGTCCTTCCTGGGGCTCGGCGTCCAGCCGCCCGAGCCCTCGTGGGGACGGATGCTCTACGACGCCCAGGCCTTCATCTACGACGCCTGGTGGATGAGCGTGTTCCCGGGCCTGGCCATCTTCTGCACCGTGCTGGCGTTCAACCTCGTGGGCGACGGCATGCGCGACGTCCTCGACCCGCGGCAGCGGACCGCCGACGAGATCCGGAGGAGCGCCTGATGCGCACGACCGAGCCCCACCGACCCGCCGCCCCGGCGCCCGCCGACCGGGACGTGCTGCTCGACGTGCGGGACCTCGCCGTCCGGATCGGCCCCGCGGAGATCGTCAACGGCGTGTCCTTCACCGTCCCCCGGGGCGGGACCCTGGGCATCGTGGGCGAGTCCGGGTCCGGCAAGTCCATGACGGTGCTCGCGGCCACCGGGCTGATCGACTCCCCGCCCGCCCGGGTCAGCGGGCAGTCCCTGCTGGACGGTCAGGACATCGTGACGATGAGCCCCCGGCGGCTCCGCGGCGTCCACGGCAGGCGGGTCGGCTTCATCTTCCAGGACCCCTCCACGTCCCTGAACCCGGTGCTGACCGTCGAGGAGCAGCTCACGGAGGCACCGCGCTTCCACCTCGGCCTCACCCGCCGCGACGCCCGGCGCCGGGCGCTCGAGCTGCTCGAGGCGGTCGGCATCCCCGACCCGCCGTCCCGCCTCTCCTCCTACCCCCACCAGCTCTCGGGCGGGATGAAGCAGCGCGTGATGATCGCCGTGGCCCTGGCCTGCGACCCCGAGCTGCTCGTGGCGGACGAGCCCACCACCGCGCTCGACGTCACGACGCAGGCCCAGATCCTCGAGCGCGTCAAGGAGCTGCAGGCCTCCCGGGGCATGAGCGTGATCTGGATCAGCCACGACCTCGGCGTGGTCTCGGGGATCGCGGACCGGGTGGCCGTGCTCTACGGCGGGCAGATCGTGGAGTCCGCGCCCCTCGAGGAGCTCTTCACCGACCCCCGCCACCCCTACACCCGGGGGCTCATGGCCGCCCGGCCGCAGACGGCCCGCGGCAAGGGCGAGCTCGCCGTGATCCCCGGCAGCCCGCCGGACCCGAAGCACCTGCCCCCGGGCTGCCTGTTCTGGGACCGCTGCCCCGTCCGCGGCGACCCCCGCTGCGAGACCGAGCGCCCGCCGGAGACCGTGGTGGGACCGGACCACGTCGCCCGCACCTTCTACGGCGGGGGCGCGGCCGGCACCGGCGCGGCCGGCACCGGCCGGCGAGGAGGCTCCCGATGACCGGCGACCACCGGCCGCTGCTGAGCGTGCGGGACCTCCAGGTCCGCTTCCCCGTCCGCACCGACCGCGGCAAGGGCGTGGTGCAGGCCGTGGCCGGGATCGACTTCGACATCCACCGGGGGCAGACGGTGTCCCTGGTCGGCGAGTCCGGCTCGGGGAAGTCCACGGTGGCCAACGCGCTGATGCACCTGGTGGAGCCCAGCGCGGGGACCGTGCTGCTCGACGGCCGGGACGTCACCTCGGTGCGGGGCCGGGAGCTCAAGGCCCTGCGCCGGCGGATCGCCATGGTCTTCCAGGACCCCTTCGCGTCCCTGGACCCCCGCCAGCACGTCTCCCGCGCCGTGGCGGAGCCCCTCGAGGTGCACGGCCTCGGCGGGGACCGGGACGGGCGCCGCCGCCGGGTGGCGGATCTCTTCGAGCAGGTGGGCCTCTCCCGCCGCTTCCTCGACCGGTACCCGCACGAGCTCTCGGGCGGGCAGCGCCAGCGCGTGTCCATCGCCCGGGCGCTCGCGGGCGAGCCGGACCTCATCGTCCTCGACGAGGCGACCGCGTCCCTGGACGTCTCCGTCCAGGCGCAGATCATGAACCTGCTCAACCAGCTGCAGGGCGAACTGGGGCTCACCTACCTGTTCATCGCCCACGACCTCGCGGTCGTGGAGCACATGAGCGACCACGTCCTCGTGATGTACCTCGGCCGGCTCATGGAGGACGGCGGCGTGCGGGACGTCTTCGACGCCCCCGCCCACCCGTACACCAGGGCGCTGCTCGCCTCGGCCCCGTCCGCGGACCCGGTGGCGGAGCGCCGCCGCAGGACCGCCCCGCTCGAGGGCGAGGTGCCCTCCCCCCTCGACCCGCCGTCCGGCTGCGTGTTCCGCACGAGGTGCCCGTGGGCGGCCGACGAGTGCGCGCGGACGGTGCCCGCGCCCGTCCCGCCGCCGGGCGCCCAGGGCGCGGCCCCGGGGACCGTGTCCTCCGACCCCCGGCAGGCCGGACCGGCGCACCTCGCCGCCTGCATCCGGCTCCCGGAGGTGCAGGCGTCCGCGCGCGGGCCCGCCCCCGCGCCCGATGGCCTGCCGGGGCCGGCACGGACCCCGCCGTGGGCCGAGGCCCCGCCCGATCCCTGACCGAGAGCACGACCGACGCCGACCAGACCTGGAGCCGACATGAGCGACCGACCGTCCGTCCCCGCAGCCACCCGGGAGCAGCGCCGCCACCCGCCGCGGGACCCGGAGACCGCCGAGCACCGCTCCCCCGGGGAGGAGGCGGCCCCGGTGCACGCCAAGACGCACCGGATCAGGTGGGCGGGACTCGTGGTGGGCCTGGTCCTGGCCCTGCTGGTCTACGTCGTCATGCCCGCCGACCTGGCCCACCCCGCCAAGCTCACCGCCGCCACCGCGGTGCTGATGGGCGTGTGGTGGATGACGGAGGCGATCCCGATCCCGGCCACCGCCCTGCTCCCGCTGATCGTCTTCCCCGTGCTCGGGGAGGACGTCGCCGTGGACGACGTCGGCGCCTCCTACGGCAGCAACATCATCTTCCTGTTCATGGGCGGGTTCCTGCTGGCGCTGGCCATGCAGCGCTGGAACCTGCACCGCAGGATCGCCCTGCGCACCGTGCGCGTGATGGGCACCAAGCCGGCCCAGATGGTGGCCGGGTTCATGCTGGCCACCGCGTTCCTCAGCATGTGGGTCTCCAACACGGCCACCGCCGTGATGATGCTGCCCATCGGCGTGTCCGTGCTGCTGCTGCTGCCCAAGCTGCTCGAGGACTCCGGTGCGCCGGCCGGCGGCACGGACGGCGGCGCGCTGGAGGACGCCGATCTCGAGGGCGCCGACCCGCAGAGCGCCGAGGTGAAGGAGGCGGTCATCGCCTCCAACTTCGGCACCGCGCTGATGCTGGGCATCGCCTACGCCGCCTCGATCGGGTCCCTCAGCACGATCATCGGCACCCCGCCGAACACCCTGATGGTCGGCTACCTCCAGGAGGCGCACGGCATCGACGTCGGCTTCGGCCAGTGGATGCTCGTGGGCGTGCCGCTGTCCGCCGTCATGCTCGTCGTCGCCTGGTTCCTGCTCACCAAGGTGCTGTTCAGACCGGAGATCGACGAGATCCCCGGCGGCCGGAAGCTCATCAGCCAGGAGCTGGAGAAGCTCGGCCCGATGTCCACCGGTGAGAAGCTGGTGCTCGCGGTCTTCGCGCTGGCCGCGCTCAGCTGGGTGTTCGTCCCCATCGTCTTCGACTCCCCGCCCATCAGCGACGCCGGCATCGCCATGGTCGTGGGGCTGCTGCTGTTCCTGCTCCCCGCCGGGGCCCGGCGGGGAGTGCGGCTGCTGGACTGGGAGTCCGCGGTGAAGCTGCCGTGGGGCGTGCTGCTGCTCTTCGGCGGGGGGCTGGCCCTGTCCGCGCAGTTCACCTCCTCCGGCCTGACCGACTGGATCGGGCAGGCCGCCGCGGCGCTGGGCGCGGTGCCGGTCGTCCTGGTCGTGGCGATCTTCGCCGCCGGCATCCTCTTCCTCACGGAGCTGACGAGCAACACCGCCACGGCGGCCACGTTCCTGCCCGTCTCCGGGGGCGTGGCCCTCGGCCTGGGACTGGACCCCGTGCTGCTGGCCATCCCGGTGGCCCTCGCGGCCACGTGCGCGTTCATGCTGCCGGTGGCCACCCCGCCCAACGCCATCGCGTTCGGCTCCGGCTACGTGACCATCGGGCAGATGATCAAGGGCGGGCTGTGGCTGAACCTCATCGGGATCGTCCTGATCACCCTCGTGACCATGACGCTGGGCGTCTGGGTGTTCAGCATCGTGTACTGACCGGCCCACCCCACCGGGCGGGCGCACGGCGGCCCCGGCCTCAGGAGGCGGGGCCGCCGTCGTGCTCGAGCTCGGCCAGCACCGGGAAGTGGTCCGAGGCCCACACCCCGCGCGGGCGCTCGGCCAGGACCCGGGCGTCGAGCACGCGGACCGGGCCGCCGTACAGGATCCAGTCCAGGCGCGGCGTCCTGGCCCCGGGCTCCCGGTAGCGGGGGAAGGTCCCCGCGGCGTCCGGGGGCAGGGTGTCCCGCAGCCCGCCGGCGAGCGCGGCGTCCCAGGTGCGGGAGCGGCCGGCGGCCGCGTTCATGTCCCCGAGGAGCACCAGGGGGCCGTCCCACCCGAGGAGGAGGCCCTGGAGCGCGGCCAGCTGGCGCAGCCGCGCCCGCTCCGGCCACGGGTCGAGGTGGGTGGCGCCCACCCGCCAGGACACTCCCGTGCGCCGGTCCGTGAGGTCGGCCAGCACCAGGGTGCGGGGGAAGAGGTCCCCCGGCACCTTCGACCCCGGGATCTCCGGCAGCGCGGACAGCCACCGCTGCTGCCAGCGCTCGATCCGGAAGCGGGCGGTGTCCACGGCCAGCAGGCACCGCTCGCCGCCGCCGTCGGCGTCCCGGCCCCCGCCCAGGAGAACGTGGTCCGGGCCCAGGGCCTGCCGGACGTGGTGCAGCTGCTCCGGGAGGACCTCCTGGAGGGCGGCCAGCTCCGGCCGGTGGGCCCGGAGCAGGGCCTGCACGGCGGGGGCCCGGGTGAACCACGCGTCCGGCGCCGTCCGGCCGTACTTCGGCAGGGGACGCCGGACGTTGAAGGTCATGGCCGTGAACGCGCCCCGGCCCCGCGGACCACGGGGGTCGGCGGGGCCGGGGCGGGCGTGGGCTGCCACGGTCGCGGGACGGACTACTGGGCGGCGGACTCCGCCGCGCCCTGCTCCGTGCGGGCGCCGCCGTGCTGGAGGTCGCCGCCGCTGTTCTCGAGGTGGGCGCGCATGAACCACTGGAAGAGCTCGAGCTCCTTGACCTGGCCGATGAGCATGTCCTCGGTGACGGGATCGAGCTCGCCGACCTTCTGGATCGCGTCGCGGTGGTCCTCGATCACGCCGTTGTAGACGATGTCGAGGGCGGCGAGGTGCTCCACGCCGGTGGCGCGGTGGACCGAGTAGTCGTCCCAGGTGCGGGCCTGGACGAGATCGCCCGGCAGGCCGGAGGGTCCCACGCCCAGGGTGGCCATGCGCTCGGCGAGCTCGTCGACGAAGCCGCGCACGAGCTCGATCTGCGGGTCCAGCATCTCGTGGACCGAGATGAAGTTGGGGCCCACCACGTTCCAGTGGGCGTGCTTGAGCGTGAGCTGGAGGTCGTTGAGGGCGTGCAGGCGCTGCTGGAGCGTCTGGGCGACCTCGTGACCGTTCTCGGTGGACAGGCCGGGCACGGTGTAGGGGGCGGTGCGCTGGTTCGGGGTGGCCATGAGTTCGTCTCCGTGTTTCCGGCCGCCGCGGGGCGGCGACCTGGCTCGACAACTGCGGACGGCCCGCGGGACGGGCCTCTGCCCCCACTATGGCACGACCCCCACCCACTGTCAGCACCCTGTCCATTCGCTTCGCTGTCCGCGATATCCAGGGGATGCGCGCCCGCCGCCGGACCCCTGATCGGGTCCTTGCCAGGACGCGGAGCCACTGATTGGCTGGTCCCATGGACACGACTCCCGCCTCCGGCGACCAGCTCCCCGACGATCCGCACCTGGCCGACGACGTCGGCATCCCCGACACCCCGGCGCGCGACCTCGAGACGGCCCCGGACCCCCTGGGCCAGACCAACGCCGGCCAGCGCGTGCCGAGCGCGGGGAACGCCGCGGACCCCGCCGACCCGGACTTCGGCGCGGGCGCGGGCGGCCCCGGCCCCACGGCCGGGGACTGACCCGGCGCGCCGCCGCTGCCCTGGGTCCCATGAGCACCCGCAGCACCAGCACCGCCGGGATCGCGCGGGCCACCGGCGTCCCGTGGGAGACCTGGACGGCGCGGCTCGACGGGCTCGGCGCCCGGACGATGGGCCACGCCGAGCTCGCCCGCCGGGTGGCGGAGCAGCTCGCCGGCGTCGTCGAGAACCACGAGTGGTGGGCGCAGTCCGTCGCGGTGGCCTACGAGCAGCACACGGGAGCCCGCCGGCCCGGGCAGGCCGGGGACGGCACCTTCGGGGCGAGCGCGAGCCGCACGGTGGCCGGCACCCCGGACGAGGCGCTCGCCCGGTGGACGGCGCTCATGGCCTGCCGCACGGAGGTCGGCGGCGTCCCGTTCCAGCAGCCGCCCACCACCGCCGCCACCGAGAAGTGGCGCTACTGGCGCGTCCGCCTCGCCGACGGGACCAGGGTCTCCGCGAACATCGGCGCCAGGGCGGGCGGCCGCGCCACGGTGGCCCTCGCGCACACCGGACTGGCCTCCGCGGAGGACGTCCTGCGGTGGCGCGCGGCCTGGAAGGACCTGCTGGCCGCACTCTGAGCCCGCGCCGCGCTTGTGAGGCGGCTCACTCCTCGCCTACGGTGACCAAGTACCTGAGACGAGGAGTATCACATGACTGTGCCGTATCCGCGCCTGCTCGCACCCCTGGACCTGGGCTTCACCACCCTGCCCAACCGGGTGCTCATGGGATCGATGCACACCGGTCTCGAGGAGCTGCCCGGAGGGTTCGAGCGGCTCGCGGAGTTCTACGCGGAGCGCGTGCGGGGCGGGGTGGGGCTCATCGTCACGGGCGGCGTGGGGCCGAGCCCCGAGGGCGCCACCCGGGCCGGGGGCGCCCTCCTGCGCACGCCCGAGGAGGTGGCCCGGCACCGCCTGGTGACCGGCGCCGTGCACGCCGAGGGCGGCAGGATCGCCCTGCAGATCCTGCACTCCGGCCGCTACGCCAAGGCCCCGGACGCCGTGGCCCCGAGCCCCCTGCGTGCCCCCATCAGCCCCGTGGTGCCGCACGAGCTCACCGCGGAGGAGATCGAGCGGACCATCGAGGACTTCGCCCGCACCGCCGCGCTCGCCCGGGAGGCCGGCTACGACGGCGTGGAGATCATGGGCTCCGAGGGCTACCTCATCAACGAGTTCGTCGCCGCCGAGACCAACCACCGCACCGACGAGTGGGGAGGGTGCTACCCGAACCGGATGCGCCTGCCCGTGGAGATCGTCCGCCGCGTCCGCGAGCGCACCGGCCCGGACTTCGTCCTCATCTACCGCCTCTCCATGCTGGACCTGGTCCCGGGCGGCTCCACGCTCGAGGAGGTCGTGGCGCTGGCCCGGGCGGTCGAGGCCGCCGGCGCCACCCTGCTCAACACCGGCATCGGCTGGCACGAGGCGCGCATCCCCACGATCGCCACGGTCGTCCCCCGCGGCGGCTTCTCCTGGGTGACGCGCCGGCTCAAGGGCGAGGTCGGGATCCCGCTGATCGCCGTGAACCGGATCAACACCCCGGAGACGGCGGAGCGGATCCTGGCGGACGGGGACGCCGACATGGTGTCCCTGGCCCGGCCCCTGCTCGCGGACCCGGACTTCGTGGTCAAGGCCGCACGCGGCCGGGCGGACACCATCAACACCTGCATCGCGTGCAACCAGGCGTGCCTGGACCACACCTTCGCGGGCCGCACCGCGTCCTGCCTGGTCAACCCGCGGGCCGGGCACGAGACCCTCCTGCGCCTCGGCCCCACCCGCCGGGCCGAGCGGATCGGCGTGGTCGGCGCGGGCCCCGCGGGGCTGGCCTTCGCCGTCGGCGCCGCGGAGGCCGGGCACGCCGTCACCCTCTTCGAGGCGGCGGACCGGATCGGCGGGCAGTTCCTGATGGCGCTGCGCATCCCCGGCAAGGAGGAGTACGCGGAGACGCTGCGCTACTACGGCGTGCGGCTCGCCGAACTGGGGGTGGACGTGCGGCTCGGGACGGAGGCCGGGCCCGGGCACCTGCGCGGCTTCGACCGGCTCGTGCTCGCCACCGGTGTGGAACCGCGCGTGCCCGCGATCGAGGGGGTGGAGCACCCCTCGGTCGTGGGCTACCGGGACGTCCTGCAGCACGGGGCGCCCGTGGGCCGCCGGGTCGCGGTCCTCGGCGCCGGGGGCATCGGCTTCGACGTCGCCGAGTTCCTCCTGCACTCCGACGGCACGGACTTCTACCGCGCGTGGGGCGTCGACACGACGCTGTCCGCCCGGGGCGGGCTGGTCCCGCCCCGGCCCGGGCGCCCGGCGCGCGAGGTGACGCTGCTGCAGCGCTCCCCCGGCAAGCTCGGGGCCGGCCTGGGCCGCACGACCGGCTGGATCCACCGCACCTCGCTCCGGGCCGGCGGCGTCCGCACCCTGAGCGGGGTCGTGTACCGGCGGATCGACGACGACGGGCTGCACCTCACCGCGCCGGGACCCGACGGCACGGAGCCGGTCGAGCAGGTGCTGCCGGTCGACACCGTGGTGCTGTGCACGGGCCAGGAGCCGCTGCGGCGGCTGCACGACACGCTGCTCGGGACCGGCCACGACACCGGCGCCGTGCCGGTGCACCTCATCGGCGGGGCGGACGTGGCGGCCGAGCTGGACGCCAAGCGGGCCATCCGGCAGGCCACGGAGCTCGTCGCCGCCCTCGGCTGACCCCCGGCCCCGGGCCCGGCCCCGCCGGACCGGCCCGGGCGGGGCCGGATGCGGCCCGCGCCGTGCGGCGATGTGCGGGGCCGGGCCCCGGGTGCCACGATGGGGTCACTCCCGCGGAAAGGATCCCCATGCTGCTCGACCTCCTGCTCGTCAACGCCACGGTCCTGACCATGGACCCGGACCGCCCGACGGCGTCGAGCCTCGGCGTGCACGGCGGGCGGATCGTGGTCCTCGACGACCCGGACGTGCCGGCGGCCGAGACCGTGGACCTCGGCGGGGCCACCGTGCTGCCGGGGTTCGTGGACGCGCACTGCCACACCGCGTGGTTCGGGCTCGGCCTGGCGGAGGTGGACCTCTCCGGCTGCACGTCCCTGGACGAGCTGTACGCGGCCCTGGAGCACGGCATGGCCGCGAAGCCGCGGGACGAGGAGTGGCTCATGGCCACCGGCTTCCTCCCGGCCACCGTGGGCGGGACGCTGCCCGACATCGACGTCCTCGACCGCATCACGGGCAGCACGCCGCTGTTCGTCCGGCACACGTCCGGCCACGCGGCGGTGGTGAACTCCGAGGCGCTGCGGCGGGCGGAGATCTTCACCCCGGGGACCCCGGACCCGGTGGGCGGACGGGTGGTGCGGGACGACACCGGCCGCGCCACGGGCCTCGTCGAGGAGACCGCGCAGGCCGTGGTGCAGGAGCTGTTCCGCCCCTACCCGGTGGACCGGATCGTGGCGGCGCTCGACCGCGCCACTGCCCGCTACGCCGCCGAGGGCATCACCACGTTCGCCGAGGCGGGGGTGGGCGCCGGGTGGATCGGGCACAACCCCTCCGAACTTCAGGCCTACCAGCAGGCCAGGGACGCCGGCGTCCTGCACGCCCGGGCCCAGGTGATGCCCGTGCTGGACGTCCTGCACGGGATCGGCGGGCTCGGGGACGGCTCCGAACGCGGGCTCGACCTCGGGCTGCGCACCGGCTTCGGTGACGACGAGCTCAGGCTCGGACCGGTCAAGGTGTTCGTGGACGGCTCGCTGCTCGGGGAGACCGCCGCCGTGACCGAGGCGTTCTGCGGAGGCCACTCGACGGGCTACTTCCAGGAGAACCCCGAGCAGATGGCCGAGTCGATCCACGCGGCGTACCGTGCGGGCTGGTCGGTGGCCGCCCACGCGATCGGGGACCGGGCCATCGACTTCGCGATCGACGTGATCACCCGCTGCCAGGACGAGCACGGGCGCCACCGGCTGCCGAACCGGATCGAGCACGCGAGCATCACTCGCCCGGACCAGCTGCCGCGGCTCGCGGCCGCGGGGATCGTGGTGACCCCGCAGATCGGCTTCCTGCGCCCCATGGCCGCCCAGTTCCGCCGGCTCCTGGGCCCCGAGCGCACGGACTGGACCTACCGGGGCCGCAGCTTCCTGGACGCCGGGGTGCGGGTGGCGGGCAGCTCCGACCGGCCGGTCGCCGACGGCGACGTGCTGCGCTCGGTCCAGGCCTGGACCGACCGCCTCGACGGCGACGGGCGGCGGTTCGGTCCCGCCGGGGAGCGGCTCGACGTGCTGCAGGCCCTCGCCGCCTACACGTCCGAGGCCGCGAAGGCGCTGGGGATGTTCGACCGGATCGGCTCGCTCGCCCCGGGCAAGCTCGCGGACCTGGTGGTGCTGGAGGAGAACCCCCTCGAGGTGCACCGGCGGGGCGGGTCGGTGGAGCACATCGGCGTGCGCGCGACCTACCGCGGCGGCCGGCTCACCCACCGCGCCGGCTGAGCGGCGCCGGACGGAGCGGACGGCGCTCAGCCCTCCACGAGGATCCCGTCCTCGTCGGCCCACACCGTCCGGCCCGGGCGGAAGGTCACGCCCTCGATGACGACCGGCACGTCCTGATCCCCGACGCCGTCCTTGGCGGACTTGCGCGGGTTGGAGCCCAGGGCCTTGACCCCGAGGGGCAGCCCGGCCAGGGCGACCCGGTCCCGCACGGGGCCGTTGATGATGACCCCGGCCCACCCGTTGCGCACCGCGGACTCGGCGATCATGTCCCCCATGAGCGCGGTGCCCATGGAGCCGTGGCCGTCCACGACGAGGACCGCGCCCTCCCCCGGGGAGTTGAGCACGGCCTTCACCAGGCCGTTGTCCTGGAAGCAGCGGACCGTGCGCACCGGCCCGGTGAACGCGGCCGTCCCGCCCAGGTCGAGGAACTGGCGCGGGCAGGACATCAGCTGCTCCCCGCGCTCGTCGTAGAGGTCTGCGGTGGTGAACGGGCGCGGATCGGTCATGAGCTGCTCCTGAGGCATCCGGTGGTGGTTCCGGCACCAGCCTAGCCAGCGGAACCGCCGCGCTCGGCCCCGGCGGGCGCCGCGGCCGGCCCCGGCGCCTCCTCCCGCGCGGCGGGCACGGCGGTGCCCAGCGGGATCTCCTCGATGAGCAGGGACAGCACGAGGCACGCCGCCGCGACCGGAAGACCCCACAGGAAGATCGGCGGCAGGGACTGGGCGAAGGCCTGCGCGACGGCCTCCTGCACCGGGGCGGGCAGTCCCGCGAGCACCTGGGGGCTCAGGGCGTCGAGGTCGAGGGCGGGCACGGCGCGGCCCGCGAGCGCGTCGTCGAGCCGGGCGACGAAGACGGAGCCGAACACGGCGATCCCGAAGGACGCCCCGATCTGGCGGAAGAAGTTCGACGACGACGTCGCGGCCCCCAGCTCCGCGGGCGGCACCGCGTTCTGCACGATCAGGACGAGGTTCTGCATGAGGCAGCCGATGCCGAGACCGGTGACGGCCATGCCCGCGGCCGTCAGGGCGTACGGGGTGGTCTCGTCGATCAGCGAGAGCAGCGCGAGCCCGGCGGCCATCACCGCGGAGCCCAGCACGGGCCAGTGCTTGTAGCGCCCCGTGCGCGCGATGCGGCGGCCGGTGCCGATCGTGCCGACGAGCATCCCGGCCGTCACGGGGATCATCATCAGGCCGGCGGTGGTGGCCGAGGCGCCGTCGACCATCTGCAGGTAGGTGGGCAGGTAGGTGATGGTCGCGAACATGATCACGCCCATGCCGACGGCCGCCGCGGTGGGCACCACGAAGTTGCGCACCCGGAACAGGTGCAGCGGGATGATCGGCTCCGCGGCGCGGCGCTCCACCAGCACGAACAGCACGCCGAGCACCAGGACCGCCCCGGCGAGGCCGAGGATCCGCGGGCTCGACCACGCGTACGCCGTGCCGGCCCACGTGGTGAGGAGCACGAACGCCACGCTGCCCAGCGCCAGCAGCGCCGTGCCCAGCACGTCGAGGCGCCCCCGTCCCCGGGGGACGTGCGGCAGGTGCAGGAAGCGGGGGATGAACAGGAGCGTCACCAGGCCCAGCGGCAGGTTGATGTAGAACACCCACCGCCAGCTCACGAGGTCCGTGAGGAACCCGCCGACCAGCGGCCCGCTCACCGAGGCGAGACCGAAGGCCGCCCCGATCACGCCCATGTACCGGCCGCGCTCGCGGGCCGGCACGAGGTCCGCGATGATCGCCTGCGCCCCGATCAGGAGGCCGCCGCCGCCCAGGCCCTGCAGCGCGCGGAGGACGATGAGCTGCGTCATGTCCTGGGCGGCGCCCGAGAGCACGGAGCCGAGCAGGAAGACCACGACGGCCACCAGGAAGATCCGCTTGCGCCCGTAGAGGTCGCCCAGCTTCCCGTAGACCGGCAGGCCCACGGTGGCGGCGAGCACGTACGCCGTGACCACCCAGGAGATCCGGTCGAGCCCGTCCAGGTCCCCGACGATCGAGGGCAGCGCCGTGGCCACGATCGTCTGGTCGAGGGCGGCCAGCAGGACCGCCATGAGCAGGCCCAGGAACGGCAGCCGCAGCCGGCGGCGCTCCGTGCGGCCGGGGTCCGCGACCACGGGGTCAGCGGTCGATCTTCAGCACGGAGCCGTCCTCGACGTTGACGAACACGTCCACGGAGTTGCCGTCCGGCTCGTCGATCTCGACCTCCCACACGGTCGTGCCGTCCTCCGTCTCGAGCTGCGCCTCGTCGACCGTGCCGTTGACCGTCTCCAGCGCCGTGGCCAGCCCCTCGTCGAGGGGCACCTGGACCTGGGCGAGCTTCTCGCCGTCGTCGCTGTCGAGGCCGCCCTCCTCCTCCTGGCTGATCACGTCCTCGCCGTCCTGCGAGACGTACACCTGGTGCTCGCGGTCGTCGGCGGCGACGGTGATCTCCCAGCTGGCCGGGCTGTCCTCCCGTCCGATCTCGAAGGCCTGGGCGTCACCGCCCACCGCGTCCTCGGCCGCGGCGACCGCGGAGGCCACGACGGCCGCCTCGCCGCCGGGCCCGCCGGTGGCGTCGTCGCCGGGGCTCGCCGAGGGCGAGGCCGAGCCGGAGGCCGTGGCGGTGCCGTCGTCGTCGGGCGTGGCGCTGTCGTCCGGGCTCGCGCTGTCGTCCGGGGTGGCGGTGTCGGCCGGGGCGCTGGTCTCCGCCGGGGCGGTGGTGCCGTCACCTCCGGCGCCGCCGTCACCCCCGTCGCCGCCGCAGCCCGTGAGGAGCAGGGCGGAGAGGGCGAGCGCCGCCAGGGACAGGTGCCTTCGGTCAGTGTGCTTCATACCCGGGATTCTTCTCCCCTGCAGAGCCCCTGGCAAGGACGTGACCGGGGCGCTGACCCGCCGGGCGCGGACCCCCCACCGGGCTCACAGGCGTCGCGTCTACTATCCTGGAGAACGCCTGACCCGGGACCGGGTGCATGCGCACCGTGATCGACGCCAGGAAGGAGGCGGCATGGGATTCCTCGAGAGCCTCGAGAAGAACATCGAGAAGGCCGTCCGCGCCACCTTCTCCACCGGCTCCCGGAAGCGGGTGGAGGCCGTCGAGATCGCCAGCGCCCTCCGGCGGGAGCTCGACCAGGAGGCGTTCACGATCTCCGCCGGCCGCACCATGGCCCCCAACGTCTTCGTCGTGGAGTTCTCGGACGAGGACTTCCCGCGCGCCCAGGACTGGGGCACGCCGCTCGCGGAGGAGCTGTGCGACGTCGTCATCAAGCACGCCCGCAGCCAGGCCTACACCCTCCAGGGGGCGGTGAAGGTGTCCTTCACCCGCAACCCGGAGGTGGAGGCCGGCGAGTTCCGCGTCCACTCCTCGGCCCAGCGCACCGCCGAGTCCCCCAACACCCCCGCCACCCCGAGCGGGCAGCGGATCGCCCGCGGCCACCGCCGGGAGGAGGACGAGGGGGAGCCGACGCGCTCCGTGCCCGCGCAGCACTGGATCCCGGTGCTCGACGTCGACGGCGCGCGCTACTCCCTCAACGCGGACTCGATCGTGCTGGGCCGCTCCGCCGAGGCGGACATCACCGTGGAGGACACCGGCGTGTCCCGCAAGCACCTCGAGATCCGGCGGCAGGGCGAGCACTTCGTGGCCGTGGACCTCGGCTCCACCAACGGTTCCTACGTGGACGGGGAGCGGGTGATCGGCCGCACCGAGCTGGTCAACGGCTCCGTGATCACCATGGGTCGGACCAGGATCACGTTCCGCCTCCTGACCCCGAAGGGGAACCGCTGAATGTCCGAACTCACCGTCACCCTGCTCCGCTTCGGCTTCCTGGCGCTGCTCTGGATCTTCATCTTCAGCATCGTCGCCAGCCAGGGTCGTGACCTCGCGGTCGGCGGGAAGCTCCCGGCGGTGCTCACGAGGTCCCGCGCCGAGCGCCGGGACGCCGCGGAGGACCCGGTGCCGCCCGCCGCCGGCCCCGGCACCGGCCAGCGCTCCCGCCCCCAGACCCTGGTCGTCCTCGACGGCCCGCTGCGCGGCCGCAGCTACCCGCTGGGCAACGCCCCGGTGCTGCTGGGCCGCTCCCCCGAGGCCACCGTGCCCCTCGGCGACGACTACGCCTCGGGGCGCCACGCCCGGCTGTTCCCGCAGGGCTCCCGCTGGTTCCTCGAGGACCTCGGCTCCACCAACGGCACCTTCGTCGGCCAGCAGCGCCTCTCCCGGGCCGTGCCGCTCGACCCCGGGACCCCGTTCCGGGTGGGCAAGACCGTCCTGGAACTGAGGTCCTGACGCATGGCGATCGCTTTCCGCTACGCGGCGCGCTCCGACGTGGGCCGCGTCCGCTCGAAGAACGACGACTCCGCCTACGCGGGCCGCCACCTCGCCGTGGTCGCCGACGGCATGGGCGGGCACGTGGGCGGGGACGTCGCCTCGGCGTCCGCGGTCATGGACCTCACGAGCCTCGACCGCCCGGACCACCACGGCGACGGAGCCACCGTGCTCACGGACGAGATCCAGAACGCCAACCAGAACCTCGCCAAGCTGGTCCTGGGCAACGCCCGCCTGGGCGGCATGGGCACCACCGTCACGGCCCTGCTCGCGGACCAGGACGAGCTCGTCGTGGCCCACATCGGGGACTCCCGCGCGTACCGGCTCCGGGGCGACGAGTTCCGCCAGGTCACCAAGGACCACACCTTCGTCCAGCGGCTCATCGACGAGGGCCGGCTGCGCCCGGACGAGGCCGAGTCCCACCCGCACAAGAACGTCCTCATGCGCGTGCTCGGGGACGTCGACGCCTCCCCCGAGATCGACGTGGAGACCCTCCGCCCGGAGCGCGGCGAGCGCTGGCTGCTGTGCTCCGACGGGCTCAACGCCGTGGTCCGCCCGGAGACCATCCACTCGGTGCTGGGCTCCACCGACGACCTCAACCAGATTGTGGACACGCTCGTGGAGCTGACCCTGGACCGCGGGGCCCCCGACAACGTGACCGTGGTGGTCGTCCAGGTCTTCGAGACCGACGACACCGCCCCCGTGCCGCAGGCCGGCGAGGCCCGCGGCGCCGTCCCGGACCCGGAGTTCGCCCGCACCTCGGACGAGATCACCGGGGACGCCGGGACGCAGGGGACCGCCGAGGCCGAGTCCTCGGCGGCCGCGCTGCGCCGCGACCTCGCCGCGCGCCCCCACCTGTTGGTGGGCGCCGCCGCCAACGCCACCCAGACCGGGCGCATCCCCACCGTGAGCGACAGCGTCCTGGAGCGCCGCGCGACCCTCCTGCAGACCTCCGCCCCGGACACGCTGGCCGATCCGCGGGACGTCGAGTCGGCGCTGCACCGGGCCGACGCCACCGTCCCGTCCCCGCGCCGGCGCCGCCACCGGCGCGCCGTGGCCGTGCTCGCGCTGGCCACGGCAGGGCTGCTGCTCGTGGCCGGGGGCTGGCTGACGAGCGGCTGGATCAGCTCGCAGTACTACGTCGGCGAGCAGCAGGGCAACGTGGCGATCTACAACGGCGTCTCGCAGTCGCTGGGGCCCGTGAGCCTCAGCGACCTCGAGCGCGCCACGGACCTGCGGGTCGAGGACCTCCCGGGCTTCGCCCAGGAACGGGTCCGCAACGCCATCCCCGCCGGCAGCCTCGAGGAGGCGGAGCGGATCGTGGGCGAGCTGCGCGAGTCCGTGCCCGAGGAGACGCCCGGCCCGGAGCCGCGCCCGACGGGCACCGTCCAGCGGGCCACCGCCTCCCCCACCGCCTCGCCCACCCCCTCGCCCGCGGCCTCTCCCGGGGGTGACGGATGAGCGCCCCCGCCGCGACCTCCCCCCGGGAGGAGCAGGCCGAGCCCCGCCAGAAGCCGCGGCGGCTCACCGAGCTGCTCCTGCTCGTGCTCGCCGTGGGCATCGGCGTGGGCGCGAACGTCCTCGTGGACCCCGACCAGGTGGGCTCGGGGGACCCGCACCTCCTCGTCTCCGGGCTGGTCCTGGGCATCGGCGCGCTGGTCCTGCACGTGGTGCTGCGGCTGCGGGCCAAGTACGCGGACCCCTATGTCCTGCCGATCGTGGTGGCCCTCAACGGGCTGGGCATCGCCATGATCCACCGGATCGACCTCACCACGGACCAGACGGCCGCGGGCTCCCAGGTGGTGTGGACGGCCTTCGCCATGACCGCCGCTTGCCTGGTGCTCTGGTTCCTCAAGGACCACCGGGTGCTGCGGCGGATCACCTACATCTGCCTGGTGCTCAGCGGGCTGCTGCTGCTCCTGCCCCTCCTGCCCGGTCTCGGCCTGGAGCTCAACGGCGCCCGGATCTGGATCTCCGTGGGCGGGCGCACCTTCCAGCCCGGGGAGGTCGCCAAGATCACCCTGGCCGTCTTCTTCGCCGGCTACCTCTCGACCAACCGGGACCTCATCCTGCTGGCCGGCAAGAAGATCGGCCCCGTGCGCCTGCCGCGGTTCCGGGACATGGCGCCGATGTTCGCGGCGTGGATCATCGCGATCGGCGTGCTGGTGTTCCAGCGGGACCTCGGCTCCGCGATCCTGTTCTTCGGCCTCTTCCTGGCCATGATCTACCTCGCCACGAGCCGGCTCAGCTGGATCGTCATCGGGCTGCTGCTCGTGGCCGTCGGAGGGTTCTTCGCGAGCCAGACCTTCGGCCACGTGGCGGCACGCCTGGACTCCTGGCTCAACGCGTTCGACCCGGAGGTGTACAACCGGGCCCCGGGCGGCTCCGGGCAGATCGTCCAGGGCCTGTTCGGGCTCTCCTCCGGCGGGCTCTTCGGGCAGGGGCTCGGCCAGGGCCGGCCGGACCTCGTCTCCTACGCCAACTCGGACATGATCATGACCGCGTTCGGCGAGGAGCTGGGGCTCATCGGCCTGAGCGCCGTGCTCGTGCTGTTCTTCCTGTTCGTCACCCGGGGCTTCCGGGCCGCCCTGGGCACCCGTGACTCCTTCGGCAAGCTGCTGGCGGCGGGGCTGTCCGCGGTCATCGTGCTGCAGCTGTTCGTGGTGGTGGGCGGGGTCACCCGGCTCATCCCCCTGACCGGGCTGACCACCCCGTTCATGTCCGCGGGCGGCTCCTCGCTGCTGTCCAACTGGATCATCGCGGCGATCATCCTGGCGATCTCCCACACGGCCCGCCGGCCCGTGGTCACCGGTCCGGCCACCGAGGCCGACCTCGCCGAGATCGCCGCCCACGAGGCCGCGCTGCGCGAGGCGGCGCGGCGCGACGAGCAGGAGCGCGCCGAGCGCCCGGGACGCCGCCGGGACCGCCGTCCCGGGACGGATCCGGACGGGCCCGAGCAGGACGCGGGGCAGGCGGACGGGGTGGACCGCGCCGCCGGAGGGCGGGGCACCGGGGCCGACACGGCCCGCGGCCCGGCGGTGCCCGCCGACACCGCCGCCACCGAGCCGATCGCCGCTGCGGGCCTCGACGGGCACCGGGACGCCGAGGACGCGGACCACCACGGCGGCACCCCCACCGAGGCGATGTCCCGCCTCACCGACAAGGACCGCAGGGGCCCCGGCGGGTCCCGGAGCACCGAGAACGGAGGAGCATCGTGAACCGGGCGATCCGACACACCTGGGTGGCCGGCGTGGCGATCTTCACCGTGCTGCTCCTCGCGCTGACCTACGTGCAGTTCGTCGCGGCGCGCAGCCTCGAGGCGCACCCGTGGAACAACCGCAGCCTCTACGACCAGTTCGGCGCGGACCGCGGGGCGATCCTCGTGGACGGCGACCCGAAGGCGTCCTCCGTGCCCTCGGAGGACGACTTCGAGTACCAGCGTGTCTACGCGGACCCGCTGACGTACGGGCACCTCACGGGCTACTTCTCCCTCGTCTACGGCGCCACCGGGCTCGAGGCGGCCCTCGGCGAGGAGCTCTCCGGCGCCTCCGACGAGCAGTTCTACGACCGCGTGGTCTCCATGTTCTCCGGGAACCAGCCCACGGGCGCGTCGGTCGAGCTCACCATCGACCCGGTGCTGCAGCAGACCGCGGCCGAGGTGCTCGAGGGCCGGAAGGGCTCGATCGTGGCCCTCGACCCGGAGACGGGCGCGATCCTCGCCATGGTCTCCACCCCGGGCTACGACCCCAACGAGCTGGCCTCCCACGACTCGGGCTCCGTGATCGCCGCCGCGGAACGGCTCAACGCGGATCCCGACGCGCCCCTCGTCAACCGGGCCGTCGCCGGTGACCTCTACGCCCCCGCCTCGACGTTCAAGATCATCGACACCGTGGCCGCCCTCGAGTCCGGGGACTACACCACGGAGACCCTGATCCCGAACCCCCAGGAGCTGCCCCTGCCCGCCACCGACGTGACCCTGCCCAACTACGTGGGCGGCGGCTGCACCGCCCGTGCGGAGGCGGACCTGGAGTTCGCGCTCGAGCAGTCCTGCAACACGCCGTTCGCCTCGATCGCCCTGGACCTCGGGGAGGACGCGATCCGGGAGACCGCCCGGAACTTCGGCTACGGGGAGCCCCTCTCGGTGCCGCTCAAGGTGACCCCGTCGGTGTTCCCCGAGGAGCTCAACGAGGCCCAGCTCGCGCTGTCCTCGATCGGCCAGTACGACGTGCGCACCACGCCCCTGCAAGTGGCCATGATGAGCGCCACGATCGCCAACAACGGCGTGCAGATGAAGCCCCAGCTCGTGCGCACCGTGCGCTCCGCCGACCTGTCCGTGATCGAGGAGCTCAACCCGGAGCAGCTGCGCCGTTCCACGAGCGCGGACGTCGCCGGGACCGTCTCGGACCTGATGGTGCAGGTCGTCGAGGACGGCATCGCCCGTGGCGCGGCCGTTCCGGGGGTCGAGGTGGCCGGGAAGACGGGCACCGCCGAGATCGGCTCGGACGAAGGCCTCAACGACTCCTGGTTCACGGGCTTCGCGCCGGCCGACGACCCCCAGGTGGCCCTCGCCGTCGTCTTCGAGGACGTGGACGTGGCGACGGGCGCCTCCCTGACCAGTCCCGGTGCCAAGCGACTCTTCGAGGCGGTGTTGAACAAGTGAGACCATCGTCGAGCACCGTCCTGGGCGGACGCTACGCACTGACCGATCGGATCGCGATCGGCGGCATGGGTGAGGTGTGGAAGGCCAAGGACCGGGTCCTGGGCCGGATCGTGGCCGTGAAGATCCTCAAGGAGGAGTACAACGGGGACCCGAACTTCCTGCAGCGCTTCCGCGCCGAGGCCCGGCACACCGCGCTCCTGAACCACCCCGGGGTGGCCAACGTCTTCGACTACGGCGAGGAGGAGGGCTCCGCCTTCCTCGTGATGGAGCTGGTCCCGGGCGAGCCGCTGTCCAACATCATCGAGCGGCAGAAGACGCTCGCCCCGGACACCGTGCTCAACTACATCGGGCAGACCGCACGGGCGCTGGCGGCCGCGCACGCCCAGGGCCTGGTGCACCGCGACGTGAAGCCCGGCAACCTCATCATCACCCCGGACAACCGGGTGAAGGTCACGGACTTCGGCATCGCCCGTCTCGCGGACCAGGTGCCCCTCACCGCCACCGGGCAGGTCATGGGCACCGCCCAGTACCTCGCGCCCGAGCAGGCCACGGGTCAGACCGCCACGGGATCCTCGGACATCTACTCGCTGGGCATCATCGGCTACGAGTGCCTGGCCGGGCGCCGCCCGTTCACCGGGGAATCGCAGATCGCGATCGCCCTCGCGCAGGTCAACGACCCGCCGCCGCCGCTGAAGGACAGCGTGCCCGAGACCGTGCGGGCGCTGCTGATGTCGATGCTGGCGAAGGACCCCAAGGACCGCCCGGCCACGGCCGGCGCCCTGGCCACCGCCGTGGACGCCATCCGCCGCGGGGACGAGGACGCGGCGGTCGCGGCCGTCCCCGGGATGCGCCCCTTCCTCGACCTGCCCGACGACGACGCCACCCAGGCGTTCGAGCCCGTGCGCGACGAGCCGACGCAGGTGCTGGACCGGGACCGCACCGCGGCCGCCGCGGCGACCGGTGCCGCCGCCGCCGGAGGACCACGGCCCATCACCGCCGAGCTGGACGTCGTCGACGGCCCGGAGGACTCCGGGGAGGACCCCGGCACCGGTCCGGCCCGTCCCGAGGAGCGCCGGGAGCGCCGCTCGGTGTGGGCCTGGCTGCTGCCGGTGCTTCTGGCGCTGCTCCTCGTGGCGGGGCTGCTGTGGTTCTTCCTGCTGCGCGAGCCGGCGCCCGTGAGCCAGGAGCCCTCCCCCACGGGCACCGTCTCGACCTCGACGGTCCCCGGCGAGCCGACGCCCCCGGCGGCGGAGCAGCCCGGCGCGGACACCGTGGAGGTCCTCGCCGCCCGCTACGAGGGCCGGCCCGTGGACGAGGTGGTGCAGGAGCTCTCCGACCTGGGCTTCCCCGTGGAGCGGGAGGGCCGCACCGCGGACGAGGAGCAGAACACCGTCCTGTCCCTGAACCCCGTGGGCCAGGTGGCGCGGAGCACCACCATCACGGTGGTCTACTCGACCGGCCCGGACACCGTGGAGCTCCCCTCGGGGATGGTCGGCCGCCCGGCCGACCCGCTGATCGACGAGATCCGGCTCCTGGGCGTGAACATCATCCGCTACGACGAGACCACCGAGGACGCCGAGCCCGGGACCGTGCTGCGCACCCAGCCCCTGGGCGGGTCCACCGTCCGCCCCGGCGACACCATCGAGATGTGGGTCGCCGCCGCACCCGAGACCACCACCGCCCCCACCACCGGATCGCCCTCGCCCACCGCGACACCGACCGGGCCCGGCCAGGAGGGCTGAGCCGTGCCGGGCCGGAACCCCGTCCCCTCCCTCATCAACGACCGCTACGAGGTGGGCGAGACCATCGGCCGCGGCGGGATGGCCACCGTCCACCTGGGGCGGGACCTGCGGCTGGGCCGGCGGGTGGCCATCAAGGTGCTGCGCCCCGAACTGGCCCGGGACGGCACCTTCCACGAACGGTTCAAGCGCGAGGCCCAGTCCGTGGCCGCCCTGAACCACCACTCCATCGTCTCGGTCTACGACACGGGCGAGATCCTCGCGACGACCGACGAGGGCGTGGACCGGCCGTTCATCGTGATGGAGTACGTGCCCGGCCGGACCCTGCGGGAGCTGATCCACGAGAACGCCGTGACGCCCCAGGAGGCCGTGGACATCGCCCTGGGCATCCTCGACGCCCTGGAGTACAGCCACCGGGCCGGCATCGTCCACCGGGACATCAAGCCCGCCAACGTGATCGTCACCCCGGAGCGGCAGATCAAGGTCATGGACTTCGGCATCGCCCGGGCCGTGGAGGACACCTCGCCGGCGCTGACCCAGGCCCAGGCCGTCCTCGGCACCGCGCAGTACCTGTCCCCGGAGCAGGCCCGGGGCGAGTCCGTGGACGCCCGCTCCGACCTCTACTCCGCCGCGTGCGTGCTCTTCGAGATGCTCACGGGCCGGGCGCCGTTCGTGGGCGGGTCCTCGGTGGACATCGCCGCCCAGCACGTCCGGGACCATCCCCCCGCGCCCTCCGAGCTGGACCCCCGGCTCGGCGGGCGCGTCGACGACTTCGTGGCGAAGGCCCTCGCCAAGGACCGTTCCGCCCGCTTCCAGGACGCCGGGCAGATGCGCCGGGCGCTGCGCGAGCTGCGCCCCGCGGTACCGGGGGACCTGGACGCCACCCAGCCCCTGCACGCGGTGCGGCAGCGGGACGAGGACACGAAGACCCTCCCGCCCGTGCCCGTCCCCGTGCCCGCCGGGGCGGCCGCTCCGCCGACGGCGGCGGGCACGGCGGTCGCCGCGGCACCGGTGCCGGCGGACGACCCCGGGAGCGGCTCGACCCCTGCGTGGGACCGCCGACGGCGACCGCTGCGCGCGGCGCTGATCGGCCTGCTCGCCCTCGCGGTCCTCGCCGTCCTCGGGGTCGTAGCCCTCCAGTGGGTCCAGGACCAGCGCGGCGGATCCGCGCTCGTCGCCGTCCCCTACGTGGCGGGGATGGACGCGGCGGTGGCCGAGACGGCGCTGCGCAACGCGGAGCTCGTGCCGCAGCGCGAGGAGGTCTTCGACGACGAGGTGCCCGAGGGCGACGCCGTGGGCACCGATCCCACGGCCGACACGCAGGTCGAGGAGGGCTCCACCGTGGTCCTCGCGGTCTCGCGGGGGCCCGCCGAGGTGGAGGTCCCCGACGACCTCGCGGGCCGGTCCGAGGAGGACGTGCGGGACGCCCTGGAGGCCGCCGGGCTCGAGGCCGGGGCGACCCGCACGGCGAACAGCCCATGGGTGCCCCAGGGGATGCTGGTCGCCACCGACCCGGCCGGCGGGACCACCGTCCCGAGCGGTTCGGAGGTGCAGCTCGTGCTGTCCACGGGGCGGGTGACCGTGCCGCAGCTCGTGGGCCTGAGCCGGCAGGAGGCGGTCGCGGCCCTCGGCGCGGACGCGGTCCGCCTCTCGTCCGAGGTCGTCACCACCCCCCGGGCCGGAGTGCCCGCCGGGCAGGTCGTGGACCAGAGCGTCGACGCCGGACAGTCCGCGCCGCAGGGCTCGACGATCACGCTCACCGTGGCGGTCGCCCCGGAGCCCGAGCCCGCTCCGGAGCCGACCCCCTCGCCCACCCCGTCCCCCTCCCCGGAGGCGACCGAGGACGAGGAGGAGCCCGAGGAGACCGCCGCACCGGAGGAGGAGTCCGAGCCCGGCAGCACCCCGGACGACTCCGCCGAGACGTCCCCGGAGGACTCCCCCGAGACCGAGGCGCGCGACGACGACGAGCAGGACGGGATCCCCCAGCAGGCGGCCGACCGGGCCCGCGAAGCGCTCGAGCAGGGCGCGGACCGAGGGCCCCGGCGCGACTGACGTCCGGGCCGGCGGCCGAGGGTCAGACGGCGATCAGCGGGGACAGCGACATGGCGGCCCGCGCCGCGCCCTTGAGCCCTACGAGCTCGAGCCAGTTGCCGAGCATGAGGTAGCCGCCCTCGGTGAGGACGGACTCCGGGTGGAACTGCAGCCCGTGCAGCGGGGCGCTCTTGTGGCGCAGCCCCATGATCACCCCGTTCGGGGTGCGGGCGGTGACCTCGAGGACGTCGGGCACGGACTGGTCCACGACGGCGAGCGAGTGGTAGCGGGTCGCGGTGAACGGACTGGGCACGGCGCCGAAGACGCTCGTGCCGTTGTGCTCCACCCGGGAGGTCTTCCCGTGCATGAGCTCCTCGGCGTGGGTGACGGTTCCCCCGTACGCCTCCGCGAGGGCCTGGTGGCCGAGGCAGACGCCGAGCAGCGGCTGCCCCGTCCGCTCGGCGTGGCGGATCAGGGCGGTGCACACGCCGGCGTCGGCGGGAGCGCCCGGGCCGGGCGAGAGGAGGACGCCCTGGTGCTCGTCGGCGAGCGCGCACGCGGCGGTCTCGTCGAGGTCGTCGTTGCGGATGACCGTGGTCTTCGCACCGAGCTGCTCGAGGTAGCCGACGAGGGTGTAGACGAAGCTGTCGTAGTTGTCCACGACGAGGATCTTGACGGTCACAGGATCTCCTGGGAGTGGGGTGCCTCTCGGCGCGTGCGCCCGTCCAGCTTACGCGTCCGCAGGAGGGCGCGCACCGGGCGGCTAGACTGGTGCACCGGACCCCCCGCCGTGAAGACGGCCCGCTTGGTGATCAGGAGGATCAGTGCCCGAGTCCAAGAACCGCCGCAAGAAGCCGGCCCGCCGTCCGGGCGGCTCCGGACGGTCGACGCCGGCCGCCGCCCCGCCCGTCGACGCGGAGCTGGCGCGGCTGGCGGCGGAGGGGCTGCCCGGCGGCTCCACCGCGTTCGACCCGGAGGCCGCCGCGAACGCGGTGGCGCAGGAGCTCACCGAGCGCTCCCGGCACGGCTCCCCGGAGACCCACGCCCCGACGCCCACCTGGTACAAGGCCATCATGCTGGGCCTGCTGGTGGCCGGGCTGCTGTGGCTCATCGTCTACTACCTCTTCCAGGGCACCTATCCCGTGCCCGGGATCGGCACGTGGAACATCGGGGTGGGCCTGGCCCTGATGATGGTGGGGCTGATCATGACCACGAAGTGGCGGTGACCTCGGTGCCCCCTGCCGGCACCGGCCCCGAGGACCCGCACCAGGACCCGCACGAGGAGTCGCAGGAGCCCTCCCCCAAGCCGCTCGAGGACGAGATCGCCGAGTCCCGGCCGAAGGACGGGCGGCGGTTCAACGCCGCCACGTTCGAGGTGCGGCTGCGCCGGTGGGCGCTGCTGCTGCTGGTCGCGGGTCCCGCGATCTGGTTCCTGGTGCAGCAGCTCCGCTAGCCGCACCGGCCCGCGGCACCGGTCACGGCGCGCACGGGAGCGGCCCGCACCCCTGCAGGGGTGCGGGCCGCTCCCGTGCGCGCCCGTCGGGGATCAGGCCTGGGCCGAGGCGGCCTCCTGGCCCTCGACGGTCTCCTCGGGGTCGTTCTGCGGCGCGGTGAACGCCACGTCGAGGCTGATGACGACCTTGTCGGAGACGAGGACCCCGCCGGCCTCCATCGCGGCGTTCCAGGTGATGCCGAAGTCCTTGCGGGAGATGGTGGTCTCGGCGGAGAAGCCGGCGCGGGTCACGCCGAAGGCGTCGACGACCACGCCGCTGAAGTCGGTGGCGAGCTCGACGGTGCGGGTCACGTCCTTGATGGTCAGCTCACCGGTGATCGTGCCCTCCTCGCCGTCGAAGGCCACGGCGGTCGAGGTGAAGGTCATCGTGGGGTGCTCCTCGACCGCGAAGAAGTCGGCGCTGCGCACGTGGGCGTCGCGGTCGGCGTTCTTGGTGTCGATGCTCGCCATCTGGACCGTGGCGTTCAGGGTCGAGCTCTCGACCGGGTCGGTGACCTCGAGCTGCGCGTCGACCTCGCCGAAGGTGCCGCGCACCTTGGAGATGCCGGCGTGGCGGACGGTGAAGCCGACCTCGGAGTGGGCGGGGTCGAAGGTCCAGGAACCGGGGACGAGACCGTTGAGCTGGGACATGGTGTTCTCCTTGGGGATCGGTGGCGAGCAGGTTGTTGCTTCGTCAACTACTCTAGGAGCACCTTGGTGATGTGTCAACAACAAAGTCCGAAGTTCTTCCGGGACTTCGGGGCCCGTCTCCGGGTGCTCAGGCCTCGGGGTCCAGGGCGGAGCGGTCGTTGAGCTCGTGGAACCGGCGGCGGTGGTAGACGAGGGGGACGCCCGTGCCCTCGTGGCCGAGGACGTCGACCACGGCGGCGTTGAACACGAGGGCGGGCCCGGCCTTGATCCGGGCCAGCGGGACCGCGCGCAGGACCCGGGCGACGTTGAGCAGCCGGGGCTCCCCCGTCTCCAGGTACTCCCAGGGCATGTCCGCCCCGAAGCGCGGCGCCCCGGAGACGGCGAAGGACCGGGCGAGGTCGAGGTTCTCGGCGTCCAGCAGGTGCACCAGGAAGGAGTCGGCCTCGGCCAGCAGCGCGGCCGAGCCCTGACGGGCCTGCAGGGAGAAGCCGAGGATCGGCGGCACGGCCGACACGGAGGACACCGAGGACGCCGTCAGGCCCACCGGCCCCTCGGGGCCCCGCGCGGTGATGATCGCGACCCCCGCGGGGTGGTGGGCGAAGGCCGCCTTGAACGCCTCGCCCACGTGCTCCAGGTCCTGGAGGTGGTCTGCCGGGACCTCGAGGTCGGCGACCGACGCGGCCGCGCGCTCGGCCGGGGGGCCGGGCCGCGGGACCGCGCTCAGCCGCGGCTCCTCCGCCGTCCGCTCGGGCGTCCGCGCAGGGCTCTGCTCCGGTGCGCCGCCGGCCGGCGCGTCGTCGCCGTGCCCCCGACGAGGCCGGCGTTCGTGGTGCTGGGCCGCCATGAGTGTCCTTCCGTGGAGAGCCGTGGGAACGGTGCCGCCGGGCGGCCCCACCGGTCCACGCTACGTCCGGAACCGGAGCGGAAGTCAATCGATTCCGCCGCTGACGGGGCGGGAGAAACCCGACGTCACAGTCTTGCACGGGGGCCGTCGTCGTGTCCGGCGCCCCCGGGTCACCGGGTCAGGCCCCGGTAGCCGCGGGCGTAGTGCACCAGCGGGTCGTCGGCCTGGGCCTCCGCGACCCCGCGGCCCATCGCGGTCACCTCGCCGACGACGACCCGGTGCGTCGCGGCGGTGTGCACGGCCACGGTGGAGAGCTCGAACCACGCGAGCGCCCCGTCCAGGACGGGCGCCCCCGAGCGCGGCGCGCGCCGGAAGGGCACGCCGTCCAGCAGGCCCTCGACCGGATTGCCGGGGCTCGCGAGCCAGTTGGCGATGCCCTCCTGGTCCCGGCGCAGCACGGAGAGCGTCCACGCGCCGGAGGACTCCACCGCGTCGCAGATCCGCCCCTCCTCGAAGAGGCTCACGAGCATGGTGGGCGGGTCGTAGGAGACGTCGAGGAACCCGGTCACGGTCGCGGCGACGTCCCGCCGCCGGTGCCGGGCGGCCACGACCGCCACGCCGGAGGCGATGTCCGCGGCGAGCAGGCGGTAGGCGCCGACGTCCTCGGCGTCCGGCGCCGCCGGGTCGATCAGGTGGGCCGGTGCGGGATCGGGGAGCTCCATCCCGCCAGTCTGGCACGGGGACTCAGCGCTCCGGCCGGGACCGTCCCGTCATCCGGAGGGTCAGGTTCAGCCGCCCGCCCTTCATGCCCAGCGCGGCCGCCCCCGTGCCGGGGCGGATGCGCGGCACCCCGTGGAACGCGTAGCGGGAGGGTCCGCCGAAGACGAAGAGGTCGCCGCTGCGCAGCTCCACGTCCCGGTACGGCGCCGAGCGGGTCTGCGTGTTCCCGAAGCGGAAGACGCAGGTGTCCCCGAGCGAGAGGGAGACGATCGGCGCGGCGGAGGCCTCGTCCCTGTCCTGGTGCATGCCCATCCGGGCGTCCGCGTCGTAGAAGTTCACCAGGGCGGTGTCCGGCCGGTAGTCCTGCGCGTCCGGGCTGCCGGGGCCGTAGGCCTCCCGGGCGGCCCGGCGGCCCAGCTCGGTCAGCCACGGGGGCATGTCCGGTGCCCGCTTGCGCTCCCCGGTGCGAAGATAGCGGTAGGGCGCCCAGTCCCAGCCCAGGGTCGTGGAGCGCACCGACATCCGGCCGCCGCCCGGGAGCACCATGTGCCGCATGGGCACCGGGCCCACGGCCCACTCCCGGCAGCGGAGCACCAGGTCCCGCTGCTCCTCGGGCCCGAGCCACCCCGGCACGTGGACGGCGCCGGGGGCGATCTCCGCGCGCTCCCGGGGCAGCTCGAACAGCTCGGGCGCCGAGAACGGGGTCGAGGGGTCGATCATGCTGCCGAGCGTAGCCGCGACCGCCGACACCGCGCACCGGCACCGCGGGCGGCGGCACCGGTGTGCGCCCCGCCACGGCGGTCCCGGGCGGAGAGGAGTAGCGTGGAGGGTCTCCCGATCACCGTGAAAGGTCCGCCGTGCCGCTGCCCCTGTCCGTCATCGACTTCGCCACCGTCCGCAAGGGCGCGTCCGTGGGCGAGAGCTTCGCCGACTCCGTGCGCCTCGCCCAGCACGCCGAGCGCCTGGGGTACCTGCGGGTCTGGTACTCGGAGCACCACAACATGCCCACGATCGCCTCCTCGGCCCCGGCCGTGCTGATCGCCCACGTCGCCGCGCACACCTCCACCGTCAGGTTGGGCGCGGGCGGCGTCATGCTGCCCAACCACTCCCCCCTCGTGATCGCGGAGCAGTTCGGCACGCTCGCCGAGCTGCACCCCGGACGGATCGACCTGGGCCTGGGCCGGGCCCCCGGCACGGACCTGCGGACGGTGCGGGCCATGCGCCGGGACCCCTCCGCCGCCGAGCAGTTCCCGCAGGACGTCCGCGAGCTGCAGGGCTATCTCAGCGGCCGCTCGATCGTCCCGGGGGTCAGCGCCGTGCCGGGCGCCGGGACGGACGTGCCCCTCACGATCCTGGGCTCCTCGCTGTTCGGCGCCCAGCTCGCCGCCGCCTACGGGCTGCCCTACGCCTTCGCCTCCCACTTCGCCCCCGACGCGCTCGTGGACGCCGTGGCCGCCTACCGCGCCGGGTTCCGTCCCTCCGAGCAGCTCGCGGAGCCGTACGTCGTCGCGGCCGTCAACGTCATCGCCGCGGACACCACCAAGGACGCCGCCGAGCAGCTCGGGACCGCCCGGCGCGAACGGGTGCGCGCCATGGTGGGCCGCGGCCGCGAGCTGAGCGAGGCCGAGCTGGACATGGTGATGGACAGCCCCGCCGGGCAGCAGATCCTGCACATGCTGCACTGGTCGGCCGCGGGCACGGGCGACGAGGTCCGGTCCGCCCTGGAGGACTTCGCGGCCACGGCGGACGCCGACGAGCTCATGATCGCCCCCGCGTCCCCCACCCAGGAGCAGGTGCTGCGCTCCCTCGAGCTCCTGGCCGGGTCCTGGGGTCAGGACGCCGGGACAGACCTTCCCTCCGCCGCGTCGCGACTGTAAATTCAGGGAGTCACCGGCGTCCGCCGTCACGGCGCCGCCCCCGGGAGGCGCCACCGCCCCCCGAAAGGTCCCCGCCATGTCCTCAATCATCGCCCGACGCACCGTCACCGCCCTGGCCGCGGCGCTCGCCCTCTCGGGCGCGGCCGCCTCCCCCGCCGCCGCGGCCCCGCGCACCGTCGAGGTCGTCAACCTCGGCGACTCCTACTCCGCGGCCTTCGGCACGGGCGGGCTCCAGGCGGTCGAGGGCGTTCCCGGCTGCGTCCAGGGCACGGGACGGGACCACGTCGACAAGCTGGACGCGCACCCCCGGATCGAGGTGACCCTGGACGCGGCGTGCGCCGGCTACGAGACGCACCATGTGCGGAAGCTCGTCGCCACGGAGCCGGTCGCCGACGCCCTCGACTCGGCCGACCTGGTGACACTGACCCTGGGGGGCAACGACATCGGGTGGGGCGGGTTCATCGAGGCGTGCAGCGCCCCCGCCGAGGCCGCCTACGGTCCGGCGCCGTGCGACGCCAAGCTCGCGGAGGCCCCCGCGCTCATCGCGTCCGCCGCCGCCTCCGCGGGCAAGACCGTCGCGGCCGTCGACGCGGCGTCGGACGCGCGCATCGTGGTGCTGGGCTATCCGCACCTCTTCGACGACCGCGCGGACAGCCCGCTGATCTCCGCCGAACGGGCCGCCCAGCTCAACGACTGGACCGACGAGCTCAACGCGGCTCTCGCGGCCGGCGTGGAGGAGGAGGGCGCCGTCTTCGTGGACGTCACCGACCGCTTCCGCGGCCACGGCGTCGGCTCGGCTGACCCGTGGATCCTCTTCGGCCCCGACGCCGGCAGCCACAACCTGCACCCGACCGAGCGCGGCTACCTGTCCGGCTACTTCCCGGGGCTCCTCGGGCACGCCGCCCGGGCCCGCTGACCGGTCCCCGGGCACGACGAGGCCCCCGGACCGTCGGTCCGGGGGCCTCGTCGTGCCCGGTGCGCCACCGGCTCCCGGCCGGGGTGCGGCCGGGCGCGGGTCAGGCGTTCTTCGTCTCGTCCTTGACGGACTGCGCCGAGTCCTGTGCGGAGGACTTCAGGTGCTGGGCCTCGCCCTGGCCCTGCTGCTTGACCTCCTGGGCGCCCGACTGCGCGGTCTCCTTGACGGACTGCGCGGCCTCCTGGGCCGGCTCCTTCAGGTCCTGGGCGACCTCCTGCGCCGCGCCCTTCGCGGACTCGACCACGTGCTGGGCGTGGGGCTGCACCCGGTCCGCCGCGTCGGCGACGAGCTCCTGCTCCTTCTGCGTGGAGGGCAGCAGCGAGCCGACGAGCCAGCCGGCGCCGAGGGCGATCAGACCGGCGGCCAGCGGGTTGCCCCGGGTCTTCGCCCTGGCCGTGGCCGGGGCGTTCTGCACGGCGCCGCGGGCCTGGTCGGCGCGGTACGCTGCCTCGTCCCTGACGTCACCGGTGGAGTAGCCGCCCACCGTGAACTCGTCGTCGGAAGAACCCATGACTCGCTCCCTCACTCCGTGCACGGTGTCCTGGACCTTGCCGCGGACCTTGTCCTTCTGCCGCTCGACGACGCGCTCGGGCGTCACCTTCTCCGCGACGGCGTCGACGTCGGAGCCGAGCCGAGCGCGGGTGGCCTCGATGTCGGCGCGGATCTGTTCGGGGTTCTGCTGGCTCATCGGTTCTCCTTCTTGGAGGGCTTCACGGTGTCCGGGATCTCGGAGACGGTCTCGCGGGTGAGGGGCAGCGGATCCTGGGTCGCCTCGGTCATCTCCCGCTTGCCCTCGTTGAGGTTCTTCTTGCCCATCGCGGCGAGGATGCCGGCGATGACGGCCCAGAGCACGGCCACGATGACCGAGGACCAGGCCAGGCCCACGAGGTTGCTGAGTCCCCACATGAGCGCGAGGGACAGGAAGAGCAGGACGAAGTGTCCGGCCACGCCGGCCCCGGCGAGCATGCCGGCGCCCTTGCCCGTGTCCTTGGCGGACTGCTTGGCCTCCTGCACCGCCTGCGTCGTCTCGGCCTTGGCGAGCGCGATCTCCTGCTGGATGAGGGTGGAGAGGTTGGTGCTCAGCGACTTGAACATCTCACCGAGCGACTCGTGCTCCGCCCTGTCCTCGGCGTCCGAGGGGGGAATGGGATGGCTCATCGACGGTCGCCCTCCTGATCGGGATAGACGGTGCCGGGCACGCGGTCGGTGTAGGTGCGGGCCGCCTCGCCCTGCTCGTCGGAGCGGTAGGCGTAGGGGTCGGCCGGGGTGTAGCCCGAGGTCTCGGTCGCCGTGAGGTTGCGGTCGTAGCCCTGGTCGTAGACGGCGCCGGTGGCGACGCCCGTCCCGGCCGCGGTGCCCTGGTCCTGCCGGCCGGAGACGCCGAAGTACTCCTTGGCGCCCTGGCGGTCGGTCGCGATCTCGTCGCTGTCCTTGACGCCGCGGGTGGCGCGGCCGGCGAGGAGCCCGATGCCGGCCGCCAGGGCCAGGAAGGTCCCGGGGCGGCGGGCCGCGAACCGGCGGACGTCCTGCAGCAGGTCCTGGGCGTCCTTGTTCTCCAAGGAGGAGGCCATGGAGTCGACGCGCCCGGAGACGCTGCCGAGCAGACCCGTGACGAAGTCCGTCTCGGGCTTCTCACCGCGGGACAGGGCGTTGATCTCGTCGCTGACGGAGCGGACGCTCGAGGCGATGCGCTCCTGCTGGGGGGCCACCTGGTCCCTCAGGTCGCTCCGGAGCTGGCCGAGGAGGTTCTGCGCCTGGGTGGTGGCCTCCTGCTTGACGGCTCCGGCCTGCTCCTTCGCCGTCTCCTTGACGCGCTGGCCGGAGCCGGCGGCCTCGTGCTTCAGCTGGTTCGCCTCGGCCTTGCCCTGCTCCGCCGCGACGTCCTTCTTGGACGAGGTGCCGGTGTCGGCCGCGTGGCTCGAGCCGGCGTCGTAGGGGGTCGGGTCATAGGGGTTGGTGGTCATGATTCCGCCTTTCTGGAACATTTCATAAGTCCACTGATGGTGCGGGCTGGTTCTAGCCTAGGTCGAAGGCTCCACGGAGCCAAGACCTTCGCCGGATCGGCGCGTCCTCACGGCGACGGGCTGCCGCCGTTGACGTTGAGGGTCTCGCCGATGACGTAGCTCGACTCGGAGGAGGCGAGGAACACGTAGGCGGGGGCCAGTTCCGTGGGCTGGCCGGCCCTGCCGAGGGGCGTCGACTGCCCGAACTCGGGCAGTGCGTCCTTCGGCTGCCCGTCCGAGACCTGGAGAGGCGTCCAGAACGGTCCCGGCGCCACCGCGTTGACGCGGATGCCCTTGGGTGCCAGCTGCTGGCCGAGGCCCTTGGTGAAGTTGTTGATCGCCGCCTTGGTCGACGCGTAGTCGAGGAGGTCCGGCGACGGCTGGTACGCCTGGATCGACGTCGTGTTGATGATGGAGGAGCCCGCGGGCAGATGCCGCAGCGCCGCCTTGGTGATCCGGAACATCGCCACGATGTTGACGGTGAAGGTGTCGACCAGCTGCTCGTCGCTCAGGTCCTCGAGGCTCTCGACCGCCACCTGCTTGCCGGCGTTGTTGACGAGGATGTCGAGCCCGCCCAGCCCGTCCACGGCGTTGTCGACCAGGGCCGCGCAGAAGTCCTTGTCGGTCAGGTCCCCGGGGAGGAGGACGGCCGTGCGACCGGCCTTCTCGATGGCGGCCTTGACCACCTGCGCGTCGGGCTCCTCGTCCGGGAGGTAGTTCAGGGCGACGTCGGCGCCCTCCTTGGCGAACGCGATGGCGACGGCCGCGCCGATGCCCGAGTCCGCCCCGGTGATCAGGGCCTTGCGCCCCTCCAGCCGACCGGTCCCCCGGTAGGAGAGCTCCCCGCGGTCGGTCCTGGGCTCGAGCTCGACGTCCAGGCCCGGCTCGGGCTGGTCCTGCTTCGGGGGCGACAGGACGGGGTATCGCGTCACGGGGTTCTGGAACGCGAGCTGGTCCACCGTCTCGCGGTCGGCGTTCTCCGGGTTGCCGCTGTTCGTCTCGGCCATGCTCCACTTCCTCTCGTCGTGCACTGATCTGGACAGCATACTGATGATACGGTCGGCAGGACAACGGCTTCTCTGTGGGAGAACAGACACCCCGCGCCACCGTGACGGAGGGACCGCCGAGGGGCACGGGGTGCAGGAACGTACCGCCGCGGGGTGACCGCGCTCAGGCCTCGAGACGGTGCAGGAAGTTCTCCAGGGCGTCGTCGAACGCGGCCGGCTGCTCGAGGTTGGGGGTGTGCCCGGCGCCGTCGACGACGACGAGCTCCGCCCCGGGGGCCAGCTCGGCCATCCGCTGGCCGGCGCCGCCGTCGAAGGCGTCGTCCGCGCCCACCACGACGAGCACGGGGATCCGGGCGCTGCGGAGCAGCTCGGTGAAGTCCCGGCGCTCGGCGCGCCCGCGCATGGCCGCGGCGGCCCCCTTCGCGGGAGCGTTCTGCAGCATGGCCAGCACTTCGGCCGCCACCCCGGGGCGGGTCTCCACCGTCGACTCGGCGACCATCCTGCCCAGGACGTTGCGGCCGTAGGCCTCCATGCCGCCGGCCAGCATGGCGTCCGCGGCGACGTGGCGGCGCCTCCTGCCGGCGGCGTCCTCCGCCTCGGGGACGGTGTCGTTGACGACCAGCGCCCGGACCCGGCCGGGGTGCCGGTGGAGGAGCTCCATGGCGATCTGGCCGGACATCGAGAACCCGACCACCACTGCCCGGTCGACGCCCAGGTGCTCGAGCAGCGCGGCGACGTCGTCCGCGAACTCCTCGGTGTAGACGATCCCCTCGGTGACCTCGGACCCGCCGAAGCCGCGCAGGTCGGGGGCGACCACCCGCCAGCCGCGGTCGGCGAACACCTCGACCTGGCGGGCCCACATGCTGCGGTCGTAGGCGTGACCGTGCAGCAGGAGCAGCACCGGCCCCTCCCCCCGGTCGGTGTAGGTCATGGTGACCCCGTTGATCCGGGCGGTCGCGGAACTGACGTCGGGCATGGTGGGAGACCCCTCTCTCGGGCGTACGGCAGGAACGCTCCCAGAGTAGCGAAGGACGCCGCCGCAGGGCCGGGTCTCACCCGCGGCCGGGACGGCCCGCGGTCATTCGACGACGCCGCAGGCCAGCCGCGACCCGGCGTCGCCCGTGCCCAGCGTGGCCTCGTCGGGACCGTCGGGGGCGTAGCGCTCCGGGACGTTGGCGTGGTTGTCGGGGCCCGAGTGGACTATCACGGCGCTGCCGTCGTCGTCGGCCACGAGGTCCTGGACACCGAAGCGGTCGGTGACCGTCGTGAGGAAGCCCGTCCCCTCCTCCGTCACCAGGAGGGCGGGGAGATCACCCCGGTGGTCGGGGTGCTCGGCGTCCTCGCTCCCGAGGTGGCCACCCGCGGAGAGGAACGCACCCGTGGTGCCGGGGTCCCCCGGGGCCGCGCTGTCGGGCTCGCAGAGGCCGGTCGCGTGCACGTGCAGTCCGTAGAAGCCGGGCTCGAGCCCCTGCACCTCGGCCACGACCTCCGTGCCGGCGGCGACCTCCGCGAAGCTGACGCTGCCGACCTCCGAGCCCTCGGTGTCCTGGAGGACGGCGCGGGAGCCGGCAGCCGCCTCCGAGGCGGCCGACGTCTCCTCGACCACGGCGCTGTCGTCACCGCCCCCGTCGCAACCGGCGAGCACCAGGGCGGTCGTTCCGATCACTGCTGCCATCAGCCTGCTCCGTCGCACGGCTCCTCCTCGTCGTCACCGGGTCCTGGTCCTCGACCATAGGCCGTGGTCGGAGGGGATACAACGAGGACGGGGGTGTTAAATGTGGGGAGCCCCCGCACCGTGTGGTGCGGGGGCTCGACCCTGGTGGTGTGGTCCGGCGGTGTCCTACTCTCCCACACCCTTCCGGGTGCAGTACCATCGGCGCTGCGGGTCTTAGCTTCCGGG
>NZ_JAFCWG010000010.1:0-132625 GCF_049897445.1 Kocuria sp. LHG3120 | reverse complement strand
GCGCCTCGGGCTGCGCTACGACCGCACCGAGGCCACGTTGCTCCCGTTGCTCCTGCTCGCCATCACGCTCATCAACCTCCGCCGACTGTGCCAGGCAACGGAGTTATGAGACAAGGTCTAAGCGCCGCAACAACCCAGCAGTAGTCACGTCATAGTAACGGCCACCAAATAAATTTAAGGGACAAGACAACTCGCATATAAAGCACTTTGCACAGTCGCTTATTATAGTCGACTTGCTTCGATGATAAAAATTGAAAAGTTGTCTATGCGTAATATTACTCTCCCTGCTGGTGTTAATTTCTATTTACTCAATGATCCAGAAAGAATAGTACTATGGTCTGGGTTAGCAAAATGGGTTGGAATATTGAAACGGGCGATCAGATTCCAGATGGAACGGATTCCAGAGTAGCTGTCACTATTCTCCGCAACGATCAGCCACGAATCACTTTAAACGTCGAACCGGGAGCTACCCCACGCCTGAATGCCGGCGCATCGGAATTCCACTCGTGGAGCTGGACCGGAACAGACATGGATGACGACGATGGCATCGTAAGTTGGCCAGCTGGGCGCCCGTTTCCTAACGCCATAGAATTTAAACATCAAGTTCAAGGTAGCCTCAAATTTCGGTTCGAAATATTTGGTGCTGATTTGTGGGTAAAAGACAATATTGATGTTTACGTGCGTTACACCCATCCTCGTCATATCCCAGGCACTATAGATGCGCAAGAATGGGTGGAGGATGCATTCTGGACACATATCGGAACTTTTTCCCGAGACATAAGCATGAGTACCAACACGGTGCCCAACCGCGTCTTCAAAAGGCTGACCTTAAGTGTGTGATAAAAAATTCATCTATTGAACGACATATGGCACTGTCGATACTGTTAGAAATATATATGACTGCTTGCAACCGGACTATTGTTGAAAATCAAAAAATAAAAAATGACCACATAGTCCCTTGATGGCGATTCCTATCGTAAAACTAACCATGTTACGGAAATGTACATGGGCACCGGTGACCGCCCAAGGGATTCAGTCGTAATTCAACCGAAGGAGAGTGCAACATGGCATCCACTGACGACGAATTCACGCCGCTAATACGAATGCCTGCATATGACAACCAATCAACCTCTGGTTCGACCGCCAACAAATCGATCATTGAGCCACGTCTTCTCGCGGAGAGAGGTTTGTCTCACTCCGCTGAACTCCTGATCGACGCGTCCTTCGCGGCAGAAAGTTCCGAGATCGTCCTAAATGAACCTCGAGAGGTAGCCGACACGCAGGAAGTCGGCTTCGGCGCCTTCCTCACCCCAGGAAACATCCTGGCAACCCCCACTGAAGCGACCGAGCTGATCGAAGAGCTCAGGCGTTCCCTCAGTGAAAAGGGCGAAGGCGGGGGTCTGGACGATGATCTGGTGGACCTATGGATTCGAATTGAACCTTGGCTCGACCAGGATGAGATCACAGACCTATGGCCCAAATTTATAGCCATGGCTCCAGGCGAACCTGCAGATCTGCGCCACAGCCGCGGAGCCCATGCACAAAGCGGGGGACACTGACATGTCTGTTATGACCACACTTTGGGAACACAGCGACTTCCAGGGATTTGCTAAAACGAGCGCCACTGGGAACAGTCGGTACTACTGGAATCGATGGGGCGCTACGAATGACGTATTTTCATCGATGAGGGCGTGGGCTCTTGGTCATAGAGGAAACGCGTACGCGTTCGAACACAGTAACTTCGACGGCAACTTCGCGGCGCTGAACGTCGGCGGGGCCTTCACGTCTTCCTGGTGGTCTTCCCTCGGGTATCTCAATGACAAAGTGTCCAGTTCCCTCATCGTCGCGAGGGCACCAGTGGATAATGAGATCCAAGTGCCCCTACGGTCACAAGTGGGGTCAAATTTTAGGGCTCTCTTCGATGCCCAAACGGCCGGGAGCAAGCTCACGCGCAGGGGCGAGCCGAGGGTTTTCGGAAACTTCTTCCCTGGCTACGACATCGGGAGAGTCTTCCTTCAGATTGATCAGGATCTTAAGGTCGAAGTGGACAACTGGCCCGACTACGACGCAAACGTGAAGTACAACATCGAATTCTACATCGACGCTAACCGACGCCTACGGGGATATTGCAGGTGGTCTCACATCTGGGTGGAAAGCGGAATTCTTTCCGGTACGATTATGGATCGGATTGCACCCAAACTGCATGGGGCGAAAGAGCAAATCACGGCAGCGATCCAGCAGCAACTCGCCCTGTTCCAGCATTACGCCTTCCGCGATGTCTACCTCCTTCCCGGGCCTATACCCGACATGAACCAAGCTGGCTTCATGGCCCGCCATACCGACGACGTCATTCTTGTGGTTATCCGTTAGCTGTAGGCATCACGGAGGTGGTGCACATCGTGGGGTGAGGGGCAGTAAGGATGAAATTACCCTTTGAGGAATACTCATGAATTGGGTCGTGGCTTTGGCAGGAACTTCCGCCTCTTCGAGTTGATGGTTTGGCCGGAGGGCGGGCGGAGGATTGTCATCCACCGCTCTTGCTCCGGTTTATCTGCAGAAACCCTTGGGTGCATTAAGTTTACGTAAGAGTCAACTCGATACATATTGAGAATATTTTTGGCCGAGGAGACCGTCGTGGTGGGCCACCAGCTCGGGCAGACCGTACCCGACCGAGCCTCAGACCTAGTCACCGGTGGTCCTGGCCGCTTGACGGAAACCATAGAGGCACCTCCCGAACTGAACACGGTGTCCCGCACCATCTTCAGCGACGACGCGAGCCAGCATTTCTATGATCAGATCGCCTGGTTCTCTGAACCCGACGTGACCTGCCAGCTGCATTCAATGACCTACACGCAACGCGTTGGGTCCTTCGACTTCGTCCCCCACTTTATGTCCGGGCTGACCCGCAACGAGCTGTCCTGGCGTCTGTTCGATCCCTACCCATTGTGGGTGGAATTCCAGCACTAGCGTGACGGGGTCGAGCTCATGGCCGTTCGTCGGTCCCCGCTTCCGGGTGGCCGCGCCGACCATGGTAGCGAGGCGGCCTTGACCTACCGTGGCCGGCAAGGTGGCCACGGCCTGGTCGTCGTGCTCCACGCTTCTCGGCCACGTCGGGTTGTCCCGCCACGGGACACGTATATGATCCGTCGGTGAAGGCCAGGGCTGCGGCCTGCCAACGGCGCCACGTGCTTTCGGGCAGGTCGATGACGTCGCAGCACCTCGCGGTCGACATGCCCGCCTCCGTGCAGTTCGCTCGGAATCCGGGAAGGGCCCGGCCGGTGTTGCGCCGGTCGTCACTCGACCACCTGCGCGGTCACGGGTGCGGTGCCGGAAACGTCCCCGACGGTAGCGATGATGATTGCGGTCCCGTCCTCAACGACCAAGTCATCAGTGATGTTGACCAGTCCGGTCTCGTCCACGGCGGCAAAGGTGGGGTTGTCGGAGGTCCAACGGACCCCGGTGGTGAGGGGGTCAGCGACTGTGCCGTCGCTGTATCGCCCCACAGCGGTGAATTGCTGGGTCAGCCCGGGGCCGGGAACGGACCAATCCGGTGGTTGCAGGGTGATCGTCAACAGGACAGAAGTTCGCTGCGCGTCGGGCACGATTACTTTGGAGCTGCCGATCATGCCCCGGGCGGTGGCGGTGATGGTGGTTCGTCCAGGGGCGCGGGCCGTGACGAGCCCGGTGCCGTCAACTTCGGCGACCGTCGGGTCATCGGCACGCCAATCGATCCCGGAGACGAGGGGTTCGCTGACGGTGCCGTCGTCGAGGACCAACCGGGCCGCGAACTGGTGGCTTTGAAGAGGATCCAGCTCGGGGGTCGGAGGATCCAAGGACAGTGCTACGGGCGCGGGCTCTTGGGGGCTTTCGGTGATGACCACGACGGCCGAGCCGGAGGCTTCCCCCACGGTCGCTGAGATGGTGCTCCGCCCGGGGCCGAAGGCCGTGACCAGTCCGGTGCCGTCCACACGCGCGATTGCCGGCATGCTGGATGACCAAGTCAACCCGGTCACGATGGGCTGCTCCTGCGCTGACCCATCGGCGTAGACGAGGTGGGCGGCGAAACGATGCGTCTCGCCCACGGCGAGTTCGGGCGTTGCCGGGGCGAGGACCACGGCGGACGATGTATCACCGGGAAGGTCGCCCTTCGCGCGCAGTGCCGGGTGCACCAGCAGCAAGACGAAGCTCAGCAGGACCGTGGTGAGGAGCACCTCGGCATAGAGAACCAGCGTCCGACGCTGGAACGCACGCGTCCCCTCCTCCAAGGGACCTGCGGGGTCGGCGGGGTTAGCGCGTGCGCGCGATTCGGCGAGGGCCAGCAGCTGTTCGCGCAGCTTGGGGGTCATGGCGTACCACCGTTGAATTCGAGAACCGTTCGGGCATCCCGCAGTTCGGCCGCAACGTCGGCCTCCGAACGGTCCATGATGTCGGCGGTCTCGGCGGGAGATAGCTCCAAGAATTCCCGCAGCACCACAGCGGTCCTCTGGTGGGGGGTCAGTGCTTCCAGGGGCGTGGCAGAGCCCTCCGGGACCGGTCGGGCAGACCACCGCCGGTCGGAGTCGAGCAGCTCGATGACCACGCAGATCAGGTACAGACGCAACGCAGTTTCACGGGACCCCGCCACTTGGCGGCCACGCGCGCCCACGCGGTCTCCAGGAGCCGGGCCGCAACACCCGGGTCATTGCACAGCAATTGTGTACAGAGCTGCAGCTCGCCCTTGTGCTGTTCAAAAGCCTGGCGCAACTCCTCCTGCCGATCCCTCAGGCCGGCCGTGATCTTGACACCGGCGGGAAACCGCATTCCACCTGCTTGACGGCCGGAAACAGCGCGGCCGTTGCCAGGACCGCCAGCCCGAAGCCCAGGACGAGCACCCCGGAGTAGTCCTCGATCCGTAAGCCCACCACCACGATCGCCACAGCCGTGACGGCCAAGGCTGTCCGCGTCGGGGGAAACGCCTCCTGAACTCGTCGAGGTGGGAGCTCACACATGACGCTGCGCTCGGTGCTCGAGGTCCGGGAGGTGCGAACCCGGACGGCCGGTATGGTCCACGACGTCATCCATTCGCCAGAAACAGGCCGTCGGTGCCACAGCACCCGATATGGCGCCGCCCCTCCCCGCTGGGCCGTTACGGCCGCATGACCGGCCCGTCACGGTCAACGCTCGGAGCCTACTGGTGTGCTGGCGACCGGACCGGCGTCGAGAAGCTCGAGGAACCGTGAGGAAGGAGTGATTCCGAGCTCCTGCTTCAGAAAGTCCGTGTACCGGTGCATGATCTGCAGAGCCGTGGCGTGATTGCCCATCTCTAGGTGCGTCTGTACCAGGATCCGTGCCGCGCTCTCACGCAGCGGGTCACCATCGACGACCAGCCGCGCCAGGTGGAGAGCCTGGTAGTGGTCGTGCTCGGTCAGTGCGGCTCCCGCGAGGCGTTCCACGGCATCGGTGTAATCTGCACGCAACCGCTCCTGCTCGGTCACAACCCAGTCGTCGTACCAACCCGGTAAGAGCTGTGCGTTCGTATAGCCGGTGAACCATGGGCCCGGGGACGGTTGGTGCGCCGTGATCGCTGCGCGCAGCTTGTGCAGGTCTACGTCCATTCCGTCACCTAGGCGCAGGTCGTGGCCCGTACACGAAAGTACGCCGGGCATCCGACGGGCGATGGTGAATACCGCGGCTCGCAAGCTGCCCATGGCGTGCGTCTCCGTGTCCTGAGGCCACAGCAGACCTCCTAAAAAGCTACGAGGGCGTTGCCCGTGGATAGCCAGCGCGGCGATGAGGCGTTGCTGGCGGAGCCCCACGGAGAGAGATCTCCCGTTCTTGCTTAAGTCCCAGCCGCCGATCAGTTTCAACCTCAGGTCGGGTGCCTGTTCCATAGGTAGATCCTCCCTGCTGACGTGGCACGATGGGATCCGTATGGGTCAATGAAAATGCTCCGTCCTGGGTGATCAGTGGTCAAGAACATGTCCTTCTGTGAGTCCGGCCATGGTGGTCAGTGAACCGTCCCCGGTTTGATGCCGCTTCCTTTCGAGTCTGGAAGGAAGATAGAGATCATGCCGAAGAGGATTCCGGAGGAGACCAAGCAGCGGGCCATCCGCCTGGTGCTGGACCACCTCGATGAGTACCCCACCCTGACCGCTGCCTGTCAGTCCGTCGGCGACCGACTGGGCATCGGGAAGGAGTCCCTGCGCCGCTGGGTCCGCCAGGCCCAGGTCGATGCCGGAGAGCGCGAGGGGATGTCCTCCAGCGAGCAGGAGCGGATCAAGCAGTTGGAGCGGGAGAACCGCGAGCTGCGCGAGGCCAACGCGATCCTGAAGGACGCGGCGGTTTTCTTCGCCGGGGAACTCGACCCCCGACGCCGTTGATCCTCGGGTTCATCGAGGACCAGCGCGCCAAGGGCCGCTCGGTCGGGTCGATCTGCACGGTGCTGCGCGAGCAGGGCGTTCAGGTCGCCGAGCGGACCTACCGGTCGTGGAAACGCGCTCGGCCCAGCACCCGCGACCACCAGGACGCGGTAACCATCGACGCGATCCGCACTGCCCGGGTGGACGCTGATGGTGGTGCTGCACCGGAGTCGATGTACGGGCGCAGGAAGATGACAGCGCTGCTGCGGCGCCAGGACCTCGAGGTCTCCGCGCGCCGAGTCGACCGGCTGATGCGCCGGCTCGGCATCAGCGGCCTGGTGCGCGGCAAGGGCGTACGCACCACGGTCCCGGACCGCAACGCGGCCCGGGCCCCGGACCTGCTGGACCGGGACTTCACCGCGCCGGCGCCGAACCGTCGGTGGGTCGCGGACTTCACCTACGTGCGGACCTGGGCCGGATTCGCCTATGTGTCCTTCGTGATCGACTGCTACGCGCGCACGATCGTGGGCTGGCACGCCGCGACCACGAAGACGACCCCGTTGGTCACCACCGCACTGCGGATGGGGCTGTGGCAGCGCGACCGCGCCGGGCACACCGTCCAGGACGGGCTGGTCCATCACAGCGACAGTAAGACTGTGAGGGCCAGGTGTTCCCGGGCGTCCTGACCCTCACAGCGATCGACCCCATGGGGCTACCGTGGTGTCGGAGGTGCTCTCGCAGCATCCTGACCCGCACTCCGATCGACCCCCTGCTCGGTGTCATTCCTCGGACTTGTCGGTTGCTGAAGGAGCACCTCCGGCGAGGCCCATCGGTCTCGCCGGGACCATGTGACCCAAGAAGGGCCTGACGGGAATCCGTCTCCTTACTATCGTGTCCGGGTGTCTGGTTCGGCCGAGGGCAACCACATGTTGCTGCTCAGCCCCAGGAGGCCCGCGATGAAAGACCCCACCAGCTCCTCGTCCCCGGTCGTGATCGGCGGGGTCGACACCCACAAAGACCTGCACATGGCCGCGGTCGTCGATGCCCACGACACCGTGATCGCCACCCAGGCGTTCTCCACCACCCGGGTCGGCTACCGGTCTCTGCTGCGCTGGATGCGCTCCTACGGAGACATCGCCCGGATCGGGGTGGAGTGCTCCGGCTCCTACGGGGCCGGGCTGCTGCGCCACCTGGAGAACGCCGGGATCGAGGTCCTGGAAGTCACCACCGGCGACCACGCCGACCGGCGCCGGCGCGGCAAGGACGACACCATCGATGCGCAGAACGCCGCTCACGCCGCCTACGCCCGCCGGCGCACCGTGACCCCACGGGCACGCGACGGGATGGTCGAGTCCCTGCGCGTGCTCAAGGTCGCCCGCAAGTCCGCGATCCACGCCCGGCGCACCGCCCTGCAACTGATCCAGATGCAGATCGTCTCCGCCCCGGACGAGCTACGCGACCAGTTGCGCAACCTCACTCGGATGCAGCTGATCCGCACCCTGGCCGCCTGGCGCCCGGACGCCACCGGGTTCCGGGACCCCGTGGTGGCCACCCGGATCGCGCTGAAGTCCATGGCCCGGCGCTACCTGGAACTCCACGACGAGATCGCCGACCTCGAGCAGCTCATGCACGCCCTGGTCGAGGAGCTCGCCCCGGACCTGCTCACCCGCCCGGGCATCGGTTACGAGGCCGCGGCTCAGCTGCTGATCACCGCCGGGGACAACCCGGGCCGGCTCACCAGCGAGGCCTCCTTCGCGATGCTCTGCGGGGTCGCCCCGTTGCCGGCGTCCTCGGGCAAGACCACCCGGCACCGGCTCAACCGCGGCGGGGACCGCTCCGCCAATAGTGCCCTGCACATGATCGCGGTCGTGCGCTGGCGCCTGGACCCGGTCACGAAGGCCTACGTGGCCCGGAAGAAGGCCGAGGGCCACTCCAATCCCGAGATCCTGCGCTGTCTCAAGCGCTACATCGCCCGAGAGGTCTACTACCTCCTGCGAAATCAACAACGGAAAGCCGGCCAAACCCTCATCGCCGCTTGACTCATAGAAGGGCGTCGCCGGGTCCCAGTTCACGTCCGTGGCCTTTGCCGAGACCCTGGCGATGGAGGGCATCGCCGCTTCCATCGGATCCATCGGCGATGCCTACGACAATGCCCTGGCTGAGTCCACGATCGGGCTGTTCAAGAACGAGGCGATCCGGGACGGTTCTCCATTCCGGATCGGCCCGCTGCGCACCATCGACGACGTCGAGTGGGTCACGGCCAGCTGGGTCGACTGGTACAACAACCGGCGCCTGCACTCCACCCTCGGCGACATCCCGCCCGAGGAGTTCGAGACCGCGTACTACGCTGGCCTCGCAACGCCATCACACCCGGTGCTGGCACCCGCATAGGAGCGGCAAAGAACCGGGGACGGTTCAGTGTCCTGCTCGGCCGCGCTCAGCTGCGCGTTGTCTTCCGGCTCGTCACCGGGTGTCGGTGGGCTCACGTCCACCAGTGTCTCGATCTTCTCGCTCATGTCGACCCTCCAACCCCACTCGGGGTGATTGGTCCTCTTACACCGTTACTGCGATAGTCCCCCGGGAAGCAAGCATGCCGCGCCAGTCTCCCGGACCGATGCGGTGCGCCTTCACTGGGTCGACTGAACATCCTCGCGGGCATGCCGATGGCCGGGACTTGTGCCCGGCCTTCCGGGTGCGAAATGCCTTTCACTACAAAGACCGTGTGATCCGGGCGGCAGTCGCAGGCGAGAGGTTTCACTCCGTAGCGGGGGCAGGGGCGACGAGCTTGGCGCTCGGGTCCTTCTCGCGAGCACTTCCTTCCCGGCGTCGAAAGTCAGGAGTCACTCGGACCTGTGCCCTACTGGGTAACAAGCAAAGCAAGCTGATGGTTGCGGATGGGGGCGGATCGCAAGGCATGGGTTATGAGGCGCTTTGGTTGCGAGACACCGGCGACGGCCACTCACCGTGGAATCAGGTGGAACGCGGTGGCCAGGGTTGCCAGCCGTGGGGAAGTGTTGCGAGGCGGTGTTCGGTGTCCTGGCGCTGTGTGGGGGAGTCGGTGGGTGGGTCGGTGGTGCTGGCGGTCTCGCTGAAGCCGTCAGGGGCGGCCCAGGCGTATTCATAGGCGGCTTGTCTGCCTAGTGGGTAGCGTTCGCGGAAGGTGCCGGCGGCGACGGCGAGGACGAACTGTTCGAGCTCCTTGGCTTGACCTTCGGCTGTCTCGTCGCAGGCGTCACAGGCGCAGTCGGGGAAGGCGAGCTCGCACCAAGCCCCGGCGTGGACGATCACCGCCGGTTCCGCGGTGGACACGATGGTAAGTGGGGCGGCATCGGCACGGTTGGGAGTGAGCCTGATCGCGTAGATGGTCTCGTCCTGAGCCCAGAGCAGGTCCTGGAGAGTGGCTGGTCCCTCGGCGACGGTGACGTCGTAGGTGGCCCTCAGGTGGTCGATGAGGGCCTGGGCGATCTGGTGCAGGGCGGCGAAGCGTTCGGGGTGGGTGATGCGGCTGTAGGCCTCTTCCGGTGGTGGGTCCTCGTCCCAGCGGTGTCCGTAGGGGATGGGTTGTCCCTCCGGGGTGGTGAAGATCTGCTGGGGCAGCGGTGGACGGGTGTAAGCAGCACCTGAAGCGTGGGTGACGGGGAGAAGGGGAGGCGGGGGTGGGAGGGGCTCCCAATGCCGCCAGTCCTGGACCTCGTCCAGGAACAGCTCGATCTGATCGGCCGAGGCCAGGGGGAGGTGCTGGAGGAGGCGGGTGAGCTCAAAGGCCCGGTCCTCGGTGCCGACGGTGAGCTCATCGTCAATGCCGGGTTGCCACTGCGCGTCCGCGCGCAGGGTGGCCACGGTGTTGCCGGTGAACACGGCGGCCGCCCGCAGCAGCCCGGGATCCTGCTGGAATTGCCTGGCGTGTGTCCGAAGGAAAGCCACCAGCGCGGGGAAGTCTGATGCCAGGTGACCCGGGTGTGCCTGATGCTGGGTGCAGAAGACGAGGAAAGGGCTGTAGCCGGCGGCGTGGCGGATGGCGGGGATCTCCTCGACGGGGAGGAAATCGCTGGTGCGTGAGGCCATGGGTGGCGGTGGAGCCATGTGCGGGCCAGTGAACACGTCCTCGGCAGGCTCCATGGCCACAGCGTAGTACCGCCCCCAGCAAGAAGGACCAGGTCATTCCAGGACCTATCGGGCGCACCGGAATAACCATTGGCGCCCAAGAGACTTCAGGCGGTTGGGCGTGATGCCGGAGTAGGAGGGGCGGGACAGCTCCCCAGCTGTCCCGCCCCGATCGCGCTTCCCTTTGCCGTCCCTGGTATCGACCTGGGTCCGCCCGAGCGTAATGACCCGGGGACAAGGCACGCTGTGGCTCACCCAGGCGAAAACTGTCGAGGTTGGTTAGGGATTTCCTCGGTCTCGGGCCTTGGAGCGATACGAGCCACAGGCAAAGCCGCGGCTTCCCTTTGTATATTGTGACCATGAACTTCTGCCGCAGCCACCGAGAGCACCGCCAACGCGTGCTGCTGGTTGAGCGGCGACGGCGCTAGCTATCTGGCGTTGCCGCTCAACACCAATCCGGTGTGGTGTAGCGGCAACACGGCTGACTTTGGATCAGCAATCCGAGGTTCGAACCCTCGCGCCGGAGCATTCAAAGCCCTCAGACCTCGCTTCACTCGTTGTATACCTCAGAGACTCTTTCCGCTGACGCTCCCCGAATATTTCTTGCTCGGAAGCTGCGGCCACGTCCGGGGTGGTAAATCATGGGGTGTCATGGTGCGTGGGCAGGATCGCCTGCGCACCCCCGGGGATTTTCACCTGGGGATCCGCGAGCACCCGTTCCGGCGGTCACCGCTGGAGGCAAAGGCGGTTTTCTCCTCCCCGGTGGACGGTGGTGAACGGCTTCATAAACGCATGAAGATGCACAGACCCCTACCGGTGGGCCGGTTCGTCCCGGCACAGTAGCGCCATGACGTCGGGGATGGCCTGTGCAGTGAGTGGGTGCGGTCAGGAAGCCGTGACCGTTCTTCCGGTGGTGGCCTGGACGGCGGCGACCTTTCCGGAACTGACCACGGCACCGCTGCATCAGTACTGCCCCGCCCACGAGCCGCTGATCAGTGACCGCTACGCGGCCGCGGTGGACTGGACGGTGTGCCGGGACAGCGCCGAAGGTCACCACCTGGACCTTCAGACCCTCCAGCAGATCTGCGCGCATCTGAAGGCGATGAGGACCCCGAAGGCTCGGGCGGTGCACACCGCCCTCCTCCGCATCACCGGGACCCCCTGAGTCCGGGCATCCTTGCCGCGGATCGGTGCAGCAGGCGCCTCCTGGTCCCGGCACGCTGGTCCGGGCACTCCCTCCTAGCCCCCGACACACCACGTCCTCCGGCACGACTGTATTGGAAGGCATGGGATGCGAGACATGACTCATGCGAGACATCGTGACAGTATTTAGTAACTTGCTGAGGGCCGCTTCAGGGGACGACTGGGATTGGTGAGGCTGTCGGGTTTGGGTTCTGGAGGTCTGTGGGGCCTAGCAAGGTCGGGCGGGGTCCGGGGTCGTCCATGACGGTGATGTCCGCGGTGCCCTTGGGGTTCTCGGTTTCCTGCATGGTGGCGGTGAGGGTGGCTTCGCCGGCACTGCCGGCGATGACAATCCCGTCAGTTCCAGTGGTTGTGTCCACCGAGGCGATGTCGGGGACCTCAAGATATTCTTCGGTGTTGTTGACGTCCCAGGACAGTTCTGCGGCAGGTATCTGTTTCTTAGAACCGTCGTTGTAGGTGCCCCATGCCTGAACTGGGAGCCGTTCTCCCAGGTCCATCGTCACCGAACGCGGGACGAGTTCAATACTCATCAGCGGCGGTTCGCCGGGGTCTGTGGGGCGGGGGCCGGTGGGGCCGGGAGGGGCCACCGGAGACGGAACGGTGACTGGCGGGATGCCTTCGGGCGAGGTGTTCACCGCTCGCTCCACCAGGAGCCCTGTCCCCAGTAATAGAGCGGCCAGGATGATGACGGCGCAGTGAAAGGCCCACAGGCGTGTCCGGTAACGACTCGAACCTTGGGCGAGGGGCCGCTGGACTGCAGCCGGATGGCTTTGAGCCCTCTGCGCAGCAACGGTCATGAGGTGCTGGCGGGTGCCGGGGTTCATGGACTGCCGCCGTTCCCGTTGGACTGGTCGAGCACGGCCCGGGCGGTTTGCAGGTCTTGTCTGACCGCTGCCAAAGGTCTGCCGGTCAAGGCGGCGATCTGCGTGCTCGGCAGGTCCACGAACTCGCGGAGCACCACGACGATGCGCTCATCAAGGGAGAGAGCGTTCAACGGGGTGGTGCTGACGGGCCCGCCGTCGCCGGGTGGGCGGTTCCTGGCTACTGGTGTCACCCAGCGATGGTGGGAATCCAGAAGGTGCACGAACAGGCAGAGCACGTAGAAGCGTAGTTCTGGTGTCACCGGGCCCCGCCATGTGGCTGCGGTTTTCGCCCATGCCGCTTCCAGTAGGTCCGCGGACAGGGCGGGGTCTTCGCACAGCAACTGCGCGTACAGCTCGAGGTCCCCTTTTTGGCTTTCGAAGGCCTTGCCGAGCTCTTCCTCACGGTTTTGGAACGCGGCGGAGATCTTCACCCCGGAGGGGAACCCGAACTCGACCTCTCGGATGGCCGGGAACACCACGGTGAGCACCAGGATCGCCAACCCCAATCCCAGGCTCACCTCTTCGATGTACCACCCCTCAGAGCCCTGGGCTTGGAGCTGCCCGGCGATGATGACTGCTACCCCGATGATCGCCAGGACCACGCGTGCCGGCGTCAGTGCCGCCCGCAGACGCCGAGGGGGAACCTCACACATGCTTCACCCCCGGTCCAACCCGTTGGAAGCCAGGAGCAAGTGAGGTTGTCCCACCGGGCGGGTGACTTTCCCCATGAGCGCCCATCCCAGCGGAGCGCTAGAGGGGCGTCGCGGCGGTGGAGGGATTGGAATCGTCCCTGGTCGATGGCCATCACGCGTTCGCGGCGTGAGATGGAAGTGGGTAGTGCCGGTGAATGCCTGCGTCAGCCTTCTCCTTCGGCCTCTCGCGGGTACGCTTCGGCGAGCGTGCGCAGCACTCCTTCCAGCTCGTCGGCCCCGAAGCGGCGGCCGATAGGCAGTTCCGGGCCTTGGAAATCCAGCACCTCGAAAGTTCCGCTTTCGCCTCTGATCCACAGCAGGCTGAGGTGCAGCGCGGGCACACGCAGTTCAGCGGCCTCTCCATTCGGAGCATCGGCGCTCTCATCTTGTGCGAGGTGGATCAGGGCTGAGCGCGCACGGCCCGCGGCAGCGGTGTTCGAGATCTGGGCGAATTGGCTGTCGTCGGAAGTTACTTCGGCGGAGACGGCTCCAGCCTCGGTGGTGACGATGTACGACCACAGGGCAAGGCGCGCGGTTTCCTCTAGATGACCTTCTTGCGCGAGATCATCGAGCCCCACCACGTAGACGGGCATCGGCAGTGCGTCGGCATCGGCGATCTCATCGGGAGCGCGTGCGACGCGCATCGCATCGGCGAGTGTGAAGCGGTCTGCGGAGCGGGTGATGGACGGAGCGCGCTGCGCGATCCCCGAACTGCCGGCAATGCGTGGCAAGGTGTTCGTCAGTTCAGTCAATACGGCGTCGGGCGGTGTGGCGATAGTGATAGGCATCTGCGTGTCCTTGCTCAAGGTTTGGTGGTGCCGGTAGCGGTCCAGCTGCCGCTTCCGTTGTAGGCAGTGCGCAGCGTGTTGTAGGCGACGACGCTGGTGGTGCCGAGGTTGGGGTCCGCGGCGCTTGATCTTCCGGGGTCGCAGACGATTACGAAGTTGCCGTCCTCCACTCCTGTCGCCAGGACCGCGTGGCTTCCTCCCCCAGACCATCTGATGCGGAGGAAGGTGGGGCGCCCTGCATTGCTTTGATTGCGCAAATCGTTATAGGCGACGCTGCTGTTGGTCCTCGTGTTGAGATGGCCGAGGCTGTCCAGCACACCGAGGGTGTTATCCGGTCGGTTGCAGGCACTGCTGCTGCCGTTGGTGCAGCAATCGTTGCGACCACGCCGCGCATTGACGAGCTGGCACTGCGTCAGGGTGGAGGCCGGCTGATAGTAGCGCCTGACGCTGACCGAGCAAGCGGCCCAGCACCACTGCGACTGGGGCTGCCGCTGGATGCGGAAGCGCAGGTTGACGTCGACCGGCAGCACTCCCCAGTAGCCGGAAACGAAAGACGGCCGGAGGTTCTGCGCCGTAGCGGCGTCGAAATTGGCCTGATATGCGCCGGTCGTCATGCCATGATGTCCGATGGAGTGAGCGGTGCGCTTCTCCCACAGGCCGGCATAACGATCGGCCGAGCCGACCAGACAGGCGCCGCCGGAGACGAGGTCATAGCCCTGCGCGGCGAGACTGTCGTGGGTCTGGCGGAAGGCACTTTCGCTCAGGCCGTGGCGCGCAACGCCCGCGGGGCCAGCACTCTTTTCCCACCAGGCGATATAGCGAGCACTGCCGTCCACCGCATAGGGGTGAACCGCTCGTAGCCTGAAGCCCTTGCCGACCTGATCGTCGAAGGTGGATTGATACTGGGCCGCAGTAAGGCCGTGGCGGGCCGTCCACTCGCCCGTGCCGCCCTTCTCGTAGATGCACGCGAACAGGGTTTTGCCGCCTACCGTCGCGGCCGAGAGGCTGCGCGGACGATAGCCCTGTGCGGCCCAGGCCTTGACTTCGTTCTGATACTGCGTGGCGTCGATCCCATGCCGCGCGACGACGGCGGGCCCATCGACCTTATGGAAGATGGAAGCATAGCGGGCAACCGATCCATCCCGATAAACGCTGACGCAGACCGGACGGAAACCCTTGCCGGTAAGTTCGTTGAACAGCGCCTGATATTGAGCGCCGGTCTGCCCATGCTTGGCAACGAAACCAGAACCTCCACCGGTTTCAAAACTTGCCATCAACAAAGACTGTGCCATCAGTACACCCCTTATTGCCGTGCTTGATTTATCGACGTAGAACTGGCGTGACCAGAGAAAGAGCTGTGGTACACGGGCGGCCCTCATCTATCGGCATGCCGAAATCGGGGGTATGGCCATCACTGGTCCAGTAATTACAATGCCGTCACTCGACTGCATGGACAGTGAATTCCGTATCCCTGACGCCCCCGCCTGCCTCCTTGGCACCTCGATCGAGGTAGCCGAGCCTAGATAAATGTCCTAGTCAGAGACATGGTAGGACGCGCTTAGGGGCCGCGATAGATCTACGTGGTAGTAGATCTTATTGTTACGCGGCACGGCGATGGCCATCGCTTTTATCGCGAGAGTGGATGCCTCAATCAATGTTGAGAGACCGTCAAGGGCTGATGAAGGAAATCGGGCCCATCAAACTTGTGTGTGGTTAGGGCTATGCTTCCGGTGGGCTTGCGACTACGTGCTCTTTTCGCCGACAGGGTGCTTTTTCGCTCGGATGATCAACGTCCTCTAGCAACCGCGATTCTCCAAGCAGGGCAAGGCACCCCGTTCGCGTTATGCGCCGATCAAGCCACCATTACTCGCGGATCCGGGTCAGAGAAGGTGTCGCTGAAGCATCACCGGGACGCCGATGCCTCGCGCAGCCTGACGAAGTCACGGCCGGTAGGTGTGATCGTCACGTAGTCGCTGAGCTCCTCACCGGTGTCGGGTAGCTGTCTGATTCCTCCGGGCACCTCGACGTAGCCCAGGTCCCGAAGGTTCCCCAGCTCGCGTGTCAGCCCGTCGCTGGCCTCGAACCTCCCGAACCGGCCGGACTCCAGCTTCCGGAGATTCATGTACATGCTGGGGGACATCGCCGCCAAGAACAGGGCGGTGACCTGCTCAGACATGCCATCGATCTGCTCACGCATGGATTTCACCTCAGTTCTGACCTCTCCCAGTTCCAACCAGGCGAGTTTCACTGGTGCTCCGGCCTCTAGCCGCATGTGCAGGGCACGCTGGAGCGATCGGACCTCGCGGCGGAAGATCCAGGCCGCGCCCAGGACCGCGGCGACCCAAAGGGCAGTCTGAATCAACGGCACGTATGGCTCCATGACAACACTCCACTTCAGAAGATGGCGCAGTTCCTGCGCGTCACCGCGGATGCTTGGGCAGCTACGAAGACCGAGGAAGCCGGCAACCGGGCCTTGGAACGCGTGAGGTTCATGTGCTTGCTCGAGCGTGGGGCTGGTTTGGCGTTGCACGATGCCGTGGGGAAGGCCAGAAGGAGCGGGGATTGGCTGGGCATTGAACACTTCCCGACAGAGCGCCTCCCTACGGTTCGCCGACTGACACCGCGTCTGCCCGGCTTCGCTGGCGGGTGAGATCGCATTCTAAAGAGTTTTGGGCCTCTGTGTGTCTTGCAGTTCATGGGTTATGAGGCGTTTTGGTTGCGAGACTCCAGGATCACGAACGGTCGAGATTGTCCCAGCCTGCTGAAGCATAGTTTGTGGACGAACATAAAAATCATAGTTGCCTTGATTCTCGTAAGCGGGGAGTCAGGTAACGTCAGAGCGGCCCCGTTTCTAAGAATTCTTAGGAGTGGGCAACCACGTGGGCACAAGACGTTCAAGATGCCGGGGCTCGTTGCGATCCCAGTATTTCCCGTGGATGGTAATCCCTTCCATGGTGGGTATTCGGAAGATTCTGATCACCGGACGGCCCACAGCGATGTTAACCGACGGGATTGCCCCTGCGATGGTGAAGCGTTTCTCGTTGGGGGCAGCGGTAGCGCTGTCGTCACCGGTGTTTACAAAATTAGAGGCCAGTACGTCCGCGGGAATGAACACGTTGGTCCATAGGATGTCGGGACATCGCCTTTCTCTGACCTCGAAGTGATCCGGGTAGAGGGTACGCAGAAGGTCGACGCTGGACCCCGTGGTGGTCAGGCTGTGGACGGCCGCCAAGTCACGTCTTTCAATGTCCGATACGGTGGGAAACAGAGTATCCAATGCCACGATGCTCCCGAAACTGTGTCCGAAGATGTGAATCTCCGCATCTGGGTCGGACTCGAGAACATCGTCGATCGCTTGGTCGAGGACGGCAGTAGCGCGGAGAACGGTGTGATGGTGCTCCATGTAATCCATGACAGCTCGCAGGAGAGCGCCCCGTTGAAGAACCGGTGCTCGAATTTTCCAGTAGATCAGGACGAATACTCCTAGTACGCCAGCGGTCTGCGTGATCTGACCGCCGGTGGTATCCCGCTCGAGCCATTCCGGAAGGAGGTTCGGCGTGATGGATAGCACTGCCCCGAAGACCAGAGTGAGCCCCGACAGCCAGAGGATGATGACGAGAGCGAATGCGTAGAACAGTTGCAGGGTCGACCGCCCTGACTTGAAGTGCTGCCCCCTGAGGAGTGAATGCAGGAGCCGGAGCGTGCCCATCAGTGCGAAGGAGAGGCCTGCGATCGCGTCCTTGAACTCAGAGTTTTTCGACTGAGAAGGATTTTCCTTCAGGGCGTGATGGTAGTTGACCTGGATGATTTTCAGCAAAGGCCGGCGGTTCGGGCTCAGTATGGTGGCTGCATCTGCCCCGGGTGCTGACTCGTACAAGTATGTGCCCGGTCGGTTTTTAGAGGCAGCTTGAGCGAGCAGCTGGGCAATTCGTGTTGCCGTTTGATTCTCGGACCGTTCGAGGGCTGGCAAGAACAGCAGGACGCGTAGAGCGGCATTTTTCGCCACCTCTGGAGGGAGGGTGGAATCGTCGTCGCGGAGAGCCCCGCTCCTGCTCATGTCTGCATGCTAGGAGCCTCAGCTTTTCTCCGCTACTGCCTGTCGGATCCAACCATCTTCCATGACTTGCAGGCCAGACATCTCAGCACGAAAGCAACCAGCAGCAACTCGCACTGAAACTAGCGGACCGCAGACCGACCGCATGCACCGCACGACGGCGAAAGGGCCTGCCGACCGGGCGGTCGGGTCAGGGGTGCATCAGTCCCGAAGGCGTGAGGTTCCTGCCCCTGCTTGTGCGCGGGGCCGGCGTGACATTGCACGATGCCGTGAAGGACGCCCGAAGGAGCGGAACTTGCTGGGTCGGGGCTGGTTGGACGTTGAGCATCTCCTAGCAGAACGCCTATCAACCCCTCGCTGACTGACACCGCGTCTACTGGGGGCTAACTGGCGGGTGAGACCGAGTCCCAAAGGATGTTGGTGGCCCCGTCTGTCTTGCAATTTTGGGATGCGAGACGTCTCGTCCGGAAAATTTGCGCCCGCATGTTTCCGCGGTTCGGCCTGTCTTGCATCTATGTGCTTTATCGATTCCCCTAGAATGGGATACTCAACCTTGGTTGCGAGACAGATGGCGTAGACATAGGGAAGTTGATCAGGTATGCCCGGGTGTCGACGCGGCAGCAGGACGCGGACCGTCAAGTGTCTGACCTCTTGGCCGCCGGCGTGCGACACGATGACATCTATGTTGACAGTGGAGTGTCTGGCGGGCGTGCCTCGCGTCCTACCTTCGACAAAGCTGTAGTTGCGCCCGGGGAGGGCGACACCTTGGTGATCACCACGCTGGACCGTCTGGGACGGTCGACGCAGAACATGCTGGCCTTCGCCGAAGAGCTGCGGGGAAGAAGTGCCGGGTTGCGGGTGCTCAACCTGGGTGGGGGAGACGTGGATACCGCCACTCCGATGGGCTCGATGGTCTTCACCGTGATGGCCGCGCTGGCGCAGATGGAGCTGGAGACCAAGCGGGCGTGGGTCACCGACTCGGTGGCCAAGCGCCGGGCCGCCGGCAAGGACTTCGGCGGACGGCGCCAAACCTTCACCGACTCCCAGATTCGCAACGCTCTGCGGCTGATCGAGGGCGGGGAGCCGGCCACCCAGGTCGCACGGGACCTCGGGATGTCCCGGGCCACTCTCTACCGACGGATCCGGGAGCTGCCAGTAGGGGACTGCCGCACCGATAGGTGACGTTGACCTGACCTATCGGTGCGGCAGTCCCAACCATTATCGCCGCTTGACTCATAGAAGGGCGTCCGAGGCAGTCGGGGACACCGTCAAACAAAGCGCGGAAGCAACATGGAGTACACCTACTCTGCTGTCTCGCTCTACGAGTATGGTGGCAAGCAATAGGTAAGACATGAGCGCCACTGAAGGTCAGAGGATCGCATGCTCAGTCTTGTAGGAATCCGACCTGAACCGGGGTCGATCGGCCCGGCTGGCATCCACTTGCGCTGGGCTTTTACCGTCGAACTAGGATTCCCTGTAGGGCCATTCCGTCTTTATCGCCGCAACTCGCAGTCGAAGCCGATCGTCACGGCGATGCTCGATCGGATCCCACCAGACACCCCCTTGCCTGACGGCGCCGTTCTCGACGGCATCCACTTTGCATTCCCTGCGGGCGGTGGCCTTTACGGAACCGATGCTGGCGACCTTCAGCCCAGTCTTCGTAGCCCAAGTCTGCGAGTTGAGTTGCGCTTCACCGAGCCGGTCGCTCGCGTACTGCTCTCGCTGCAGAACCCTGGTGCGGTTGTGGTACGTGCATTCGGGGGCGCACGGTTGGTGCTTCAGCGACCGATTGCGGATACCGACGGTGTGATTTCGGTGGATCTCAAGTGGCCTGGCATCACCCATATTGAGCTGCCGCTTGATTTTGGCCGACTGCGCCAACTTTCGTATAGCACTGTTAAGCAGGTCTGCCGGGGCGAAGATCTGTCCTGGCAGCATCCACGCGCGACGCTGGCACCAGTTGTACACGAGAGTGAGGTCGCGCAGCGATTTGAGCCGGGGTTGCACAACCGGTACGTGACCAGCCCGCCGAACGCCGTCACTCGATACGGCGGTCGCGAAGCCTCGGCCTTGGTTGACTGGCTTGCAGGCTTGCGTTTTCCTGTGTCTCCTCCCTTCGTAGATGCGGATGTGCCGCCGCACAGGCTCGAGCTTGAGGGCGATCCACAGTCGCCGGTGTCACGGCTTCGGCCGTTACCGATGCTTTTAGCCGCCTCGCTTGACCCAAACATTGCCCGGCTTCTCGGTCTCTACTGGGTTGATCGAGATGACTCCGCCGGTGGGCCGCAACCCGGCCGGGCGTATGACTACAAGGTTGAAGCGGGCTGGAACGGTCAGGTGCAGTGTGGCCTCGCGCTGGAGGTCGGGATGCAGGCGGCGGAACGCCCGCAGGTCCGTGGTCCCGTCATTGCACGTCAAGGGCGGGGGTTCGACTGGGAGGGCCGTGTTCCGCGTGCGCGTGTGGCGATCCGTTGGGGCCGACCATCTGCGATGGTGGGCGTGACGCCGACGCAAGCGGTGCTCTACGACGTGGCAAGGATTGACGGCGTGTCGCGGCAGCCGCTGACTGCTGAGGCGCCAGTTATGGTCCCGGCGGCCTCGTTCGGTCAGGCGGACGGGTGGATATTCCGAGAGCCGAACGTGCCGCTGGGGCATGTTCGTTATTCGGTGTCGGCGATCGATCTCTTCGGGCAGACCGGGCCGGGTCTGGAGTCCGGTGACGTTGAGCTGGTAGACCTCGAGCCACCGCCTCCTCCGGTAAGGATCCGCGCGGAGCTGGTGCCGGGTGGTCGCGCCGTGACGATTGAATTTGAGTACGGATACGTGCAACGACGACGGGCGCCAGACGCGAGACTGTTGCGGTGCCATGCCCGGCGCGATAGTCGCGTCGAGACACGCCTGGTTGCCGTGGAGGCTGTCGGCGTTGTTGCGGACGGCGAACGCCGTTGGCGGCATCTGCTGCGATTAAGTGATTCGCTCGGGGCGCCTCTGTCGGCGGACGCGCTACGGCAGGGCGACCTACTGCGGTACCAGGTGCTGCGGGTTACTCACGATGCCGACGGGCGACGACGTAGCCTCCAAGGCCGCCAGCGGTTGGTTATTGACGCCGTTCGCGCGGATGGACTTGTAGAGGTGGTGTCCACCGAGTCGCTTGTGCATGAGGGCCGCGGCGAGCTCGTGTCTGATCCAAAAGCGCCACATCTATGGCATCGATTGCCGCCGGAGGTGAAGCTGCGGCAGCCCGTTTCCGCGACGTACGAGGGCCTTGCATCGTCGTTAACCGCCCGCATCGTCGCAGTGCACGACCATACAGAGAGTGTGAGTCGTCTCGCTCAGCTTCCGCTAGACCGGCAACCGCCCGACTTGCAGGTTCCCGCCATGCGCGAACTGCTGCTCGACGTGGCGCTGATCGACGCAGACATCTTCAGGGATGGCACCGCGGAGATTGGGGGGCGAATCGATACAGTTTTCTATCAGACGGCCGGCGGGTTGGCTGGGCAAGGACCGGCCTCGATTATCGTTCCCACGACGATGCCGGCGGTCTCCGGTCAGACCGTCAGTCTGAGGCCGTCCTCGTCGTTGTCGCGACGGTACATCGTGGTAGATCTGCGGGGCGAGTGGCCGGCGGGGTTGCCACACGATCGCGGAGGCGAGATCGCGTTCCCTATCGAGGACTCGGGAAGTCAGGTTCGCGCGCGGCTCGGCCGCATACTCAGCGGCGTCACAGCGAGAACAGGTCGGCTCTCGATGCTGGTCGAAGCGAGCGAAACGTTGTCGGACGAACTGGTCGCCGGCATGGAATGCGAGTTGTCGAGCACGTACCAGACGACTGTCCAGCTCGACTCGATAAACCTCACCCCCGAGCCCGGTAAGGCCAGCTGCAGCCTCGTTCTCGCCATCACAGCCGAGGACGATCGTGGAAATGAGAGTTCGCTGTCCCTTCCCGCGCTCGTCGTCGCGATGCGACCCGCGCCCCAGGGAGTCCCAAGCGTGCCCCATGTCTGTGGCGGCACATCGGCCGACGCCGAAGGTTATGCATCACGACCTGACGCGCGTGGCGACGCGACCCTCTGCATTACTTGGAATACGGGCAACCTCAAGCCGCACGAGGGCCTTAACTGGGAAGTGGGGCGCGCGCTCGACGCAACGATCCTCGCGGTCCATCAACGCGAGTGGAGCTCGGGCCGCCTAGATGCGTCACCTCCCGTCGCGCAGGGCCTCATAATCTTCGGAGAACTGTCGCAGATCACTGACGCCGGCAACGGCCTGTTCGTGGCCCGGTGGGCACCAACCGGATCGGCGCCAGACATCGCGCAGGTGAAGGGTGCCCGCCTGCAGCAGGCGTCGCGCTGCTGGACCATCACATCGGCAGCAGCAGCATCAGCAGCGGTCGCTCAGGCGCTCGACGTGATGCTACGACCAACGATGCTGGGTGACCCGGCGCCGACCGCCGGCACGGTTTCTTTCGAGACCCGTCCCGACTACACAGCTGTGCTCGGCAATGGGGCCGCACTGCGTGCGCTGGCAGCGACATTGCCGGATGCGTTCGCGATTGTCACCGGCGCTGCGCTTCCGACGATGGAGTACCGCGATGTGCTGCCGGGTACCGGGCGTAATAGTTTCTTCTACCGGGTCCGCGCGGTCGATGCGGCGCAGCAACGATCCGAGTGGTCGCCCGTCAGCGCCCCCATGCGCTTGGTTGATACAACCCCCCCTGCCATCCCGATCGTCACGCGCACGGTCGGAGGCGAGCGTCGAGCGACACTGAGCTGGTCCCACAACCCCGACGCGGGCGTTGAACAGTACTTGGTACATCGGGCGCGGAATCAGGCGGATCTCGCAGCACCCTTCGGATTGCCGGTAATCGCCGACATACGGGTCCGCTCCGGAGTCGAGGTGACCTGGGTGGATGAACCACTGGAGGGCACACTCCGAGATGAGCGCTACTTCTACCGCGTAACAGCAGTCAAACGTGTGCGCCACGGCATCGCACCGGACGATGTTTACAAAATTACTTCACTTCCTTCCCAGACAATTGGCGTGACTGTGCTCGATACTTCGATACCTGCGCCGGTCGATTGGTTGAGCGCAGCCTGGGTCCAACCCGCACAGGGGTCGCCGTTCGTCCGTCTCCAATGGGACAGTTCGGAGGCCGTATTCACCATCGAACGCAACAATCGCCAGATCACTACTTGGGAGCGCATAGATGTTCCCGTTAATCCGAGCGCAGGCAGCTTTTTAGCATTGGACTATACGGCTAATCCGACGCTCGTATATGGGTATCGCGTTCGGGCCTGGAACCGCTACGGGCGACAGAGCGAGCATCGCTCCGAGATTAGTGTTTCTCCGCTGCAATGAACTCCGACCCCAAAGGGGGACAGGTGAATAATGAAGAAGTTGCAGTGATGCTGGGCGAATTGCTGGGGTTAGACGCCCCAATTACCTTCGGTGTGCCAGTTCCGCTAGAAGAAGTGGCAACCGTCTCCATCCGGACGACCCCAGATAAGAAAATGTTTCTGCGATTTACCTTTCCTGATTCGACTCCCCGCCCAGTTAGGAGTTTCTTCGAGTGCATCGTCGAAGACCCGACGCTGATCAATGAGCCTACGACGACGGCGGTCCTCGCAAGGCCATGGCTGAGCGAAGATTTCTTTCTACAACTTATATTCAGCGAGTATGCGCCGATGCACGTGCTCACCCGCTGCATTCCAGCGGACCAGGGCAACGGAGTGATTACGACATCTGTTGTGATCGGCATCGCCACATCGGAGCTAGAAACGGCCTTTCTTACCATCAGCCCAACCGGGTCAATCCGTCATCTTGACCCAGCGGTGATTATTCGACTTTTTGCCCTGTGCGGCCCCGCGTGCGAGGAGCTGCTATTCCTCGCGCTAGAGCAAGACTTAGTCGGCAACTTTGGTTTAGACCGCTTTTTCGCGCACCACGATGCACTGCCAGATGATTCACTGCCCAAACGGCTCTGCAAAGAGGCCCTGCAACTGGAGCTTGAAGGCTGCGCCGCGCTCGGTATAACGACCGACATCGAAGGATTCCGGACAAGGCTAAATCTACCGAATATCCCCACGTCGACCCGCGCCGATGTCGTCAGCACTTTCCACCTCGCGGTGGAAAGTGATCCAGAAAAGTTTGCACAGTTCTACATCGACGACCCGAAGCTCCACTTCGTCGCGTTCCGCGCCGATCACTACCAAATGGAATTGATCGACATCCGCCGTCCGGATGTGCATTTCTCGGATCTCGTGGTGAACAATCCGTTCAAGGTAATCGCGAACGGACCCGTGTTCGCACTGGGCCTCTGCGCCAAGCAGTCCGACATAATCCGGGGCATGTTTTACCTGATAGCGACGAACGACGCAGGCTTCATCATTCCGAGGTTAACCAAGGGGCGGTTAGTGTTCCGGGGCCAGCCGGATGAGGTCGGTGATTGTCCGATTCCGGAAGACCCGGGCAGCTGGCGGTACCACTTCGCGCAGTCGACGAATGGAGAATATCATCTGCATCGCAACTTCATTCCGGAAAACCACGGTTTCGCCAGCGCAATTGAACCCGTAATCGGAGTCTTTCGGGAAGGTAAACGAATTGGCGCGGCCCATGAGATAGACATGCTTGGCAGCGATGGCAAGCCGCGCGGTGAGCCTGACAGCGTCTATGCCAATAAGAATAAGGCGGAAACGGCAGGCATCCCCATTATCGGGACCTGCCGTCGCATGCAGGTCGACTATGTGTTCGTGCTGTGTCGGCCCGACTACTACGTCCCGCGGCTGAAAATGGCTTCGTGGGAAGACATGATTTCTTTGATGCGCGATGTGGGTGTGGTCGATGCCTTTATCACTGACGGCGATGACTCGCTCGGCCTAATCGTTGACAATACTTTGATCATCGAGCCAGGGTTCAAAAAAAGCATCCCGATGCCACTTGCCATCGGTTTCCGAAGGGTGTGAACCATGCGGGTTCCACTGAATCAACTTATCCCCACCGCCCTCCTCCCAGAGCCCGTCCAAGCACTGTTCGACGTGCTAGAAATCGCGGACTTTACTGTCGACGCTGGCGAAGGATTTACGCAGGCGTCCCTAAAAATCAACGCGGCTGAGGGAGAGCCTCGGATCGAGTTCGGTGGACCGGACGGGTTCGCCGTGATCTTTCGCGAGCTGACAACGCTGGATCTTCGTCTCGCGGGCGAACTGGAGATCCTTTTAGGCCTCGCTGAGATTGTGGTGGAATTACCATCCGTGTTGTCCCCGGCCAGTCTCGACAACGGTGGCTGGGTCCGTGTGCCCGACATGCGGCAGACCATTACCGCTCGTAGTGAACACGGTAATGTCGGGATTTGCTGGCACAGCACTGGTGGATTCGGTCTTGTTTGGCCACAGGATGCGAACGGTTCCGTAGGCATTCCTTCGATCAATTTGTCTGAAACCCTGATTGCTGACACCGGTATCGTGATCAGCGCGCGGGGCGTAGACATCGTCCCCGATCCCAATGACTTTCGGATTGAGATGGATGAGGCGGATTTCCAGCTTCCGAGTGATTTCCCCGCGGCACCCGACCTCCGATTCATCGACGCATGCATCGACCGCCGAGGCTTCACCGGCAAAGCCGAAGTTACTTGGAACGATTTGGCTTTCGATCAGAGTACCCGCGCACTGACCGGGAGTGTTGTGGGGCAGTTGTTTGGGTGGCAGGGGGGCTTGGATGGCGTGTTGCTGGAGTTTAAAGAAACCATGCCCGTCGTGATCGATATCTGGGGAAAGTTGCTGGTTCCGTACTTCGACCAGCCCGTCGACGTGCGCGCTAATTTTGCGGTCGACGGTGGCTTCGCTCTTGCCCTTGGTGCAGATGCCGAGATTACGCTCACTCGCGAGGAATTGCTCGAGTTGCGCCTGCAGTCGTTGTCATTTGCTGTTGACGCCGACAACGTGGCTACGATGCAGCTAAGTGGGGGATTGACGCCGTTGTTGATGGCCAGCGAGGGCCTGCAATGGCCGGACTTCGAAGTCAAGGACCTGACGGTCGACTCAACGGGGAAGTTCACGATTGGCGAAGCCTGGGTAGAGCTGAAGGACCTTGCGACTTTAGATCTATGGGGGTTCCACTTCGAGATGCGCCGGATCGGTATTGGTTATCAGGTGCCGCGTGATCGTCTCTGGCTGGATCTTTCGGGGGGGCTGCGGCTAATCGAGGCGGTACCCTTGGGCGTGGACGTCGAGGGGTTCCGCCTGAGCTGGCCGCGGTCGCTGCTCCATGGCGTGCAGTCGCCGTTGCCGATCGAGCAAATCCGGAGGGCAGCCGAGCAGATCGAGGTCGATTTCGACGGCGTCAACCTGTTCTTCGGTGTCCCCGAGACTATTGAATTCGAAGGGCTGATTAGGTTTATCAAAAGCGCACAGCAGGTCGCATTTGCGGGCGACATTGCGTTACGCGTACCAGCGGTTGGACTCTCTGCGGAAGCCGGATTGCTCATTGGCATGAACTTGGGTCAACCACCATTCCCCTTCCTTTACGTGTACTTCGGCGTCGAGCTACCAGCCGGCATCCCGCTGGGACAGTCCGGACTTGCACTGAAGGGCGCACTCGGATTATTCGGCCTCAATGTCGCGCCCGACAGAACCCCCGGACAGAACTGGTATCACGACTGGTACAAGCGCGGACCAATCGTCGGGGCTCATCCGACGAATAAGTGGCACGACGAGCGTGACGCGATGGCACTCGGGATCGGTGTGACGATTACCACGGTGGATGGATTCGTCAAAGGGACGCGCGGATTGATCGTTGTGGTTTTGCCAGGCCCGGTGCTGATCCTCGAAGGACGAGCACTGCTCCTAGAGGGGCTTGCTCCGGGCGAGCCGCCGCTGCGCGCCCTCGCAGTTTTCGACGGCCGCGAGAAAACCATCCAACTCAATATCGACGCACAGGCAGAGTTGATCGAGGACACACTTGACGCGTCGGGCGGCGTCGAAGCTTTTTTTGATCTTGAAGACCTCTCAAACTGGCATCTCTACTTCGGTGAAGACTCGCCGCGCAATCGCCGCGTTCATGCGAACGTCCTCAACTTGTTGCGCGCCGACTCGTATTTAATGATTGACAGCCGTGGAGGCGCCGCTTTCCGTGCACGGATGGGCGCAGCCGCAGACCTGGATCCCAACATCCCGGACGTTGGGCCCGTCAGCGTGACGGCGCACCTTGAGCTCGACGGTGATGGCCTCCTAACCATTGGCCCCGAGCAGCTCTCGGGCGATGTTTCGCTCCGAGCCAGCGTTCGCTTATCGGCATTCGGATTCAGCATGCAGCTCGGCGCGAGTGCTCAAGTCCTGCTCGAAGGACCCCGGCCATTCAAAGTCCAAGCCGAAGTCGATCTCGAGGCCGACTTGCCCGTTCCACTTCCCGACTTCGAGGCGTCGATTCCGTTCTCCTGGCAGACACCCACAATTGAGGTGCCGGAGATCGCATCACCACTTAGCAGGGTTTCGTTGACCTCACGATTCGCGCATAGCAGCACGGCCCTCTCAGTCCACGAGGCGCCAGCCGATCACGCTGCAGCAGCACGGGCGTCATCCGAGGTGCCGTTGGACGCCGGCGTACTCCTCGAGTTCCGACCCGAGGTCAACCAGCCGGCCGGCGCGCCGTTCCTGCGTCATCCGGGCGGCACCAAGACCTTTGATGCCGGACTGATGCGATTCACACCCACGGTAGAGCACATACAGTTGTTCGAGCATCGCAAAGGCCTGCCATGGACCGGAACCGAGCAGGACTGGAAGCTTGTGGCCTCCACGACCTCCGCGCCAAGTTGGAGCGGGGTGTGGCTCGCCGACGCCGATCCGCGGGGCGACGGAACACCATCGGCGCGGCGCCTGCTCCTCGGAAGCGGCAACCCCTTGAGTCACTTGATGAGTGCACCACCGCGCAACCATCTCTTCCTCTGGACGCAGGATGCGGGATCGCCAACAGCCGGCGAAGCCGTGCTAGAGGACTATCCCGAGCTTATGACCTGCACCGGTGACAACGAGCGAGCCGTATGCATCACGTTCGACCGCCTTGAACCAAAACCGGTCCCGCCTGGCAAAGAACTATGGATCAACGAACTGCGGATAACGAGCCCACGTGAGATGCGCCCACAGCGCGATACCCACAAGCCAATGTGCCTCGCGGTCGCAGGCTATCTCGACCTGCGCTTCCCCGAACCCGTGGTGCAGGTGATTCTCAAACTCTGTGGTCCAGCGCAGTGGCAGGCTGTCGATCTGGCGATCCGCAGCCGTGCGCGCCGATCAGGTCGCTCACAGTCTGAGCTGTCGAACGGGCGCGCTGAGGCACAACGGCGAGGCAATGCGTTCGATCCGAGGGCCTGCATGATAGAGGTGCCCGTGACCACCACAGCCACGCCCGAACAGTGGGTGTTCGAATCGCCGACGGCTTTCAGCTGTCTGTCCTTGATACGCCTGGACGACTTCGGTATTGCCGAGGTTTGCTTTGTCACGGCCGACGAGCGTGAGCGTGCAGGAAACACCCGCAGGCAGTGCGTTGACAACGCGCCAGCGTTCGACGAAATGCAACTCTTCCGCTCGGACAAGTACTACCGGTTAACCGTGCGGACGAGCATTGCGGGCGCGCTGCGACTAGAGAACCTGCCGTTCCCGTTAAACCATCCGCTAGCGGGGATAGCCTCAGCCATGTACGCAGAGGCGCTCGGTCAACTGGAGCTATTCGACGCCACGAAGACTTTCGACGAGGTTGCGTTTTTCCAGACCGGTGGGCCGCCGTTCCGCCTTGAGTCGTACGTTCACAGCACCCATCCGATGGCCCAGGCTGAACGAGTCTTTCGTGAGGACGACTTCGCGATGCGGTTCCGCCGTGACTACGTCCAATCCATGTTTGCTGCTGAGACGTACCCGCTGGAACTCATGATCCGTGCGGCCGACGGGCGGCTGTTGACGGCGCCCGATTACACAACCGATTGGGCGTCAGCCCAAAGCGCGACGCGAAGCGCAGACGAGGAGACATGGGATGCGCATCGGCAGCAGCATGCAATTCCATCGCCGCCGGTTAGGCCTGACGGCATCCTGACGTTGCGCCGCCGTCCCGGTGGCCCCGGCTTGCTGCCGTCAGCGCGATACGAGTTGCTGCTGACGGGTGGAGCTGGTGGATCCACGCTGAATCCGGGGTGGGACACCGCTGCCGGATGGAGGTTCGCAGACGGGGTGTGGACACGCGGCGAGTCATTACACGAAATCCTGCTCGGCGGGAGCACAGAGTGGGGCGACATTGAGTGCGCGCTCGACTACTTGCCGGAGTTGCATGGTGACGTGGGACTGCTCTTGCGGGTGCAGCAGGGGGAATCTGCAGGCATTCGGTTCGCTGCGATGGCCATACGTGTGTTGTGGCCGACACCGGCGTCATCAGTTCTGCGGGTGGAGCGTGTCACGCGCGCGGGGCCAGCGGACAGTTGGACTGTTCAGTTGCTGCACAGCGTGGATGTCTTGATGCCGGACGTCCAGCCGCTCCATGTTCGAGTCCAGGTGCTCGACCAACGTTTGCGTGTCTGGCTGTTCGAACGGCGCCTTATCGACGTGACTATCATGGGTCATCCGGTAGCCGGCGCCATCGCGCTGACAAGTACGGCCGCGGAGGCAGCGTTCCAGCACGTGGTGGTGCGCGACGCCGTGTTGCACCGGGTCCGATTTGCAACCTCGCGCTTCAATCGGTTTAGCGATCTCATCGCAAGCTACGACGAGACCGGCGCGAGCCGCGCGTTTTACATAGCTGCTGTAGGCACCCCTTCAGCACCGGATGGCGCACTGACCACGCAACGGGTGTGGGCACGAGCGGTATGGGATTGGCACCGCGCGCAGATTAATCATCGTGACGGGTTGCTAACAGGTGGCCGCGCCGCCCTTGAGGCGTCACGCTTGAATTTACGTGAAGCGCGCGCCCGCCACGAGGCCGCTTTCCACGACTGGTCCTCAACGCTGGCGCTCCTCGCATTGCAGGCACAGACGACTCAACTTGAAGTGCATCTCGTGCGCGCAAGTCAAGGCGTAGTTGCCGCGTGGCTCAGGATCCCGGAGAACCTAGACCTGCAGCATCCAGTTCTTCAGGATCCGCAGTCTGTAAACAGTGTCACGATAGGCGTTGTCGGACGGACCGAGTTGAACTTGACGTTGCATGGGGGCGCCACCCAGGCGATGCGCGTGCTAGCCGACCCCGGGTCGCACCAAGTCATCCTATTGCCCTCAGCCGGAAACGTATGGGCCCCAGACACATACGAGCTCAGACTCACCTACCATCGCAATCTCGGCGACGAGATTGCGGATGACTCGCACCGATTCGATCGCCCTGTTGAAGCGCGAGAAGCTCAGCAAGGCCCTGAAGACGCCGTGATGACGTGGACGGTGAAGTGAAAGATTCCAGGCTTGGGGGACTGCCGCACGAATGGGTGACACCTGATCTGGCTTGCCCGTAGGGCGGCCTGGAAGGATGTTGCTGTGCCCGCTCCCTATCCCCAAGAGTTCCGCGACGACGTCGTGCGCGTGGCCCGCACCCGCGAAGACGGAGTGACGCTGGCGCAGATCGCCAAGGACTTCGGCATCCATGAGATGACTCTGTCGAAGTGGATGCGCCAGGCCGACGTCGAGGACGGTGCGAAGCCTGGGACAACCAAAGCTGAGTCGGCCGAGAACCGTGAGCTGAAGAAACGGATCCGCCTGCTCGAGCAGGAGAACGAGGTCCTGCGCCGGGCAGCGGCCTACCTGTCCCAGGCGAACCTGCCGGGAAAAGGCTCTACCCGCTCGTGAGTGAGCTCGCCGCCGACGGGATCCCTGTCGCGGTGACGTGCCGGGTGCTCAAGCTCTCCCGCCAGCCCTACTACCGGTGGCTGGCGGACCCGGTCACCGTTGCCGAGCTATCCGAGGCGTATCGGGCGAACGCCTTGTTCGACACTCATCAGGACGACCCGGAGTTCGGCTACCGCTTCCTGGTCGACGAGGCCGAGGACGCCGGCGAGGCGATGTGTGAGCGCAGCGCGTGGCGGATCTGCCGAGACAACGGCTGGTGGTCCGCCTTCGGGAAGAAGCGCGGCAAGAACGGCAAGAAGCCCGGTCCACCGGTCCACGACGACCTGGTGGAGCGCGACTTCACCGCCGTTGGGCCGAACCAGCTGTGGCTGACCGACATTACTGAGCACAGGACTGCTGGAATCCAAGCTGCCGAGGGCAAGCTCTATTTGTGCGCGATCAAGGACGTCTACTCCGGGCGGATCGTGGGCTACTCCATCGACTCGCGGATGAAGTCCAGCTTGGCGGTGCAGGCGCTGCACAACGCGGTCGCACGGCGCGGGGATGTGGCCGGTTGCATCGTCCACTCGGATAGGGGCAGTCAATTCCGTTCTCGGAAATTCGTGCACGCCCTGAACCGGCACGGACTGGTCGGCTCGATGGGCAAGGTGGGCGCAGCAGGGGACAACGCCGCGATGGAGAGCTTTTTCGCCCTGTTGCAGAAGAACGTCCTCGATCGGCGGTCCTGGGCGACCCGGGACGAGCTGCGGATCGCGATCGTGACCTGGACCGAGCGGACCTACCACCGACGCCGGCGGCAGGCTCGTCTGGGCCGGTTGACCCCCATCGAGTACGAGACCATGATGAAGCCCGCCGTGACCCTCGCGGCATGAAACCTCACCTGTCACCTATCGGTGCGGCAGTCCCACAGCCGCCCTAGGCAGGGTGGGACGAGTCGTTGCATCAGATGCGAGAACTCCCCGCTGACCGTTGTCCGATAAGTCACGTTATGTAAAGTACCGCGTAATAGGGGCTCCCTCGAGATTCTGTCGACCGTGCGCACCCTCCGTGTCCGTCAGGGCATCTGCGGTGCTTACCCTGGGACGATTCCGAGTGCTTGTAGCTCGCGTCGGCGTGCTTGCCGCTGCGCTTCCATCTGGATTGACCCTAGGTGCGACTGGTGCTCGAAGTACGCCACGAAACCGATGGCCAGCAGCATCACCCCGGCCACCAGCAGAGCCATCGCCGCCGGCTCGGGCACCTGCTCGACCTGGATGGACGTCCACAGCCCAACGGTGGCCACCGCGGCCATGAGGCCGCCGGCACCGGTGGTCGCCGTGATAAGTGCGCCTGCCATCAGGGGGCCTCCTCGAGCTCGAACGAGACTTTAGACTAATTCATACACCTCGGTAACTTGATGTGTCAACAAGCTTGGAGTGATGACCGCTCTGCTCCTAGATCGCCGGAATAGCGGGGCTGTCGCCTCAGTTGTGGTCGATGCCAACACCCTTTTCTGCTCAAAGGAGCACGCACCACATCATGGCCACGGATTACGACGCCCCGCGCACCCGGCCCGAGGACGAGCCGGCCAACGAGTCCCTGGAGGCGATCCAGGTCCAGCGCAGCGCCACCACCCAGACCGCGGTCATCGACGCCGAGGACTTCGACACCGCCGAGGGCATCGACCTGCCCGGCGCCGACCTCTCCCACGAAGAGCTCACCGTGGCCGTCATCCCGGAGCAGGTCGACGAGTTCACCTGCGCCTCCTGCTTCCTGGTCCGGCACCGGTCCCAGCTGGCCCGCCAGTCCGGCGAGACGCGGTACTGCACCGACTGCGAGGGCTGAGCCCGCGGACCACTGACGGCAGACACGTCTCAGGCCCCGGCGCATCGTGCGCCGGGGCCTGAGACGTTGCCCGCCTGACCGCCATGAGCGGCGGCCGGTGGTGGTTACTTCTTCACCGTGGCCGGGCGTCGGCGCCCCAGGACGGCCCGGGGGTTGAGCTTGTCGGTGTAGGCGATGGAGCCGTACCGGAACAGTTGCACCGCCACCCGCAGCACCAGCACCCCGAACACGAACAGCTCCGCGATCACGATCCCGGCGGTGAGCGGGTCGAGGGTGCCGAAGCCGTTGCGCAGCATCGCGGTCACCGGGGCGGTGAGCGGGAAGAAGGTAAAGACTTGGACGATCAGCGCATCGGGGTCGGAGATGATGAGGCTGATGGCGTAGAAGGGGATGAACATCGCGAAGATCAGCGGGCCGAAGATCACCCCGGCGTCCTTGGCGGTGGGCATGATCGCCCCGATCGCCACCAGCACCCCGGTGAACAGCACGAACCCGCCGATCAGCAGCAGGACCGCCACGACCATGGTCCCCGGGTCCAACCGGAGCGAGGAGAGGTCGAGGTCGGGGATGTTCAACCGGGTCCGGAAGAAGACGTAGCCGATCCCCACCGGGGCTAGCAGCACCAGGATCTGCACCGCCCCGACGGCGAAGACGGCCAGGATCTTGCCCATCACCAGGGTGGTGGGGTTGACGGTGGTGAGGATCATCTCGGTGACCCGGTTCTCTTTCTCCTCCAGGGTGGAGTTGAGCATCTGGTTGGAGAGCATCACGATCACCAGGAAGAACACCACCAGCAACCCCAACGGGGCGATGGCCTCGGTGAACCCGCCGGTGACCTCCCCGTCCCGGAAGATCGTGGCCTCCACCGCCAGGTCCCCGGCCGCGGCCGCGGCCAGGCCCGGATCCCCGATCTGGGCCTGGGCGGCGGTGGTCAGCAAGGACTCGGCCACCGCCTCATAGGTCCCGTTGTCGAAGAGCCCCCGGTCCGCACCGGTCACCTGAATCGGCTGGGCGGCCGGATCGGCGGGGTAGGCGAAGTAGGCATCCAGCTCCCCTGCCTTCACCGCCTCGATCGCCGCCGTGGGGTCGGCGGCGGGTTGCCCGCCGTAAGCGGCGGCCAACTCCTCCGGGATCGTCCCGGAGGCGTCCGTATAGGCGAAGGCGATCTCGGCCTCGGCCTGGGCGTCCGCGGAGTCGCTGATCGAGGAGTTGGAGGTGAACGACAGGGCGAAGATGATCGCGATGACCACCGGCACCGCCAGGATCGCGATCCAGAACCCGCGCTTGCGCACGGTGCGGGTGAACTCGAACCCGACGACCGTGGAGAGGTTGTGCTGCGCCATCAGGCCCCCACCCCCGCCGTCTCGGGCTGGGTGGCGTCCTCGAGACTGTCGGCGCCGTAGACCCGGATGAAGATCTCCTCCAGCGAGGTCCGGGCGGTGCTGAACCCGCTGACCGGGACACCGGCGCCCACCAGTTCGGTGAGCACCGTGGTCTCATCGGCACCCGGTGCCGGGGCGAGCTCGGTCACCTGCCCCTCCCCAGCCGGCCGGGTGTTGGCCACGGTGTAGTGGTGTGAGGCTGGTACCACACCGGTGTGAGTCACCCGGTAGGTGGTGCCGCCGAACTGCTCCTGGACGTCGCGGACGGTGCCGTAGGCGTGGGAGGTGCCGTCCTTGAGCAGGATCACCCGGTCACAGAGCCTCTCGACCTCTTCCATCTGGTGGGTCACCATCACCACCGTCGCCCCGGCCTTTTGCTGGTCTTCGATGATGTCCATCAGCAGCCGCCGGTTGACCGGGTCGAAGCCCTTGGTCGGCTCGTCCAGGATGAGCAGCTCCGGGGTGTTCATGATCGTCACCCCCAGCTGCACCTTCTGCTGCTGACCCCCGGAGAGCTTGTCCAGGCGGGTCGTCGCCTTCTCTGCCAGTCCGACTCGCTCGAGGTACTCCAACGACCAGGACCGGGCCTTGGTCTTGTCGAGGCCTTTGAGGCGGCCGAAGTAAGTCATGGTCTCGAGCACCGGTTCCTTCTTGTACAGCCCTCGCTCCTCGGGCAGATACCCGAGCCGGGCCCCGTCGGCGGGTTCGAAGGTCTTGCCGTCGATGTGCAGGACCCCGGCGGTGGGCTGATAGATCCCCAACACCGCCCGCAGCGTCGTGGTCTTCCCGGACCCGTTGGAGCCCAGGAACCCGAAGGTCTCCCCCGCGTGCACCTCGAAGGAGAGGTCCTCGATCACGGTCGTGTTCCCGAAGGTCATCCGGAAGTTCTCGATGTGCACCAGCGATTCCGTCATTGCGCCTCCACTGTCGTGCCTGCTACCACTGCTGATCCTTCAGTCCCGTCACCATTCCCAAAACCCGCCATGAGACAGAAACCCCCAAGCCATGGCGAGAGCGCGTCCCCGGCTTCCGCACAGCCCTACCCGATCTGCGCCACTCCTGAGAAAGGCGGTGTTCTCTACGGCCTATGTCAGCCCCTCGCTTGTCTGCACGGACCCCGCGGGTCTCTTAGCGTCTGCGAACTTCCAGCCTAGAAGTGCCTGTGCATCCCTTGCCTCCCCCACCGGGGGGACCATTCGGAAAGTGTTCCTCGCGGCCAGCCGCTAACCGGACACATGTAAAGCAATGGGTGTTCACCGGCCCGCCGCTGGCCTCCGACTGACGCACTTGTCGCTTCGTCGAATGTGGATGAGGGACTATCGCTCTCACGGTGAAGGGTCATGTCGATGGTGAGTGGTTCCCCGTCGGGGCAGCGATGAGCGGGCCGGACACCGTTGCGGTGTCCGGCCCGGTTGCACTCAGTGGGCCCGGTCAGGCCTTGGCGACCTTGATGGTCACGTTGGGGCAGGCCGCGGCGATCCGGGTCAGCGCGGCCTTTTCCCTGCTGTCGACCTTCAGTCCCCAGCGGATCTTCACCGCCACCCACTCCCCCACATAGGCGCAGCGGTGCTTCGGCGGCATCCACTCTTCCGGGCCGCGGGCCTGCTTGGTGGAGTTCAGCTTGGAGGTCTGGGCGCTGAGCGTGCGGTGGTCGCCGAGGTCGTTGTAGAACGCCACCCGCTTGGTCTGGCTCCAGCCCCTGGCCCCGGAGCCCCAGGCCTCGTGGACCGGCACGGTGTGGTCGATCTGCACGGTGGTGGCCGAGGTGTGGGTGCGCCCGTCCCAGGTGGTGACCCACTTGCCGCCCTTGACGGTGCATCGCTTGGTGGTGGTGAAACTCGTCTTCACCTTGGATTCGTTCTGCAGCACCTCGGCCCGGGTGTTCTGGCAGTCCTTATTGGTGTCTTTCCAATCGCCGAACTGCTTGTCCCGGTTGTAGCCGGCGTTGTTCTCCGCGGCGACCGGCAGGGACTTCACCGCGGTGCGCAGCGGGGCACTGTAAGTGGTCGCGGCGTGCGCCGGCGCCACCCCACCGGTGAAGAGCAGACCCGCCACCACGGTGGAGGCGGCCGCGGCACGCCACCCCGGGCGGGTGGTGCCCGCCGTGGGTGAGGACGAGGTGGTGCGGGTGCGTGAGAGCGGCGCGAAAGGCATGAGGAGCCTCCAGTATCAAAGGGATCGGGGCGCCTGGATCGGCGCCCCCTCATGCTGGCATCACGAGAGCAAATAGCACCGATGTGACGCTGACTCGGCGTCTGCGCAGGTGAGAGCGACGCTACTTGCCCAGTGCAGGCGGCTTCCGGTCGCCGCCGACGCCTGCGGATCCGCCACGTCACGGGCATGCAGTCGCGGCCTGTACCCCCTGCGCGGGACAACCCTCGAGCAACCGCTGCAGCAGGCAGGAACGTGGTGTCGATCAGGTCACCGGAATCAGGTGACCGTCCGGGCCCTCGCGCACGTACCGGAGATCGGCCAGGTCGGGCCACTGGTCAAGGAGCTCCTCGACAACGTCGATCGCGCTCTCATCCTCATGTTGGGCTTCGTCGGCGACGTCGATGGTCAGGTGGGACAGCTTGCCCTCCATCAGCTGGAGGCTGATCTGCAGCTGCGTGCCATCCGGTGCCTGGCACCGGGCCCGCACGGGGTAGGCCTGCTGATGAGGCACCACGCGCACCACTTCCTCGGGCACCTGGAACTCCACGGTGGCGGAGAACCCCTCGACGCCGTCGTCAATAAAGGACTCCTGCGCGACCGCCAACTGCCCCAGCAGCACCCGGGCATCGGCGGTGTCGGTGGCCTGCAGGATCCCGTGGACCGCCTCGCGCACCGCCGGGGTGAGCGCACGGGTGCGCACCAGGTCCTCCCCCACCTCCAGGGCCTGCGCCTCAGCCCGGGCCCCGGCACGGTCAACGGCGTAGCCCACCAGCACACTGACCACCGAGGCCGCGGCCAGCCACCGCCGCGGATGACGCACCCCGGCCCTCTCCAGCCGGCCCACGATCCGGGCATCCAAGTTCTCGGAAGCATCGGAGAGAGCGAGCACCGCGGATCCGGCGGCTGCACCGGCCACCACATTGGCCGGCACCAGGGCGGTCCGGTCGGTGGTGACGCCCGCCCACCACGCCGTAGTCGCAGCCACGCCCGCCCGGTAGACCCGTCGACGTGCCGGGCTCAACCGCGACGGGTCGATCAGACTCAGTGCGCCGAAGAGGGCAGCCGAGCTCGCGCCGAACACCGGGGAGACCGGATCAGTGAACCTGCTCGGGGCAAGATGCATGGGGGCGTCCTTTCGGGTCACTGGCCTTCACCTTACGCATCACCAGCACCTCCCCGAGCGGGACTGTTGAATCAGCCGGTGTCATCAGAGCTGGCTTGATGATCGCTATCGGCTCATGTGTAAATCGGGAGCGGAGACACAGTCAGACACCATCTGTCTGCGCATCAGTCCCGAGGCCCGATCTTGTGTCACCGTTGGCAGTGGGCCTCGTCACGGGCCCGGTCGGATCGATCAGCGGCGCACCCGATAGCGCAGGTGAAGCACCCGGTTGCCCTGAATCACCACGTCGGGATCCTCCAACAGGTGCTGTGCGCGGACCGACCCGAAGTAGCGCTTGCCGGAACCGAAGACGACGGGTACGACGTCCATGCGCACCTCGTCGACCAGACCCGCGGCAAACACCTGGCCCCCGACGTCGCCAGCGGCGACCTCGACGAGGCGCTCACCGGCGAGCTCCTGCGCCTTGGCCACGGCCGCCTCGACGCCATCGACGAAGTGGAACGGCGCCTCGGGGTCCCACCCCGCAGGCGCCGGCCGGTGCGTCACGACCACCACGTGGTCGACCCCGCTCGGAGGCTTCCCGTCCCAACCGTCCGTCATGTCGAAGACGTGGCGGCCGACGACGGTTGCCCCGATCTGGTCCCAGTACGGCCTGGTGTAGTCGTAGGACTCTTGCGACACTGTCAACGCCCCGCTCTCGTCCAACGGCACGTCCCCGCTGAGCAACCAGTCGAACAGCGCTCCGGGCTGGTCGTTCTCGTCGGCGATGAAGCCGTCCACCGACACCGAGCTGTACATGACCACCGTGCCCACGGGCCCTCCTCCGCTTCGGGGGTTGGCCCCAAACTAGCGTGCCGCCAGCTGTCGCTCTAGTACGGAATCAATCGGCCTGCGGCGGCCAGCTGTCCAGCACATGGCCGGGATGTTCGCGCAGAGACCCCAACTGCAAAGTCGTTCCCGTGGACAATGGCCGGTAGCCGGGCCATATGTAAAGCGGAGGGTATCCAGCCGCCAACGCGCAAGCGCGCCAGCCGTTCGGCAAGAGCACTGTTCGACATGTCGTCGCCGGCCTCGTTCAGGACGGGAACCCAAGCACCAATTTCGGATTCAGTTGCGCCGCCAACGCGAGCAACCGGTGAGCCTGCCCGCCATGCAGGGCTTCCTGGACCGGTTCCGCACCGAGTACAACCAGCACCGGCCCCACCGATCCCTGCCGCACGGGGCCACCCCGGGCGCGCTCTACCACGCCATGCATAAAGCCCTGCCCGGGCCCAGCTACGATCCCGACACCCACGACCGTGTGCGCCACGACCGGATCGGCTGCACCGTCATTCTGCGCGTGGCCGGGGCCCTGCGTCACATCGGCATCGGCCGAACCCATGCAGGAACCCACGTCTTCCTGCTGATCCAGGACCACCAGGTGCGCGTGGTCAACTCCACCACAGGGGAGCTGCTGCGCGAACTCACCATCGACCCCAGCCGCGACTACCAACCCCGAGCATGACAAAAGGCCCGAACCCACATCCGTGGGTTCGGGCTTTGCCGATGTCCTGAGACATCACACACTGAAAGGCCAAGGCATAAAGACCTACGGGTATTTACTGATATATAACAGAGATGCGGATAGTCAGTGGTTCGTCCCAGTCGACCTCGCCTCTAACGATTACAACCCCATTTCCAGGAACAACATTATACACCTTCATCCCAGCGTTTCCCATATGTGGTTCACCTCTGGCGTTTAGTTCACACAAAGAGGCAACGGCGTTTTTGCCAGAATGACACCCCGGAGCATTTACGGGGTGGGTAAAGATCCTTTTTACTTTGATGTTGTCACGACTTGATCCAACGGACATGTCAATCATTCCTTTTTATTTACTTTTGGCATACGAAATGCTGAGATTTACGCGTCAGCTTAAAACTTGGTAAGAATCAGATTAAGCAACCCAAATACTAAAACCGCCTCTCGTCGACGATAACTGCGTCCACCTCCAGCATGGCCTTGACCTTTTTCCTCGGTTAATGCCTTGCAGCATTCTGGTTGACGTGGCCTTTTACTGGGTATGCATCAAGGTTAGGAGGCCGCTGAGCGTCGCACATTCGCGTCTTCACGTAAATCGAATCAGTGTCAGCACGTAGGTGTGCCGCCGGCACATTCGGCACAATAGAGAGCGTGATCGCCAAGAACGGCATGACGCGTGGATGGGGCCTATGGCTACTGGTGGCGGCTGCTCTCGTCGGAGTCGCTCCGGTGCCCTATACGGCCGCGGTGGATGGTTGGTGGGTCGCGCCGAACGTGGTGTTTCAACTGGTGGTCTATGCCACCGGGTTCACCCTCCTGCGCGTGCCCGAACACCGGCGCAATGCCACGCACCTCGTTCTCGCTGGTGTGGCCAGCGCGACGGGTTACCTGCTGTCCGAGCCGATCGCCTCTATCGGCTACTGGTTCCAGCTGGGTTATGTCACCCAGTGGTTGGTGGCGCCACTGTTCTTGCGAGTGCTGCTCAGTTACCCAGCCCCCGGCCCTCGTGGTCGATCGGCCTCAGCGCTCCTGCGCGCCACCTGGCTGTGGGCCACCGTTCCTTGGCTCGTCTCAGCGGCTCAATGGAACCCCGCTCATGCCGAAGTGCCCAACTCCACCCTTTGGGTGCGCCTTGTGGACTTCGAGTCCGGGGCGAACATCGTTGCGCTGATCGGAAGCGCAGGCTCCATCGTCGTAGGAATCTGGACTATCCGTGTCATGTGGCAGCGGTGGCGGTCGGCCAAGGGGCCCCTGGCGCCGAGGTCGCGACTCGTTGCTGCGGCAGGCATCCTTCTCGCCGTCGGTGTGGGGAGCCGGGAGATCGCCCGCGTCCTAGTCGACACCAACCGGATCAACTGGGAAGGCCGGGCCTGGATCGAAACCGGACATACCGTACTGGCGATCGTGGTCGTGCTGCTAACCGTCGGATCAGTCTATTGGTCTTTCGCCCAACGCCCGAGGGTGGTCGAAGCCATGGTCGCCACGGCCGGAGACGCCCCGAGGGTCGAAGCGGCGCTGCGCTCCGTGCTCGGTGACCCGACCGCGCGGCTGTACTACGACATCGCCGGGATATGGCTGGACGCTCACGGCGCCCAGGCGAGCCCCGCCCCCACGCCCGGACGGCTACGGAAAATCCTTCCCAATGACCAGGGCCAGCCCAGCGCTTTAGCGGATCTCGATGACGTCGTGCTCGAAGACCCTATCCAGACCAGGATCGCCCTGTCGGCCACCCAGCTGGTTCTCGAGGCCGCTCATCTTGCCGTGGAGCGCGACGCTTACGCCAAGGAACTGGCCGAATCGCGCAAGCGGATTGTCACCGACAGCGTCACGCAACGCATAGAACTCGAGCGCGCCCTGCACGACGGGGTCCAGCAACACCTCCTCGCCGTCTCGACGACCTTGTCCCGAGCACAGCTCGCGTCCAATCCCATCGAGAGCGCCGACGTCATCGACCAAGCCCAAAACCAACTCACAGAAGCTCTGGCCGAGCTGCGCCGATTGGCCCGCGGCATTCACCCCGTAGCACTCGGGCACGGAGGCCTCCCCGGAGGACTGCGCGTCATGGTCGACCGGTGGGATGACTGCGAACTCGTCCTCAGATCACCGGAGCCTTCTTTTGCGTGTCTGGACGAGACCGTCCGAGCGACGTGCTACTTCGCCGCCGCCGAGGCATTGGCTAACGCCATCAAGTACGGGAGCAGACCCGTGACCATCACGGCCGCCTGCGACGGGCAAGAGGTGACCATCACCGTCGTCGATCGAGGAGCCGGCGGGGCACGTCCTGTCCCAGGGGGTGGCCTTGCTGGGCTGAGGGATCGCCTGGCCGCGGTCGGTGGGAGAACGATGATCACCAGCCCTGAAGGAGGACCAACGATGATAGAGATCCGCTCCCCCGTGCACACCTCCACCGCCCTGGGTGCGCCATGAGCGGTCTACGGGTAGCCCTTGCCGACGACTCCGGCATCTTTCGCGAGGGGCTGGGCGCCCTGCTGACTGCAGCTGAGATCCACGTCGTCGCATCCGTAGGTGACGTGCAAACCCTGCAGGAGCAGATGGAAGTGCACCCCGTGGACGTCGCCATCCTCGACATCCGGATGCCGCCTACCTACACCGACGAAGGCATCCGGGCTGCGATAACGCTGCGTGCACGTCATCCCGATCTCGGCGTCCTCATGCTTTCGACATACGCTGAGGCTGCGTGGGCGCGAGAACTCATTGCCGTCATCCCCTCAGGCGTCGGTTACCTCCTCAAGGACCGCGTCAGCTCCGTGGACCGCCTCATCGAGGCCATCGAGGAAGTAGCCGGTGGAGGAATCGCTCTGGACCCCACCGTCGTTGCGTCGCTCATGCGCTCACACACCGTCGTTGACCGACTCACCCCCCGAGAACGCGAGGTCCTCGCGCTCATCGCCGAAGGCAGATCCAATCTCGCTATCGCGCGCCAACTGCACATCTCCGTACGGACCGTGGAGGTGCATGTCGCCGCGGTCCTACGGAACCTCGACATCCAGCCCTCCCAGGACGACAACTCCCGTGTCCTAGCCACCCGAGCCTTCCTCAAGCACCAGCCCTGAGGGCCATATCCATCTATCTTCCAGCTCCCCTCGGGGGGGAGGAGGGCTATCTGCGCAGTTACTGTGGCAGCCCAGATGACCCGTAACGGGGCCTTATGTAAACTTAATTTTCCTATCCCGACAGATGCTTTATGAGATTTATAGAATGTGGAATATTTTCCATCGTAGCTCTATATAGCATAATAACGTGGACAATGTTTTCCTGGAATTTTGGGAGGTGTTCGTCCGAGGGTATTTTTTACGTATCTTTGACTGCTGGAGGTGTGACAAGTCCGCTGTGGTAAGCAAGGACGACGGCTTGAGCCCGGTCACGAGAGCCGGTTTTGAGTAGAACCCTGGAGATGTGCGTTTTGACGGTTGCTTCGCTGAGTACGAGACGGTCCTTGATCTCTGCGCTGGACAACCCCTGGGCGAGCAGCGCGAGGACCTCGCGTTCGCGAGCTGTGAGCCGCTCGAGCAAGTGCGAGGCCCCATGTCCGGGCGTAGGCAATGCGGCCAGTGCGGCGATGACCTTGCCAGCGACGGCGGGATCGATCCACGATCCTCCGCCAGCAATCGTGTGTACGGCGGTAATTAGGTCCTTGGGCGCGGCATGTTTGAGCAGGAAGCCGCTGGCTCCGGCTCGAAGTGCTCCGTAGACGACTTCGTCGTCGTTGAAGGTGGTCAGCACCAAGACCTTGGTGAGGTGGTCGGGGTCTGCGCTGTCGGTGGTGATCTGACGAGTGGCGGTGATCCCGTCCACGTTGGGCATGCGGGCGTCCATAAGCACCAAATCGGGTCTATGGGCGCGAGCCAGCTCGAGAGCCTGTTGCCCGTCCGAGGCTTCGGCAAGAACTTCGAAGTCTGGTTCGGCGCGCAGCATCATGGCGATGCCAGCGCGAATGAGTGGCTGGTCGTCGGCGACGAGGATCCGGATGCTCATGTCTTGTCCTTGTCTGAAACTACGGAGGATACCGGGAGCGGGGCTGAGGGCCGGACTGGTAGCTGGGCCCGGATAAGAAAGCCATCCGAAGTGGGTCCAGTTTCCAATGTTCCGCCCACTAGATTCACCCGCTCTTTCAGCCCAATCAATCCATGGCCCGAGGAAAGACCCGTCGCCTCGCGCTTCTGGAGGCCGGATCGGTCCCGAATCGTGAGTGTGAGATTCTCCTGATCCCATCGAAGGTTGATCCGGGAGAACGCTCCGCGTCCCGCGTATTTGATGGTATTCGTCAAAGCCTCCTGGACCACCCGATACGCGGCCAAGCCAACGCTGCGATCCAACTCCGCAGGGTGTCCGTCCACGACCACTTCGACGTCTACCCCGGACGCTCGGGCCGAACTCACCAAAGAGTCCAGGTCTTGCAGTGTGGGCGGATGGGTAACCCCATGGCTCCTCTCTTCCAAGCTGGCATTGCGCAACAGCCCGAGCAACCGATGCAGCTCTCCCATGGCCTGAACCCCGGTGGTCTCGATGGCTTCCAAGGCGCCTTGCACCTGTTTGTCAGCACTCGAAGCGACAGTTCGCGCGCCGGCCGCTTGGAAAATCATTGCACTGACCGAATGGGAGACGATGTCATGCAATTCTCGCGCCAAGTTTAACCGCTCAGCCCGTAGCGCTGCCTCCGTCTGCTCCTTCCGCTCCCGTTCCGCACGCCGCTCGTTCAAGTAAAGGAGACGCCCAAAGCTCCAGACAAAAAATGCAGTGAAGATTTCAGACATGACAATCGACACAAAGAGTCGAATGTCATCCACACTACTGGTGACCTCCATGTTCTCGAAACGGATATAAACCACCTTAATGTAGCGAATTGTGACCATGGGAATTATATAAATGATGAACGCCACATTTGCAATTCCCGCCGAACCACGACGAGCCAACGGATACAAGGCAATCAATAAGGCGAGGTCAGCGACAGTCGCCCCCCATAAAACAAATGTCAAAATTTGGACTGATATGAATATCAGAAATACTGTTCGCGGGTAGCGCCAGCGTAAGAAAAGCGTAGGATATATTATTGACGGCACAATCGGCATCATCGATATAGGCAGTGAATGCCAGTTTCCCCAATTTTCGATGGAATCAAAGAAAAATCCATCAACAAATAAGGCCTCTAGATCCAGGTAGCCCGCGAAGCCAATAAGAAGCACTTCTCCCAACCCTCGCCACCAGAGCGATCCACCTGGCCAGCCCGCCAAATTCCACTTCGACATCCCAGCGCACTTCCTTCCAACAGAGCTCGGCGACGCCATTCCCTGGTAGGCATCCATTGCCTTTGATAGCTATAGCAAGCAGTCCATGTGGAGCGACAGATTGGGGTGCTTGAACCTGAGATGCCGTCACCCCTTCACTCGACGCCGGCTAAGGAGCCAGTGGTGGGCCGGGGCACCCATGACGGAATTGTCCCGGCTCGCGTTGCCGCCTGTCATCCCCCGGCGAGGGTAGATGAAGTGCCGCCGTCTACCGCTTGAGCGGTATCCGCGGACACCGTAGATCATTTGCTACTTAGGAGTTCGGAACGAGTTGGAGGTAGACCAAAGAGCACGTTTTTGGCTGATGTGAAGGGCGTGCTTTCCGAGCGAATCTATAGATGCCACCCGGGGTCCGATTCAGGACAACGCATTCCGGGATGGTTGGAACCAGCATCACCTCTTAGCTCAGGAGATTCGCCATGTCATATGCACACCGCTCCAGCACCGCAACACAGTCAGGATCCCGCCGTCCGCTGCGGACGGTAGCTCTGGCAGCAGCCTCGCTCTCACTTGCTACGGGAGGAATCGCCCTGGCAGGGGCCCCTGCGCAGGCGGCTCAGTCGGCAACCTATGACAGCTGTACCGTCACCGCTGAACGACCGAGGGCCGTAGGTGTATCCGCTTCGGGCAAGACACTTGTGCACTATGGCATTCACGTCGATTGCAAGAAGGGTGGCAGAACGGTACACCTTCAGCAAAAGTTGATGGAAGCTGACGACGGGTGGGGGAATGACGACGATACTCAGAGGAATTGGTCCCCCCCTGACGAAAGTACGGCATCTGGCAAAGGTACACCGCTGAAGTTCCCCACGGCCGGAAAAAAGGATGCGTGGAGCACCTACCGCCTAGTCGACACGGACGCCGGTCCGCGTGAAGAGCCCTATCACGTCGTCAAGTTCATGGTGGTGGGAGATGGCGACCTTCCTCCGAAGGAAATCACGGTGACTAGCCCGTACAAATCCATTCACCCCAACTGAGTGCGGTGAGGGGCGTGCGACCCTGACGCCCCTCACCCCGCTTTTCTACTTAGCCGAAAGATTCGTGCCATGAATTCCTCAGTTGACACATTGCCGATCGCTCGGATCTGGGATCTTGCTCCAGGGGATACTTTCCGAGGCCGCACTATTGCCGCGATCCGGGGAGTAGTGGGGCTGGCCGCCAACCCCGTAGCCGTCATTTGCTTTTGTGAAGAGGATAATCATCCCGCACGATACCCTGCTGCGTATTCGGAGACCCTACAGCACGGCGATGAAATCGCATTGTGCGCGCGACGTTGGGTTCGATGCCATGGTTTGCATGAAGGCGACGCTGTGGATCTGCAGTTGGTGCGGTCTCAAGTGACGGCAACTCCTTAATCTGAAATCACCGTGAAGCAAAAACGCAATGACGCAGCCGATGCTGCACTCGTCCTATCCACCCTGTAAGTCACCCGTGACTGCCGTAAACGGCGCCAAGATGCTTGCCACAGTCGGCCCACCGAGTGCCACGCGAAATCGAAGTTCCTAGATTTTGGCCGCTGCTGCCACTGACACACCGGCCCGCACACCGACGCACGGCCACCGGCGCACATCGTGCCACCGGCGTTTAGGACCAGTTATGAACACCACTAAGCACCTGATTCTCGCCCTTGCCGCGGGCCTCGGATTCACCGTCGTCACGGCGGCCCGGTCACCGCCGGCCTCACCGTGAACCGCCCTAAACCCCTCACGGTCCAGAGACCCCACCCTGCCTCATATCCAGGAGATCACCATGAACACCATCAGGCACCTACTTCTCGCCCTCGCAGCCACCTTCGGGCTGGCTATCACTACCGCGGGCCCCGCTGTCGCCGGGACCCGGCTGAACCACTGCGAACCGCTCAGCGGTCGGTAATACCGCCCCGCCCCCTCATCCAGGAGATCACTATGAACACCACCAAGCGTCGGGTCCTCGCCCTCGCTAGTGCTTTGGGCGTTGCTGTTGTCACTGCGGGCCCGGCCTCCGCAGGCATCTTGTTCAATCACTGCGAACCGCTGACCGGTCGGTAATCCCGGCCCGCACCCTCATTCAGGAGATCACCATGAACACCACCAAGCGCCTGATTCTCGGCCTCGCTGCCACCTTCGGGTTGACCATCGCCACTGCTGGCCCCGCACTTGCCGGGGTACGGATGAACCACTGCGAACCCCTTACCGGGCGATGATCAGCTGCTTTCACTGGCTCAGGGCCAGGCGGGTGCACCGTCTGGCCCTGGCCGCGTGGGCGCACGGTGACCGAGACGGCGCCCAGGCCCTGGCGGAGTACGCCTGGGGGTTGTTCCCGATCGGCTCCAGCCTGGGGCGGGTCGTGCCTCAAGTTGAGACAGCGTTTACCCTCGCAGGGATTGCTACAGAACGCACCGCCCACTCAGAGGCGACCCATTGGCTCGAGCGCGCCGTGCGCCTGCTCGATCGGGCACCGGAGTGCCCGATGCGCGCCCGATGGCTGGTAGAGGCCCGCACCCGCCTGGGCGAAACTCGGCGACTGGCCGCCGACTACGACGAGGCTAAGTGCACGTTGCACCTAGCTCTGGAAATGGCCGAGACCCATCACCTAAATTTGACCTCGCGCGCTGCAGTGCACAACTGTTTGGGCATCCTCGCCAAGGACACCGGCCGCTACAAAGAGGCCGCCGAGCACTACCAGGAGGCCCTGCAGATGCTCACCGCTGAGCTGGGAGCCGAGGATGCCGCCCTGGCCGGGGTGTACCACAATCTCGCCGGCCTCGCCCACATCCAGGGCCGCTACACGGAAGCTGAATCGGCCATCCGCACCGCCCTGACGCTACGGGTGCGATCCGCATCTTCTGACGCGGTTGGGGTGGCCGCCGACACGTCCGTGCTTGGGGCTGTCCTGGCCGGCCAAGGCCGTCTGGACGACGCCGAGGCCGCACTACACGACGCCCAGCGCCTCTGGGAGTCACTGCACGGCTCTGAGCACTACGAGATCGCCGTCGTGGTCCACAACCTCGCCGACATCCACCGGCAACGGGGCCACCTGTCGGCTGCCCACAGCGCCTACGTCCAGGCCCTGCGGCTCAAAGAGGCCGTCCTGAACTTAGACCACCCCGAGATCGCCGCGCTGCACCACAACATCGCGGCCCTACTCGAGCAACAGCAACGCCCAGCCGAAGCACTCGAGCACTACGACCGGGCTCTCGCCGTTTTCCACGCCACAGTGGGCGAGGACCACCCGAATGCTCAGGTCTGCGCCGCCAACAGAAACCACCTCATCGCCGCCACCCCAAACTATTGAAACGGCTTCTCAGCTAACCGGCATGGGCAGCTCACAGATCCGCCGGTAGAGCATCGCCCGGGACAAGCCGAGGTCCCGGGCGACCTGGGTGGCCAGTTCCCCGGAATCGATCAGCCGGACGGCGTTGCAGACCTGGGAGTCGGTGAAGGTCTGCCTGCGCCCGCCGAGGTCCTTGCCGGCGGCCCTCCGCTTGGCCACCGAGTCGGTGATCCGCTCCCGCTTGATCTTCAGCTCCATCTGCGCCAAAGCTGCCATGACAGTGAACACCATCGAGCCCATCGGGGAGACGGTATCCACGCCTCCCCCACCAAGCTTCAGCACCCGCAGCCCGACACCTCTGTCGCGCAGCGCCTCTGCGAAGGACAGCGTGTTCTGCGTGGACCGACCCAGACGATCCGGTGCGGCGCTCAGCAGGGTCTCGCCTTCCCCCGATACGGTGATCGCCTGCTCGGACGCCGACCGCTAACCGGCCATATGTAAAGCAGCCCCGGTCGCTATGAGTCTTTGGAGCCCTCAGCTCCTCGAGCGTTCTTCTTCCGCTGCTCCATCCAGCCGAAGACGGCGGCCACCATGGCTAGGGCGGCCGCAGCAGGGAACTCCCGTCAGGTCTTGGGTGTGCTCGGGTTTTGTGTCTTGGACCGAGCTGCGGTGCCGGCACGGCGGTCATCGACGCCCGACAGGGCTCCAGGGGCGTTGGCGTTCCGGTCCCTGCGCAGGCATCTGCGGTCCGCGGCGACACCGCCCTTCGTCCTGGCTTCCTGGAATGGACGGTGGTCGTCGAGACAGGAAAGGGGCGGGATGGCCCCCCGGCCAGTCCCGCCCCGCTGTTCCCTGCCTCAGACCGCATCCCCCAAGGAGTGTCGGATCCCCCCGGATCCGTGGAGTTCGCGGCCTGTCCCAGAGATCAAGGGGTCATCGAAAATCCCCTTGTCAGAAGCAACAATTGCCGATGCACCGTCCTGGGTCAAGACCACCCGGGGTCCGCGCGTTCACAACCGGCCACAAAGGTGTGTGATCGCGAACACAGGTCGGGGCAGTCGCCGCTCGGCTCCGGATGCCGGGAAGGGCGCAAGTGGTGGCCGCCAGAGGTCCGGGGCCGGAAAGAGGAATCGCCACCGGGCCGGGGCCGGGTGGCGATTCCTGGGGTGACGTCAGGCTGGACGGCCCGGCGCCGGTGATCTCACGAGGAGATCAGGGCGTAATCACGCAAGCACGGTGATGTTCGCGGCCTGGGGGCCCTTGGGGCCGTCCTGGGTCTCGAACTCGACGCGCTGGTTCTCCTCGAGGGAGCGGAACCCGCCGGAGTTGATCGCGGAGAAGTGCGCGAACACGTCCTTGGAGCCGTCCTCGGGGGTGATGAAGCCGAAGCCCTTGTCGGCGTTGAACCACTTCACGGTGCCAGTAGTCATGGGGAACCTGTCTTTCTGAAGAAACGGAGCGTCCCCGACGATCGGGGTGCTCGGGCGTTGCGATGCCTGCCAAAACGTCTTCTCAGAAAAACTGCTGCGCCCGATGTCCGGGCGCACTGCTTGAACTGCAAGAACGAAACTTCAACAACTGGACTCCACTGTACGCGGACCGGCCCGAAGGTGCAGTGACAGGCGACACCTGAGGCCTCGGTGCCGCTGTCCACGGTCTACCCGACACCGTTTCCGGGCCGCGGGGTGCAAGACCTGCAGAGGGGTGGTCAATCCTCGGCGTCGGAGCCCTCGCGGCGGAGCAGCTCGGAGGTGTAGGGGGCCCGCAGCGGAGGTCGCCGGTCGATGAGCTCGTTGGCGGCGTGGGCCAGCAGGTCACGCTGGAAGGCGGGCAGGCCCAGGCAGTCGTGCAGGTAGGCCTCGACCTCGATCTCCCCGGCGTGGCCGCCGAGGGTGAAGTAGTGGAACCACAGCTGTTTTCCCTTGATGCCGGCGCGGCCGATGACCTCGAGCAGCAGGCGGGCTTGTTCTGCCCCGAGACCGTCGTCATCCACGGGTGCCCCTCACCCTTCCGGATCCGGGCGGCGCTCCAGGATCTGGCGGGCGACCTCGGCCATAGGGCGGCCCTGGGCTCGCGAGGCCGTGAGCAGCACGCAATGGGCGTCATCGGGGTCGGTGGCACGTTGTTCCATCAGCATCCCGGTGGCCCGGTCGACCGCCTGCCGATCCTCCAGGCCGGCCTGCAACGCGGCACTGAGCCGTTGCGGGGCGTCCGCGGTCTGGGCTGCGCCCAGCAGGGTGGCCGCGGCTGCGGCCAGCAGGCCCAGCTGCTGCTCCTCGTAACCGGTGAAGGCATCACCGACGGTGGCGTAGACCTTCATGGCCCCCAGGCACCGCTCCTGGAACACCATCGGGACACTGATCATCGACAGGATCCCCGAGGCAGCGGCAGCCGTCGACCACTGCGGCCACCGGTCGTCGTCGGTGGTGTCGTTGACGCGCTGGGGGGTCGCGGTGGCCCAGGCGCTCAGGCACGGGCCGTTCCCGAGGTCGTACTGGAGGGCGTCGGCGGTCTCCACGAGACGGTCGGTGGCCCCCGCGCTGGTCCTGGTGCCCTGGGCGTCGAGCAGTGAGACCCCGGCGCCGGCGGCTACGGGGATAAGCGCCCGGGCGACTTGGGCCAGCTGGTGCACCGCGGCCGCAGCGTGCTCCTGGGAGAGCATCAGGTTCTGGATGCGGGCGAAGACCGTGGTCAGCTCCGTCGCGGAGGATTCGGGTTGCATGGGGATCCCTCTCGGTCCGACGGGGCGGGTCGAGTCCACTGCGCATCGTGGACTGTCGTGGCGGCCTCGATGGCCGGTGGTTTCTCGCACGATGGGTGCCCCTTCTCTCAGAAATAGGCCGGGCCGAACGGGGCCGGGCAGCCAGTGAATGGTCCCGGAGCCGGCGCCGCTTCTGGTGCGGTGGCTGCCCCGGGTCGGGAACCCGGAGAGGTGGGTGGCCTTCAGAGACGGTGCTGCCCGCCTCGGCACGAGGTGGCCGGGGGCGAGGCGGGTCTCACGAATCGTGCTGGTGCCTCACCCCACCCGGAGGCTTCCTCTGACGCGGAAGCACCGGTGACCGGGGGGGTCTGCGACCGCTTCAGACGGCGTGGGCGGCCGAGGCGTGGCGCAGGCGGTGCCCCTCGGTGGCGACCAGCTTGGGGAGCCCACTGGTGGCCTCGCGCACCCACAGCACACCCAGGTGGGCTGCCACCTGGCTCACGGTGCCGGCATGGCGCAGGTGGTGCTCATCCCATACCTCGATCGGGTCCCCGGGGCGCACCCGGGTGAGGTCGTGGAGCCATGGATCAGTGGTGGTCATGATGCTTCCTGTTCGAATGCGTGCGGAGAAATTCAACATGCTGCGCGGCCTGCGGGGATCCGAGCCCCGGAACTGGGCTCGGATCCCCGCAGACCGGAAGGGGTGCTCAGGCGGAGTAGTTCTCGCGGCTGCCGGACTTGGCCAGCCCGCGGGACACCAGGTAACCGATGGTCAGGTAGGTGATGTACTCCATGGCCTGACGGGCGTCGAACAGATCGGCGCCGTCCTCGACCCCGCCGTCACCGACCAGGGTGGCGGTGATGACGATGGCCGCCAGCACGCCGAGGTAGGCGATGAACTCGGTGGTCTTGGTCGCGGCCTTGGTCTCGGTGGCCCGGCGCACGGTGCCGTCAGCGGTGTGAGCAGCGGTGGTGGTGGCGGTGTGGGAAGCAGTGTTCGTCAAGGGATTCTCCTGAAGAAGTAAGGGGGGCCGGATTCGGCAGGGCGCCGGACAGCAGATCGCCGTCGGCGCAGTCAGTGGAAGGCGTGGGGGCGCCGTGTGCTCGACGCCTTGCCTACGCCGTAGACTGTACGTGTAGACTTCGATTAACGCAAAGCCCACTTATTAAAGGACCCCGATCGCCATGCCTCCCCCCACCACGAGCCCTGGACCTGACACCGACACCGTCGAGGACCCCGCACCGACCCCCCAGGCCAAGGCTCGGCGGCCGCGGCTGAGCCGGGAGGTCGTGCTCACCGCGGCCCTGGCCCTGGTGGACGCCGAGGGCCTGGAGGCGCTGAGCATGCGCCGGCTGGGTGCCGAGCTGGGCCGGGATCCGATGGGCTTGTACCGGTATGCGAAGAACCGGGCGGACCTGCTGGACGGGATCACCGAGGTGGTGCTGGACCAGCTGGTCATCCCCACCGACGGGGGTCACTGGCAGGAGCAGCTCCGCGCCACCGCCCACGACTTCCGCCGCCTGGCCCTGGCCCATCCGCACGTGGTGCCACTGCTGGTGACCCGGCCGCTGTCCACCCCGCTGGGACTGCGCCCCCTGGGCACCCTGCGCCCACTGGAGAACATCCTGGCCCTGCTCATCGACGCCGGCTTCGCCCCCTGTGATGCCCTGCACGTCTACCGGGCCTACTACGGGTACCTCTACGGGCACATCCTCAACGAGCTCCAGGAGATCGTCGTGGACGCGGAGGAGAACGAGGACCTGCTGCGCCTGGGCCTGCACCGCCTGCCCGCCCGCTCCTTCCCCCGGCTGCGCGCCATGGCGTCGTTGCTGGCCGACTACGACGGGGCCGACGAACTCGACCAGGGCATCACCATCCTGCTGGGCGGACTGGCCGCCCAGCTCCACCCCGCACCGTCCACACCGAGCACCCCGACCGCGGCATCCCAGCGCACCGTCGGGGCTCTTGCAGATGGCCGGACAGACCCCGACCAGCTCGAGGCCTCACCTACTGATGCTTGACCCCCTTGATCCCTGACCTGCTCGACCCGTTGCATCCAGGAGTTCTCATGACCACCATCGCCTCAGAGCAGACCGGCAACAATGATTTCCGAGCTCAGCCCGTGCCCGGTGCCGCACTGCCCGCGCCGAGCATGACCCAGGCGCCCCTGCGGACACCGGGCAGCCGCCTGGGCCCTCAGGAGGACTTCCCGGAAGATCTCACCGGGCTGGGCATGGCGGAGCTGCAGGTGCTGCACTCGAGGATCACCCGCCAGCTCGACCACGACTACCTCACCGACCCCGCCGGGCCCCATCCGGTCACCATGGACCGGGGCTTCGAGCTGGCCGCTGAGCTGGACGCCCGCGACACCGCATGAGACCACATGACCCCGCTCGAACCCTCACCGACAGGCACACCATGAACACCATCCCCGCCGCAGACCCCACCGACACCACGGGTCCCACCGTCCGCCGGTTCGACGCCATCTGCGTGATCTTCAATCCACACAGCACCGGGGACGCCCCCGAACTGGCCGCGAAGCTGCGCGACCAGCTGCAGGAAGATTTGCCCTACCGCCCGGAGATCCGGATGCTACCCACGGAGCACGCCGGGCACGCCGTGGACCTGGCGAAGGAGGCGGCCGGCACCCCGAACGCCCTGGTGGTTTCGGTCAGCGGGGACGGGGGCTACAACGAGGTCGTCAACGGCGTCATGTCCGCCGGAACCACCGACGTCGTGTGCGCGGTGCTCCCGGCCGGCAACGCCAACGACCACCACCGCACCACCGCCCGCCAGCCCTTGGCCGAAGCCGTCGCCGAAGGCCACGTGCGAGAGATGGATCTGCTGCACCTGTCCACCGGGAACCACCCGGGCGCGCAAGCCCTCTACGCCCACTCCTACATCGGTTTCGGGCTGACCCCCGTGGTGGCGATCGACATGGAGAAGGGCAACAAAGGGGCCTTCAAGGAGATGGTCTCGGTGGTGCGGACCTTCGCCCAGTTCCGGCCCTTCCGCATCGAACACACCGACGGCACCCGGGCCAAGATCGACAGCCTCGTCTTCGCCAACATCCCTCAGATGGCCAAGCACGCCATCCTCAGCGAAGCCGAGGACCGCCCGGCCGACGGGCGCTTCGAGGTCATCCTCTTCCCGCACACCGCCAAGTGGCGAATCCTGCTCAAGGCCGCCCGCGCGGCCACCACCGGGCTGGGCGATCAGCCCAGTGTGGCCCGCTACGAGTTCACCGCCCTGAAGCCGATGCCCTACCAGCTCGACGGGGAGGTCCGCTCCGTCCCGGCGAACACCACGGTGCGCGTCGAGTCCGCCCCCTCCCTCGGCCCTCACCGTGATCGGCTGAGCGGCAGCCAACCACTGCTCCGGTGCCCCGGCCGGCTCGAGAACCAAGTCTCCGAGCCCAGTCGCCAGCGACACGGACGCAACAATCCAGTCCTACGCACCCGCCGAAAAGGGACCCCTACTGCAACATCGCCCTCGGGACGATTGGCCGGTAGCGCGCCATATGTAAAGCGAGTGGTGGCGGTGAGCCACCTGCCCTTGCTCCCCACGGTGGTTGGTGCGCCGTGTGCGTAGAGTATGGGCATGATCTTCAACCGTCTGGCGTGGTGGTGGCTGCGATAGCAGCCGGTTGAAGCACGACCACGGGCTGCACAGCAGCCCGTGCCCCACCGTCACGGCCTTGCGTGCAGCTCCTTGTCTGACAGGAGCACGCACATGGACTCGTTCGCCGTCGCCGAGCAGCGCTCAGCCGAACTGACCCGCACCATCGACCAGGCCCCGGAGAACTTCCGGGTGCTCACCGGGGAACGCCCCACCGGGGCTCTGCACCTGGGCCACTACTTCGGCAGCATCGTCGAACGCCTCCGGCTGCAGCAGGCCGGGGTGGAGACATTCTTGGTGCTGGCCGATTACCAGGTCATCACCGACCGGGACACCACCGCCCGCGTGCAGGAGAACGTGCACAGTGCGGTGCTGGACTACCTGGCCGCCGGGCTGGACCCGGAGCGCACCACGATCTTCACCCACTCGGCGATTCCGGCGCTGAACCAGCTGCTGCTGCCCTTCCTGAGTCTGGTCACCGAGGCCGAGCTGCACCGCAATCCCACGGTCAAGGCCGAGGCCGCCGCCTCCGGCCGGGCGTTGAGCGGGCTGCTGCTGACCTATCCGGTGCACCAGGCCGCTGACATCCTTTTCTGCAAGGGCAATCTCGTGCCCGTGGGCAAGGACAATCTGCCCCACGTGGAAATCACCCGGGTCATCGCCCGGCGCTTCAACGACCGCTACGGGACGGTCTTTCCCGTGCCCGAGGCCCTGCTCACCGCCGCCCCGGAAGTACCGGGGCTGGACGGGCGGAAGATGTCCAAGAGCTACGGCAACACCATCGCCCTGTCGATGACCGCCGAGGAGACCGCGGCGGTGATCCGGCGTACCGTCACCGACGCCGAGCGTCGGATCACCTTCGACCCGGCAACCCGCCCCGGGGTCTCCGCGCTGCTGTCCACCGCGGCCCTGTGCCGGGGCACCACCCCGGCACAGGTCGCCGAGGAGATCGGCGACGCCGGGGCCGGGCGCCTGAAGCAGCTCACTACCGAGGCCGTCAACGACTTCCTCACCGGCCACCGGCGACGCCGTCAGGAACTGGCCCGGGACCCGCACCTGGTGCGCGACGTCCTGGGCCGCGGCAATGCACGGGCCCATGAGATCGCCGAGGCCACCCTTACCGAAGTCCGCGAGGCCATGGGCACCATCTACTGACCTTCCCTGTCCATCCAGTCCTGCCACCGGGCCGGGATGTGAAGCCGGCGCACGATGTGCGGAACACGGGAGGAGCGGCCGACACGCACAGCACGGGCTGGGTGGAGAGGAACACGGCAATTCTCTATAGCGTGGAAAGACCTACCCCAGGAGGTTCCTCATGATGGACGTCGCCGGCTTCGGAGCGTTCCTCGGATTGTTCATCTGGTTGCTCATGGTCGCCATCACCTTGTGGCTGCTGTATTGGGTGGTGCGCAAGGGCGTCACCGCCGGCATCAAGGACTACGTGCACAAGCACGGCGACCGCACCGGCAGTTTGCGGCCATAGACGAAGCCCCATCGCGACGCCGCATTCCCGCGACGGCTCCGGGCACCGGGGGAAAGGATCGGCGCCCATGGGCGGGGTCAGCTGGGGCGTCGCCGCTGCATCTCCAGGGCGTGCCAGGGTTGGCCGCCCACCTCGGTGCTGCGCACCCGCCCAGTCTCCTGGAACCCCAGGCTCTCGTACACGCGCCGGGCGGAGACATTGTGCGCGTAGACACCGAGCTTCATGACCGGCAGCCCCGTGACCTCGAAGCCCGTGCGCACCGCTGTGCCAATCAGTTCCCGCCCCAGACCGCGCCCTCGAGCGTCCGGGTCGAGGAGGATGCACCCGAGCCGCATCATGTGTGCGTCGACATCGACGAGCAACGAGGCGTGACCGACTGGAGCCCCGGAGGCGGGATCCACCCCGGTCCAATACCGGCGCTGATCATGCTGCAGATAAGTCTCCAGCTGCCCCCGATCCAGAGGCCATCTGAAGGTCCGCCCGGACCAGAGCACCATGTCGGCCTCGGAGGGCACCCAACTCAGGAAGACGTCCAAATCGGCTGAGCTGGTCTCTCGCAGGCGCATGCCCCAATGCTAGGGACGCCCCACCGGCGACCGGCGCTGCCGCTGACCAGGCCGCAGGTTCGAAGACGAACCTCTCCTGAACAGCCACAGGACAGATTGCTACGTACTTGGTTACATCCTCGTGGGCGCGGAAACGCCGAGGAGGTCAAGGCCGTTGGCCAGGACCTGCTGGGTGGCGTTGTTCAGCCACAGGCGCGAGCGGTGCACGTCCTGGATCAGTGCGTCGCCCTGGGGAGCGATGCGGCAGGCGTCATACCAACGGTGGTAAGTGCCGGCGATGACCTCGAGGTGGCGGGCGACGCGGTGTGGTTCCCGGAAGGTCGCCGACTGGGCGACCACCCCGGGGAACTGCCCGAGCGCGGCCAGCAGGTCACTCTCGGTGGGATGGTCCAGCGACCCCGCGTCGAAGCTGCCGGTGTCCACGCCGGCCGACTCCGCGTTGCGGGCCACGGCGTGGGTCCTGGCATGGGCGTACTGGACGTAGAACACCGGGTTCTCGTTGGTGTTCTTCTGCAGCAGCTGCGGATCGATGGACATCGCCGAGTCCGCCGAGGATCGACCCAGCGAGTACCGCAGCGCATCCTTGCCGAGCCACTGCAACAGGTCCCGCAGCTCGATGATGTTCCCGGCCCGCTTCGACAGCCGGGCTCCGTTCACGGACACCATCTGGCCGATGAGCACCTGGATGTTGTGCTCCATGTCGTCCCCGGCGCAGGCGGCAATGGCCTGCAGCCGGCCGATGTAGCCGTGGTGGTCGGCGCCGAGCAGATAGATCTTCTCGTCGAACCCGCGGTCCTTCTTCGACAGGTAGTACGCAGCATCGGCGGCGAAGTACGTGGGCTCACCGTTGGCCCGAATGAGGACACGGTCCTTGTCGTCGCCGAAGTCGGTGGTGCGCAGCCAGACGGCACCATCGAGGTCGAAGACGTGTCCCTGCTCCCGCAGGCGGTCCACCGCCTGCCCCACCGCTCCGCCCTCGTGCAGGGCCGACTCGGAGAAGAACACGTCGAAGTGCACCCCGAACTCGGCCAAGGTCTCCTCGATGTCGGCCATCTGCGCCCGATAGGCCAGTTCCCGGACGATCGGCAGCGCCTCATCATCATCCATCTCCGCCACCTCCGGCCGGGCAGTCAGAGCCTGGCGGCCAAGATCGGCGATGTACTCCCCCGGATAACCACCTTCCGGGATCGGTCGGCCCTTGATGGTCGCCAGGACGGAGGCGGCGAAGGTGTTCATCTGCGTTCCGGCATCATTGATGTAGTACTCCGCCGTCACCGCCGCACCGCTGGCGCGCAGGACACGCGCGATGGAGTCGCCCAGTGCGGCCCAGCGGGTGTGGGCCAGATGCAAGGGCCCGGTGGGATTCGCCGAGACGAACTCCATGTTGATGGTGTGACCCGCCAGGGCGTCGTTCGTGCCGTAGGCGGACCCTGCCTCGACGATGGTGCGGGCGAGCTCGCCCGCCGCGCCGGCGTCCAGGGTGATGTTGAGGAAACCCGGGCCGGCCACGTCGACGCTCTTGACGCCGTCGATGCCGGCCAGCCGATCGCTGAGGATCCGGGCGAACTCGCGCGGATTCATCCCCGCCTTCTGGCCCAACTGCAGGGCAATGTTCGTGGCCCAGTCACCGTGCTCCCGGTTCCTCGGTCGCTCCACACGCACCTCCGCGGGGAGTTCGACGCTGAAGTCACCGGCCTCGACGGCGGCCTGCAAACAAGCAGAAATGGCGGCGGATAATTCCTCTGGAGTCACCCGTGAAGCATAACGCCGCGGTCTCGAGCGCCCTGATCTCCCTGACATGGTCGCTACCGGTGCGCGACGGCGCCATGCACCGCTTCGCGGACACCGACGCCACCTCCGGCGGGAACCCTCACCGTAACGCGGTGGGCGGAGTAGTCAGCCGAAGCTTCAGCAGTCCCTGATCTCATATCTGGTGCGGGCTCTATTAGCAGTGGGCGAGTCCCGTGTTCAGTAGGCTGGCGCCATGGACCTGGCGGCGATCCCTGATGACTTCAAAGGTTTGATCGCCCGGGCGCGGGCTGTCACCGTCGCGCGTCGGCTCTCCGAAACAGCGACCTGTGGGACGGTCGGTGCCGCGCTGGAGACGGCGACAGGAGAAGTGTTCGTAGGTGTCTGCGTGGACACCTCGTCGTCGGTCGGGTTCTGTGCTGAGCATGCCGCAGCGGCCGCCATGCTGACAGCGGGGCAGAGTCAGGTGGTTCGAATGGTTGCCGTCGACAGTCATGGCCACGTGCTGGCGCCGTGCGGACGGTGCCGCGAGTTCATCTCGCAATTGGCGGGGGCGAACCTCGACACTGAGGTACTCGTCGGGGGCCAGCACGTGGTGAGCTTGCGCGACTTGCTGCCGTACAGGTGGCTCAAGGACTGACGGGTCGCCTACCACCCTGGAACACCGGACAGGCCCGGCCTTAGGGAGTTTGGGGCGCCTCAACTCCCCTGATGTCACTTTTCCCAGCAAGGATGGACATTTGAGGGACATGGTTACTTTTCAGCGCGTGCGATGATCCAACCTTTTGTGCATCGCGGCAGGTCAAGGAGTCAGGAAAACCCGGGGCAGTACCCCCCGCCACAACGGGAGCTCGTACACCGTCACGCGTGGGGTGGACACCACTTCCCCCACGGAGGTGGCCATGACACTGGAAATGGCTCGACACGCGGCGGTGCGCCGACCAACCCACCCACCGCCGCCTCAAAGACCTAGGCTCACGGCACGCACTTCCATGGCATCCACTGACGCAGCACCCACGCACTACCGGTCTTGCCCCGGCTCGAGTCCCCGACGACAGGAGCACTTGATGCGCCGCACCACTGCCGCCCTGCTGGCCCTCGCCACCGTGGTGCTGACCGGTTGCGGGCCCACCGCCGACGACGTGAGTTCCATGGTGGCCGCTGGTTCGGCCAAGACCTACGACGACGCTCTGGCGCTGCGTGAGGACATCATCGCCGCAGGCCTCGAGTGCCCGGGCACGAACCAGCGTGTCGTCCCTGAGGAGGACGGAACCGCCTACCTCGAGTGCGACTACGACATCCCAGGGATGGCCGTGACCAGCACCGAAGAAGATCTGCAAGAGTTCCTGGAGCTCCGCGAGAATCCCGACCCTGACATGTTGCCGGTCCTGCACGGACCGAACTGGATGATCATCGCCCGCGACGAGGCAACCCTGCAGCAGCTGCACGATGAACTCGGCGGCACCATCCTCCCGGTCCCTTGAGCGGCCCCGGTATCCCGTGCGAGGCCCCGCTCAGGGCACCTGGGAACTGCTGCGCCTGCCACTGATCCGCACCCTGATCGGGATGGTGACCACGATCAGCGCGGTGACCTGGAACCGGCTCTCCTGCTGTGCGGGCGGAGCCAACATCGGCGCCGGCACGCTGGGGCTGCTGGGGTTGACCCTGCTGGCCGGCGGAGCCCTGTGGGGCATCCTCACCGTCATGGCCGGATACCTCAACCGGTAACCCCGACTCCCCACGCCTCTAGGGGTCCTACCAAAACGCACCGCACCACGACCCGGACCCACCACTCCGTCATGACCCACACCGGACATCCCGCAACCGCTGGATCTCCTCCGGACTGCCGTCGGAACTGGGGACAACATGAACATCGATCTTTTGCCTACTGCACGGTACTGTTGACGTATCACGACAGGTGGTCAGCCGGGGGGCTGAGCCGCTGGGCGTGGACCATGTCAGAGTGCTCCGCCGGGGGGCTCAGCAACTCGACATCGGTCGAACGGCCGCCGCCCTGGCGGCAGAAGACACAGAGACCGCGAGGTCTGTCGTCGGGGGGCGACTCTTCTGCCACCAGGTCGACGGCCCTCACACCACCCCGGTCTGGCGCCCAGCAAGGGCGCCCACTGGCCGCTCGGAGCACAGTCAACGTCCAGCGGCCCTTGGGGGTGCCCGTGGCCACGTGGACGCATCGGCGACGGTGTGGGTTTCCCGTCGGCACACCACGATTTCGTAGGAGTAATACATGGACGGAACACCGGGGGCCGGGGCGAACACCGGCCAGGACGCGACTCTGCTGACTCCCCGGGACCGTTCGGCCTTTTTTGTTGCTCTGCGCCCGGCCTTGGACGCTCTGGCTACTGAGGCCGGCACCGATGCCCGCCTCAGCCCGGACGCCCGCCGCGTGCTGCGCGCCGTAACTCGCACCCATCCGGCAGACACCCTGGCCCTGGCCAACCTCGCCGCCCGCGCCAGCACCCCCAAGATCCGGATCCCAACTGCCCTGCACGAGCTAGAGGTCTGCGGCTACCTGGCACGCCTGACCCACATCGCTCCTCATCTGAGAGCAGCGTTACCACCACTCACCTGACCGACGCCGCACACTCCCTCGAGCCCAGTCGAGCCACAAGAGCAACCCCCACTGCGCCGCCTGGAGCATGAGAAGTCGTGAGATGACTACCGCCGGTACCCGCGCGAGCCTGGCCGTCGCCGTCCCGGACGAGGCACCGCTCAGCACGGACACGTTGATCTGCGCGCTGCTGACCCTGGGGCAGCAGGTGCTGGAGGAGTACCGGCTCACCGATCAGGAGTTACCCGAGGTGGAGGTCACCGCGGTGGAACGCGTGGCGACCGTCCCAGCCACTGCGGCGGCCACCGAGTTCACCGTCGGGATCACCAACGACCTGACCGCGAAGCGTTCCACCTTCGTGCTGGACTCGGACTTCTTGCTGGGCAACGACGGCGGGGTGCTGCTGGCCGCCGCCACGCTGCTGGCCGGGGCCGAGTACCTACTCGACCCGGAACCGGCGGGCCCCTCCAACCACACCGGGCGCCAGCACCAGTCCGACTCCCCCAAACGCCGCCGCTCAGGCGGCCGGGGCCGCGGCCGCCGCTGATTCTGCCCCCTTACGCCGCTCCGAGATCGAAATCCCTACTGCCACCGGTGCTGCCGGGGCGTTGGCCTCCGACCGGCGCGTCCGTATCAGGACATGCTCCGCAGCGCCTCGCGCAGCACGGCGGCCCACTCCTCGGCGGCGTCCAGGTGAGCATCATGGGACCCACTGGACAGATCGACCCGTCGGGTGCCCGCACGGGCGGCGACGAAGGCGTCCTGCCGGGCGGGGGCGAACATCGACTCCGCGGCGAAGACGACCGTGGTCGGGGCTCTCACCGCAGCCCACTCGGCCCACCTTGGCACGTGCACCGCCTGCAGCACGGCCTCCATGACGGCCGGGTCGAACCGGGGCCGATAGCCTTGATCAGTGGGTTCCAGATCCGCCGCCCACGCCCGGGCCAGAGGGCTCGCCCCGAGAACATCGGCGGCCTCGGCCCGGGAGGCGAAGGGGACCGGCCAGGAGCGGAAGAACTTCCCCACCGCGGCTGCTTCGTGCGGGTCCCCGCCGTGCACATCGGCTTCCAGCAGCACCAGACCGGCCACCCGCTGCGGGTGGGCGGCGGCGGTGAGTACCGCGGTGTGCGCTCCCATGGACTGGCCCACCAGCACCACCGGCTCACCGGGTGCCACCACATCGGACACCGCGACGACGTCGCCGACGAAGGCCTGTCGCCCGGTGTCGGCCGGCACCCGGGTGCTGTGCCCGTGTCCGCGCTGGTCCACCAGCACGCACCGGTGCTCGGGCCACAGCGCCCGGGCCGAGGGCACGAGCTCCCCGGCGCTGCCGGCCAGCCCGTGCAGGAACACCACCACCGGGGCCGCACCGCCGGTGTCCAGATAACTGATCCGCGCCCCGGGCCGCTCCACCGTCGCGCGCGTAAGTTTCACTTTTTCGATTCTCCTCAGTAACCGTTGCAAAACGGAACTCCTACTGCAACATCGCTTTCATGGGATCCGCGCCCATGGAGGTCTCCGATAGAGTCGCCCCACAGTATGGCCGACCTGTCGGTAAGGAGTACTCACGGGTCTCGTCTGAGAGGGCGAGAGAAGGGCAGGAAGTAGACCCCGGAGTCTCGCCATACCCTCCGACTGCGCCCAGCGGAGGGAACCTTACTGCTTCACTCAGCAGGAGCGGTGAACGGATCCAAGGACAACTCCGGAACGGCCGGACCGGTGATGTAGGCCGCCAGGTACGTCCCGGTCTCCACGTCGTAGAGCACCTCGGCCGACTGGCCCGAGTCGAGGACCCCCTGGATCTGGGCCTGAGTTTGGGTGGTGGCCAGCTCGTTGAGCCTGTCCCGGGCCTGCTGATCGGCCGCCTTGGCCGTAGTAGATGTGCCGACAGAGCTCGTGGGGGCCAGTGCGGGGGTAGCCGAGGCGGCAGCAGGTGCTGCCAGGGCCAGGACAGCGCCGAGAGACAGTACGGGAAGGCGTGTGGTCTTCATGGGTCATCCGTTCTCAAGCGTCTGGATGTGGGGAGAGATCGGTCTGGAGCTCAGCTTATGGTCCCCACCAACCAGAACCCCGCCACCCAGGCGTTGCTCGACTTCCCCCAGCGCAGACGGAAGTCTCAACGCAACCCCTAATGCAATGTCCGAATGGTCTGTCCCTGGTAGTCCGGACGTCGAGGAAGGGTCAGCGATGCCCCTGGGAAGGATCTTGGGCGACCGAGGACAGCTCGCCGGCACAAACACCGTGCCGCCAGCGGCGAGCATAAAACACTTCTCCTAACCACCGGCACTCCACGTGCCACCCATGACGGCCTGGCCATTGGCCTCTTGCCCGGCTAACCCCTGCCAACTTCCCGGCGACTTGGCTCCACTCTGAATGCCGAGCACGTTGATGACCCGGTGGTTAATGGGCCTGTTGCTTTCGCGACGCCCCGGTAATGTGGCGTAGACCACGATGAAGTGAGCACGCAAGGACGCACTGAGCAGGAGGCGGCCACCCGGGGTAGCCCCAGAGGCTCGGTAGAGCAGAGGAGACGTCTCATGATGGGCACGAAGAGCTTCCACACAGCAGGCATGGCGCTCGGGGTCGTCCTGGCAGCCTCGGCCTGTGCCTCCACCAGTCACGGACTCGCTGTTCTCGACTCCGAGTCCTCCACCCAACCGGTGCCGGACGTCATCCAGACCCATGAGCAGTTCGCCGACGACTCCGCCCGCTACCTGGGCGAGATCGACAACTACTCCTACTTCGCGGCCAGGCAGGCCTCGGACGGCGATCAAGGCGTGTGCCTGATCCAGGTCGGTGCCACCTCCGACGACTGGCTCAGCGGATGCTCCACCATCCAAAGCGACATAGTCGTCGGGCTCTCCGGTGGAGTGCCCAAGCAGGAGGTCGCCCTCGTCAGCGACGATCCCTCGACCGACACCCTCGAAGAGAACGGCTGGGAACAGCAGGCCGAGAACCTCTGGCACCGCCCCAACTGATCACCACCAGCACCGACCGGGGGCCGACCCCGGGACCGTTGCCGTGGGCGATCTATGGCAGGCCCCCGCCACAGGGGAACCCCAGCTGCAACGCAGCTCGCGGCAAGCCGCTTGCGTCCGCAAACATGTGGCTAGTGCTGGAATGCCTCCACTGATAGACAGGAACAGATACAAAAGCAAGACCCATCAGCTGACAATGGACGACTAACCGTGAGGGAGCGTCGAAGCTTGATAGGTATGTCCTACTTCTACTTCGCCTCTGCCGTGCTCGTTCTGATCGGCGCTTTCGCTTTCTGGCTGACGGAATAAGACTTTTACATTGCAAAAAAGGTGGGCAAACTTCGGGAGCCGAGTCGCAGGCAACAAATGACTTTTCTAACAACTGGTGGCGGAGGCAGATCAGGCCTCCAAGGATCAGCCGGTCTAGGTGCTCTTGCTTTCGGCATAGCACCTGAATTCACAACATCTAACAACTTAAAAATCAGAATGCGAGAATTATATGAATGCAAAGCATTTTACATTATTAACGTTTGGCACATTTCTTCTAATTGCAATTGCAGCCTTGATCTTCGTTTTCGCCGGAACTGAATGGCAGGGTGACAACAATGAGTCTACATGGGTCCTGTCCGGAGGATTTTTAGTATACTTATTGGCATTTCTTACGTTTAATCGAGGTTGGGGCCCCACGGAATCAACAGTACATTACTTGCAGTCTTTTGACAGGAGTGCAACCACTGACGAAGTATTGGGTATATTCAAGAAATACTCACCTCTCCTTCTTCTGGGAGCAATACTATTATTAGTTACCGCGATAGCTTCAATTTTTATCTATTAGAAACAATGTATTCTGCCGTACTTGCTGCGGTGGCGCGGATGGATGCCCTCGACGCCTGCCACGCGCATCAGCCGAGCCACTTTCTTGCGATTCCACCGGTGCCCGCGGTGGCGTAGCTCCGCAGTGAGTCGGCGAGCACCGTAGACGCGGCACTGCTCGGCCCCGGTTGAACGGGCTGTTTGGGCATCGCCCGCGTCAGACCAGTCACTTGGCGAGGCGCCTTCGTCGCGTCCTCGGTGTCCGGAGTAGACCGTCTTCGAGACGCCCAGTACCCGTCACAGCCGACGGATCCCGTAGCGGTCTCCTGAAGCATCAATGATCTCCAACGGTTCCGCCAGGGAGCCGATCGACTGTCCTCAGACGATAACGGCCGCGGCTATTAAGTGGACCCCCTTCTCCACCTAGAGCTCCGTGACCTTTCGCCGCAACCGGGCCAGCTCGAGCCGCTCATCGCTGCTCAAGGCAGCTGGGCCGGCAGCACGACCCCGGCGGGCATTCGTCACCCAGTCCCCCAGCGTCTTATATCTGCTGACCAGTGCCCGGACGACGTCGCGCACCCCAATGTTGCCTTTCAACACCAGCACACCGGCCTGATCGCGGAACTTCGGTGGGTAATTGCTCACTCGATCCATCAGGGCCTCCTCCTCTGACTCCTGCCAAACCTGAAGGAGTCCGACGGATTGAAGTCACTTCAGATTTCAACCCGGTGGGTCTACGGCGTATCAGCTGCGGGTCTTCTAGTGTTTGGCTTGATTCAGTTTCCCCAGGCGAACGCACACGACTGGATCTTGATCGCTGGTGCGGCCCTAATACTGGCCGGACTCATCCTCTTGGCACGGAAGCTGCATTGGGATGGGCTAGTCACCGTATGGGGACTCAGGACTGGGGCGGCTTGGTACGTGGGGCTGCTGGGGTCCAACGACAGTTTTCCCCCTAGGGGCATGGATTACCGGCCTGGGCATGGCCCCACTGCTGTTCTTCCCGAACCCCAAAACCCATCGACGCAGTCGTAAAGCGATATCGACCATTCGATGGCACGTGAGCCCGACACTCAGGTAACCGGGATGACAGGCATTGCAAAAAAGCGCCCGACCATGGGAAGCATGGCTTAGTTTCGGCGCCTCGTGACGCACGGAAGAGGGACCCCTCCCGCTGTGGGCCTACATCACGATTTGGAGGCAGGAAACCGGGTGGGGTTGATGCCCGTATGCCCCGCCCGTAAGGGGGTGCCCGCTCAGGTACGGCATGCGCAACACTTGAGGGGTGAGTGGGAAGAGGATCGGCTACGCCCGGGTCTCCACCATCGAGCAGGACCTCACCGTCCAGCGTGAAGCCCTGCAACGCCTGGGCGTGGCCGAGGAACGGATCTACGTCGACCACGGCCTGACCGGGGCGCACCGGTCCCGCCCGGGACTGCGCGAGGCGATGGCCGCCTGCTGGCCCGGGGACACGCTGGTGGTCACCAAACTGGACCGCCTCGCCCGCTCCCTGCCCGATGCCCGCGACATCGCCGATGAGCTCACCGGCCGAGGAGTGACCCTCTCGCTCGGTGGCAGCGAGTACGACCCCACCGATCCGGTGGGGCGGTTGCTGTTCAATGTGCTGAGCATGGTGGCGGAGTTCGAATCCGACTTGATCCGGATGCGCACCCGCGAGGGCATGGCCATTGCTCGGGCCAAGGGCCGGCTGCGCGGGCGGCAGCCGAAGCTCTCCGTGCTGCAGCGCCGGCACCTGATGTCCCTGCACGAGAAGGGTGAGCACACCCAGGCGGAGCTGGCGGAGTTGTTCGGGGTGGCCCGCTCCACGGTGTACCGCACGATCCAGCGAGAGCTGGCCAAGCGCACCAGCTAAAGCATCACACCACCGTGGCGGGCAGCTCCCGAATCCGCCGATACAGCGTCGCTCGGGACATGCCGAGGTCGCGGGCGACCTGGGTGGCCGGCTCCCCGGACTCGATCAGCCGCAGGGCGTTGCGGATCTGGGAGTCGGTGAAGGTCTGGCGCCGCCCACCGAGGTCCTTGCCGGCGGCCCGGCGTTTGGCGACCGAGTCGGTGATCCGTTCCCGCTTGATCTCCAGCTCCATCTGCGCCAGGGCCGCCATGACGGTAAAGACCATCGAGCCCATCGGGGTCGCGGTGTCCACGTCTCCCCCGCCGAGGTTGAGTACCCGCAGCCCGGCACCTCGGCCCCGCAACGCCTCGGCGAAGGTCAGCATGTTCTGCGTCGACCGCCCCAGACGGTCCAGCGTCGTGATGACAAGCGTGTCACCCTCCTCGAGCGCAGCGACCGCCCGGTCGAACTGCGGGCGCGACGCACGAGATCCAGACACTCCACTGTCGACATAGATGTCATCGCGCCGCACGCCAGCCTGCAACAGGTCAGACACTTGGCGGTCTGCGTCCTGCTGGCGCGTCGAGACGCGCGCATACCCGATCAGCTTCCCCATGTCCATCCCATCTGTCTCGCAACTCACGTTGAGTATCCGATTCTAGGGGCATGGATAAAGCACAAGGATGCGAGACAGGCCGATCCGCGGAATCATGCGGGTGCAAATTTTTCCGACGAGACGTCTCGCATCCCTTGGCTTGGAGATCGGCTCTATGTCACCTCACTCAGTCTGTTTCCGTGGTTGTCAGCCCAGCGTCTACTCGGCACATCGCTCATCGGCGTCGCGGGTGGCGCTGGGCGGAAAGGACCTTGGGTAGGAGGCAGTCGGCCGGCCCGCGGAGCGTTGGGTGGGTCAGGCTCACACCGCGCATGGCGACTGCGCTGCGTTCATCGCCGGGGTCATCCGGGCCGGGCGTCAGCAGCGGGTGCCGGGTTTGTCCCATCCGCCCAGGACCACCGGTTCGGGGGCGGGTTCGAGATAGTCCAGATCGCCGGTCGAGATGAGAGCGCCGGGGGCGTGCCCGTCGGTCTCGCAATGCACCAGCACGACCATGCCCAGCTGGGCGGGTGCGTAGGGGGCGCACAGCACCGTCTCCCCGGCACGCAGATTCAGCCCCGGCCGATCCACGCGCATCCGGTAACGGCAGAGCTGGGAAACATCGACCCAGGGCATCGGTTCGAAGACCAGGCCGATGCCGATGCCCGGTGAGACCGGCGCGGGCCCGGTGCCCGGGAGGACGGGGGGTAGATCACAGACACTCATGGCAGCGGTCCTTCAGGTGGTCGAGTGCACCAGGGGCTCCAATGAGCCCCGGTGCCGGTGGGAGTTCTCGACGACGCTGTCCGCTTCCAGGCTAGAGACTTCCACCGGATCAGAGAAGCAGGCTGTCAAACCTGTCATCGGCTGTTCACCTGCCGCCGAGACAGCAGCACCCCGGAGCCCGGTGGATGAACAGCGGGGTGATGCCTCGCACCCCGCGTGGTTCGGGAGTTCCCCCACGTCACAATGATCAGTGTGCTTTCCTCGGTGTCCGTGGTGCGTCTACCGTGGATCATTGCCCTTGGGTTTCGTCTTCGTCCGCAGTGGGGTTCACCCCCTGGCCGCTTTCGCGACGTGATTCTTCACCAGCAATCAGAAAGCCGGCATGGACACTGCTGTTCCCGGGACACTCGCCGTTGAGCTGTACCCGCACTCCCCCACCCACTGGATCGCCACCTACTACCCCATGGTGGCCACCCCCGCCGGGCGCTGGGCCGATGTCACCTGGCCGTTGCACCAGCGCACCATGCCCCTCACCGGCAGCCACCCCACCTCGGCGCGGTGGCTGGAGGCGAGCAGCCCCGACCCGCACCACCCCTGCTACGACCGCCACCCCACCTGGCGGGCCGCCCTGGCCGCCGGTTACGCCACCGCCGGCCTCGTGCACGGCACCGAGGCCGCCGACACCACCGAGGCGCCCCTGTCGCCGGAAGAGGCCCGGCAGCTGCGTGCGGCTACGACCGTGGTCCCGGCCGGGCAGCTGTCGGAGTGGCTGCTCGATGACCTCCAGGACGTGGGCCGGTGAACCTGCCCCTGTCCCGGGTCACCCGGCCACTGGGCCCGGACGATTCCCGCCGCCGTGGCCACCTCGATATCGCAGCTGCTGATCGGGAGGACCCCGGGGTGGCACTGCCGTGATCGGGCCGCTGTACGAGGAGATGACCGCCGCCCAGGCTACTGAGGCCCTGGAGGAGTTCCTCGCCGAACGCAGCCCGTCCCTGACCCGCCTGCGGACCATCCTCACCGCCCACGCGGCCCCCCGCCGCCTGCTCGACGGCTCCCCGGCCTCCGTGGCCCCGGTGTGGGAGTGGATCTCCACCCGGGTCGCCGCCCACGGGGTGGCCCCGTACCCCCTGGAGGAGGACCCGACCCGCCCGGCCTGGCCCAGCTGGGCCCGGCACGGAATGCTCGTGGACCCGCACCCCCCGGCCGCCACACTGGCCCTGGTGGACGGGTTCACCTCCTACCTGGCCGTCGTCCTCACCACCGCGGTGCCCCAGGCGCGGTGGGAGGTCGGGGAGCACCGTCTGGAGCACTACCCCATGACCGGTTACCCCGTGCTGGTCGCCGACCACCACCAGATCTTCCTGCCGGCCATGCCGCTCTACAGCGCCTACCAGTCCGCCCACGGCCGCGACCCGATGAGCGGCACCGAGATGGCCGAGTACACCCGGCGCACGATCACCGCCCTGCGCGGACAAGGCCCGGTGGCCGCAATCACGGAGGAGCCGCTGCTCACGGTGGTGGCCGAGGTGGACTGCTTCGACGTCGGCCTGCGCGCCGACCTCCCCCAGGCACACCCCGGGTTGGTGGAGCGGCTGATCACCGAGCTCGCCGACCGTGACGGGGTCGCCTCGATCTACCGCTACGGGGCCGACGCCCTGGTGATCGACGCCCCGGACTGGAACGAGACCCGCCTGAAGCTATGGCTGACCCTGTGGCTGGAACGCAACCTCCACACCGGCCACTGACCGCCGACTACCCGCCGATGCCGCGACCGGATCAGTCCGCCGGGCCCTGCTCGGCTTCGGCGGCCGTGATCGGCTCTACTGTCACCGGCTCGGCCGGCCGGGGTGGGAGTTGGCGGTAGAGGGTGGTGCGGGTGATCCCGGTTTTCGCCACGATCTGCGCCATCGTGTGCCCGGACTCGCGCAGATGCACCGCATAGGCCAGCTTGTCCGCATCCACCACCGAAGGCCGCCCGATCCGCCGACCCTTCGCGGTGGCCACCGCCCTCGCGTGGGCGGCCCGCTCGAGGGTGTAGGTGCGTTCCATCTGCCCGAACAAAGCCAGCAACACGACCGCTAGCTGCGCCATCGGATCGTTCGGGTTCGTGGAGTCCACCTTGATCGGATCCGCCAGGTTCCGCACCCCCACCCCCCGCTCGGCCAGATCGTGGATCAGGTTCAAGGTGTCACGCACCGTGCGCCCCAGCCGGTCCAAGGTGTGCACCACGATCACATCCCCGTCCCGGGCGTAGGCCAGGGCCGCGGTCAGCCCGGGACGCTCCGTGGTGGCCCCGGACTTCTTGTCCACATAGATCCGCTCCGCCGCGATGCCGACCTGCCGCAGGGCATCGATCTGCCGATCGAGGTCCTGTTTCGCCGTCGAAACCCGCGCATAGCCCAATTCCATGGGCTCAGCGTACCGGAAGTCGATTCCGTACGGCCTAGACGGGACTATTTTATGAACCTAACTTCTGGTACTCGAATCGATATCCATAGTCCCCGAACGTGGATCCCAAGGCCGAGAGTCCCAGTACCAAGGAAGTGGGACGGCCACCTCAATCCCAAGGTGATGTCTCGCATCCTGGGATATAAACGCATACAGGACATCAGCACCCGCTGCGCTGTCGAATGCCGAGTCCAGGCATCAGCAACCACGAATGGGAAGCAGCGCAGTGCCCATAACTGCCAGGGGACAGCGTCGCTATGGGCGTTGCCGGCGTCGCCCTCTATCGCCGGGGCCGCCGTTGAACGACTGATGAATTGCCCGTCTACGCTGGACCACTCACCAGCACAGCGAAACGCCCTGCCCTCTCCCGGGCGGGGCGTTTCGTCACGGCAGGCACGGAGTGATCCTCCAGGTGGACCAGCAGGCGACCCCCGATGCCTCGGACGGACGCACCTCCATCCCTGCGAGGTAGCGGCGCTTCCGCACTGTCCAACATGTGAGACGCCGACTACCATCCCAACTTACTCAAGAGTTGGCTGGTAAACGGCTAGACCCGTCGAGCCGGGGGGCTCGACGACAGGTCGCGAAGCGTCTCCGGGGGGACACGCTCGACATCCAGTCCGACCGCGGTCAGCCATGCGCCCATGGCGCAGCGAAGCGCCCCCGCCAGAAAGAAGGCGGGGGCGCTTCCGTCACACCTCCACGGCGCCCCCTTGAGTACGCAATAAGCTCCCCCACCATGTGCCCCAACACCGGGACATGCCTACTCCCCCAGCCTGTCGAGGCCCAACAAGGTCCCGCCGACCCCGCAGCGCGGACCACCGATCTGTCTTGCAACCAAAACGCCTCATAACCCATGGCTTAGGAGACACGGAGTACACCTTTGCAGATGTCTACGAACCTTCACACCTAGGGTGTGAACAAGCATCCACATATACACGTGTAAATGCTTGTTCACATCGCAGCATGGCCACATCTGTCTCATCCCATCGCACCTAGCCACCCTTACCCCCTGAGTGCGAACCCAACCTTGTGCGATCTTGGAAGAAGTTGAGGAGCCCTTTTGGCTGCAGGAGCGTGGAGCCTTCACACCCTATGTGTACGCCCAAGCTCCTCTTCAAAAGTTGACGTTCATTAACATAGACCGTGTGTGATGGTACGTTCACATCATGACGGAAAGATCTATCGCCTCCGCTCGTCAACTGGGAGCTGCCATCCACGACGCACGCCGAGCAGCTGGCCTCACTCAAGCGGAGCTCGCCAAACAGGCGGAAGTGTCCCGTGAGTGGTTGATTGGTATTGAACAAGGCTCGCGCCCTCGTGCGGAACTAGGAAAAATACTGGACGTTCTACGAGTGCTGAAAATGTCAATTCTCCTGCAACCCCTCTCTGAAGAGTTGCCCCGCACATCCAACAACGCCACCCAACCTCTTAGTGAGATGACGCGCCAAGCACTGGAAAATATACGGCCAGCCTTCGATCCCACAGCATTAACCCGTCAAGCACTGAAAGACATGCGGTCCGCCCTCGACCCTGCAACGGCAACCCGCCAAGCACTGGAGAACATACGGCCAGCCTTCGATCCCACAGCATTAACCCGTCAAGCACTGAAAGACATGCGGTCCGCCCTCGACCCTGCAACGGCAACCCGCCAAGCACTCGAAAATATTAGGCATGACGATGAAGATCATACCGAAAAGGAGGGAAATCAATGAAAGAACTGCTTGTTTTGCTTCACCAACAATTGATTGGTGTACTACAACAAAGCAAAGGGGGCGCCCGGACGTTTCAGTATCTAGAAGGCGTACCGATTGCAGGAGAACTCTCCTTGGCTTTACCATACCGGCTAGATGCTTACCCTCCGCGCAAGACAAATCCTTTTATTGAAGGCCTACTGCCAGAGGGGGCGGGAGTGCGTGAGGCCATGGGCCGGCAATTCGAAATATCCCCAACTAATCCCTTTGCCTTACTCGAGCACATCGGTCTCGAGTGTGCCGGTGCCGTGCAGTTCGTCCACCCTGACGAGTTGGACAATGCGTTGTCTGGCGAGGGTGCCCTGACGCCATACACCGAGGTAGAAATCGGTCGGCGGCTACGAGCTTTGGGGGCCCAGCCGCAAGGCTCCTGGGTTGTGACTCGCGAACGATGGTCACTGGCGGGAGCACAATCGAAATTTGCTTTACGTATGGAAAAGGGCAGGTGGTACGAGGCATCTGGAGCCGAACCTACCACCCACATCATCAAGCCCGGCATTCACGATTTTCAGGACCAAGCACTCAATGAGCATCTTTGTCTGCACACGCTAGATATCGCCGGGTTATCGACCGCTCGCACCCAATACGTTGAATTTGATGGATCCCCGGCTATCGTGATTGAGCGATATGATCGCCATCGCGACGAGTCTGGAATAGTGCGGAGAATCCATCAAGAAGACTTTTGCCAAGCCACTTCCACTCTTCCACATCGAAAATATGAATCAAACAAAGGCCCCAACGCCCTAACTATCATTAAGGTTTTACGTGAGGCGGAAGCCGCAGAAGAAGAAGTTAATCGTTTCATCGATGGACTAATTGGCAATTATCTGCTTGGTGCCCCTGATGCCCACGCAAAAAATTACTCCGTAATTCTGGCTCCTGGAATCACCGCCCTAGCTCCTTTTTATGATGTGGCCTCTGGATTGCCTTACAGACGTGAGAGTCACGACGAATATAAATATAACGACGATGATGGCTTAAGAGGGGCAGCCATGGCAATCGGAGGACAACGTCGATTTGGAAGAATTTCTCGAAGGCACTGGTTGCGCTTCGCCCAAGAGGCGCGTGTCAATGAAGACTGGTTACTGGAAAGGGTTAAGTCCCTAGCAGAAATTATCCCTGAAGCCCTTGATCATGTGATCCGACAAGAAAAAGAGGCTATTGGGGATAGTGAATTACCGAATCGACTCTTAAATCCCGTTCGTCACTTATGCGAAGCCACTCTCACGCAGCTTGGAAATTAACTGTTGGTTGAAATTTGCTTTTATAGAAAACCGGCGCAGGCCACCTGGGTTGTCGATGCAGTAATTATCGATTCCACCAGCACTCAGTGATGTTGGTCGCTTAGGCCTCTAGATCTACTCTCAAGCTGGCTCCCACTACTGACACCTTCTGTAGCCCATGGTCCGGAGAAGGAGTTGGCTGCCTTGTGCGGTGGCTACGCCGTGGCGAAAGCCGCGACCACAGTCGTGACTGCGGGCGCGGGTTGCTGTTCCGCTTGGCCGGCGAAGACTGCGCGCATCTGGGCGTGGTCGAGCTGGCCCTCCCATCGGGCGACGACGAAGGGGGCCACACAGTTGTCCAACAGGTGCACCACCACCCGCATTGAGTCCATGAGACGGTCGGCGCACAACAGCAGGGCCACCCCGGCCACCGGGAATAGTCCCAGGGTGGCGGCGGTGGCCGACAGGGCCAGGAAGGACGAGTGTGGAATCCCTGCCATGCCCTTGGAGACGTTTAGTTGCACGAACAGCGACGGCCAGGGCAGTCCGTGCACGATGACGAAGCCTCCCTCATCCACAGCCGGCCCCCAGCAGCACCGGTCACACCGTTGTCTCGCAACCAGCACGTCCCGCATCCCATGACCTGCGAGACGAGGCAACGCGCCGAAAGCTCCTAAGACTTAGTCTCACCCACCGACGATCCCCACTAGATGCAGTGTCAGTCGGTGAACCGTTCATAGGCGCTCTGCCGGGAGGTGTTCAGCGCCCAGCCAACCCCGGCCCAGGATGCTCCGCTCCCCCGGGCATCATCCACAGCATCGTGGAGCGCCACGCCGGCCCCGCGCTCAAGCAGGCGCAGGAACCTCACCCGCTCCAAAGCACGGTCGGTGGCTTCCTCGGTCTTCGCGGCCGCCCACGCATCAGCAGCCATACGCAGGAACTGGGCTACAGCCACACCGTCACGGTCGTCGACCGGCACGGAATGGACAGCCAGGGCCGCCCCGAGCTCCCACGCCGCGTGCGGCGCCGTCACACCTTGCTTTCCATCGTGCTCGATCACGTCCGCCTCCGGAGTGTCATGAAACCCTGACACTGTCAAGATTCCCTGACATCACCATGAGGTCAAGCCCCTACGCCGGCGTCAGAGCAAGCATTTCTTCGTACCGGCTCGCGTCTTGCAGCCAAGTCGTCGAGCAACCCTTGGGTTACGGGCCGAATTGTCATGGGAAAACTGAGCCCGTCGATACTTCGCTGCGTCTTTGAACTAGATCGCACAGGTGAGGTCAAAGCTCGTAGCGCGGCACAGTCGCCCCGATCGCCGAGGGGTCTCGACGATCAATGCATGCCGGCCCGCGTGGCGACGTTCCCTGCAGGATTGCAGATGCCACCATGCGTGCATGGCCATTCGCATCCGTAGTAGTGAAAACCCTGAGATGGATAGGACCTTCAGGGGTCACTGGCACACCAGAGATCAGCCGGACCCTATTCCGGGAAGCCTGACTTTTTCTCAGGAAAATGGAATTTTGCTTGACCTCAGTGGATCCCTTTTAGGTCATGATCAGACCCAGTTCGGACCCAAGCAGGTACTTGGACGCGCATTCGATGGGACTTTTCTTACCATTGATCGCGGTCACTACGAAGGACAAATAGCACCATGGTTTGAAGATCAGAGCAGGGCTGCACCGATAGTCGCCGCCGAAGAGTGGGGTGGATGGGCGCTAATAGTCGGCGCCCAATTGCCGCAAGGAGGTCGTACTACTATCCGGCAACTGCGCTTTCGTTCCCCCATGCTACGCGCATGGACGACATGGCATCGACCTATATACACGCGCCTTTATGAGGAAGGTGTGGCTGGCGGGCAGATCGAACTCAAATCACCAGTTACAGCACAGATATCAGGTGGAACTATTGACTTCAACTGGCATATCATGGAATCGGGTTCACAGTTCAGCTCAGACATTCGATTCGTTCCCGAATTTCATGTCAAGTTTGATGAGGATATTAAAATTGATGATGCATGGACCAAGATCGTAATTCCTCTACTTCAATTTTTCACCTTTTGTGTGGGGGCAGGTGATTCCGCTGAGGGTGTCGTAATGAACCAAAGCATGGAGGAGGATCCAACTTCACACACAATGGCGCAGGATAGCCACGGAGGGCCCCTCTGGGGTGGATGGTTCGAATGGTGCTCCACATCCTGGATGGCACGCCCAGGCTCGCAGAAAGCGCCCCATGAAGCTCAGTTGGTTTGTCGAGCCCCACAGGACGATGCAGAGCTTGCACGACTGCTGTCGAAGTGGTTCGAGTCATACGATCATCTAAAGCCAGCTTTATTCGACTTTTTGTCAATAAACATGTGGGCGCAGATGACTATCGAAGAAAGCTTTTATCGGGCTGTCCGCTCACTTGAAGTGGTGCACGGCATTTTGAATCCTGCCCCTCATATCCCTAGAGAAGATTTTAAGCGCATCAAACAAAAAATAAAGTTGGCAGTCGAGGGCGAACCTTACGGGGAATTCGTAAGAAATAGATTGTCCCACGCCGATGCACCAACCTTGCGGGAACGCCTGGAGGATCTAGTTGAGAACGCAGGACCGCGGCTGCGCAACCGACTGCGATTTGACGACGTGATACCCAAAGTTGTCCGGGCCAGAAATGAGTTAACTCATGCTGGCGCTTTGGAAGCGTCGGCCGAGGAAGAGTTGCATGAATTATTTCATTTAATGATCATGCTGATGAATACCACTCTTCTCCGTGAGTTGGGTTACGACCCCCTCGACACCGAGGACCAGCTGTGGCGCACCCCCAACGCGCTGGCGGTCGACCCAACACGGAGACTTCCTATGGGTGACGACTAGTTATTCGGTGTGGGCATGGCAACCAAGGGGGTGGACTGAAGTAATTGAGACGCGAAAATTGGTGAGACCATTTCCAGTAGGCTAAGTTCACGTCTGCACCCTCCCCTGCATTGTCCCCCGCAGCCGGGGATCGCTCCATGCGCTCCGGGCAGCAAATTATTCCCGCCCCCTCCCAACGGGGAATTCTCGTAGTAAGGCCCCGCTGCGATATAGGCAAGCAGTTCGAATCGCGCTTCATCATTGGCAGGCAGTTTCTCCAAAATTGAGGCCGCCTTTTCCGCCTGGTTTAAAAGTTGCTGGTCGCTGCGCCGGTCAGAGATGCTTGTGGTGAAGTTGAAGACCCGCTCGATCACCAAGTAGAGAATTACAATGAATAGCAGTAGCGTGACCCAGGGTGTGTTGGGAAGCAGCTTCAGCAAGGCGTCGAGAGTCATGGGTACCTCTCGTCGGAGATAGATGCCACCTTACCTGGCCGAGTACGGCACATCGTCCATGTAGCGGGGGTTGCCAAACTCGTCGTAGCTTAAGTAGGTGAACACATGGGAAATGTGAGTGCCATCGCTGAACTCCGTGATTTCAATGGTGTTTACAAGGTTAGTTATCTGCATCGACCAAATGCTGAGTAGATAATATACGGCGACCGGGGCCGTCAAAATAGATACGGTTAGGGCTACAGCGCCTTTGTCCCTATCCTTTCTGGAGCGGCGCCTAGCGAGCATGGCAAAGACTATCGTCATAGCGACGAACAGAAAGAGCCACCAGTAATCGCTAGTGATACGGTCCTGCTGAACTTTGTAGTCAACCTTCTTATAAATGGCTATGGAAAGTACGAATGTCGCCCCCATAGCGATAATGGCGGCGGAAACCACGTTGACAGCGACACTTTTCCAGAACGACCGGTTGAGGAACCAGTTGATGACCTTGACATCTAGTGGCTCTTTCCACGGCAGTGCCCGCTTTCTACGCTTCCACATCCCCATGCCTGCAACCCTATCCAGCTAGCCTGGCACCATGACTGATCCCCCCGGTGTCACTGACATCGCCAACCTACTGGTCGCTGCCACAGCGTTGGTCGTCGCCCTCATCAGTGGCACCTACACCTGGCGAGCCTTCGCGTTGCAGCGTCAGTCGACTTCTACCGCCGGCTTGGACTTCCTACATGCGGAGCGGCATGAGGAGATCAGGGAGGTCTTGCCTAATGAGGAAAATCCAACCAGGCCGCTGACCAAGGTGAGCCCTCGGCCGTACTACGTGTCGGTCATCTTGTCTCGGGGTCCGGGCGTTCGCTACGGCGCGCAGGGAGCTGTGTGGGGTAAGGGCGCATTCAAGGTCTTGACGCCGCAGGTACAGGTCTGGGGTCCTGACCACTCTGGCATCGAGTTCGAGTTGAAGCGCGGTGCCAAAGAGGAGTGGGAAAACGTGTACTGCGGTGTGGTGTGGGAAACGCCGCGGATGTTCAAAAAGGGCTTCACCACAGACGGGTACCGTATGAAGCTGCCGTCGCCGACTGAACCTTTCAAGTCGTTCGATGCTGAGCAGTGGAACGCCAGAAAGCAACAGTGGGTCCCGATCAAGAGGGACGCGAAAACCAACGAACCCGATCCTCTAGTAGGCGCTGCCGATACTGGGCGATCCTTCAATGGACAACTTACCGATCGACATCCGGATTATGACCCAATAGAAGCGCTGAAGAACGCGTTTCGTAATCGAAACACGGGCAATGAGTAACTCATTTGACAACACTATTGTGTGAATAAGTGTTGCTTTTATGTCCAATTGGGCACATACTCCCAATGTCAATAAGACGAAGCGCATCAAAAATTAAGCGTAGTAGGTGCTGACAGTAGTTCAAAAGACCCGTGGTGCAACGATAGCGGATAAGAACCCAGTGTGAGTCGTGCAAGAGATTAGTGGGCATTCACAGTTGAATGTGGGTGAGGGTCTTTCTCCAGGGGCTGTGACCGCCGGCGGCGAGGAGCGCGCGTAGCCGGTAATTCTCGAAGTTGTGGAATCTCCGTGCGACCCGACGCATGGTCTCGATCACCCCGTTCACGGCCTCGGTGGGGCCGTTTGAGGCGCCGTCCGTGTCGAAGTAGGCCAGGATCGCCGCTCGCCACCGGCGCAACGTCCGGCCGAGGCGGGCGATCTCCGGGATCCGGCAGGACGGGAACGAGTCGAGGATCTCGGCGACCAGCCCGGTCCCTGCTCGGCCAACCAGTCACCGTAGGCCGCCCCCGTGCGGCCGGGCGCCAGATCCAGCAACCTCGCCCGGGGCCGGCCGTGCTCGTCGCGGGAGTGGTCCACGATCCGAAGTGACCAGCCCGGTCCCCGGCGGGCCCACATGGCGCCAGACGTGCTCGTCGACCCCCAGTGCGTTCACCCCGGCCAGCCGGTCCTCGGCGGCCACCTGGCCCCTGATGACAGGGGCGATAGCGTTCCACACGGTGTTCCAGGCGACCCCGAGCATCTCGGCCACAGCCGAGACGGCGATGTCGTGGGAGCGCAGCTGCGCCACGGACCAGGCGATCGCGCGGGTGGTGAGCTTGGCCCGCGGGGCAGCTAACTCGTGGACCTCACTGAAGGTCCTCACCTCGCAGACATTCTCGTGACAGCGGTAGCGGCGCTTGCGCCACACCACGCGCACGGGCACCCCTGCGCAGGGCAGATCGTGCGACAGCACCGGCACCCGGCCATGACCGACTGCGAGCACCCCGCAGGAAGGGCAGCCCACCACCAACGGCACGGTCTCCACCACCACGGTGAACGAGGACCGGTGACGCTCGATCGTGAGCACATGGACATCGGGCAGGTCAAAGAGCGCGCACGCCGGCGCGCAACTAACATGAGACACGTCGAGGCCTTCGAGGACGGTCGGATTCAGCACCCCCATCCTGGAGGCCTCGACCCCTGCCCAACCTTCGTGACACGCACCCGGCGCTACCGCTCACCCACACTCATCTGTGAAAGCCCACTAAACCGAAAGGTCGTGAACGATCTGGTGCGCTACTGGCCCAGCGCCGACGACTGTTGGAAGTCAGAAGGTGACGGAGAGGCGCGACTCTACGTCTTCCGTACCGAATATCAGAACTGCCCCGACCTATGGGCAGCGGGGTGATGAAAGACCGCCCCTGGTGAACCGCATGGGATGATGAAATGTTATTACCCGTGTGGCCCGGCCGCCCGCGGTACGCAACGACGGCCCCTCAGCCTGACCAACGACGGAGTAAGCGAATGACGCATGGCCCTGTACCAGACCTGGATCTTGATCTCGACCCTGCAGGTACGGGCGGACCGATGCTGACCCGCGATGCGTCGGGTTCGCACAAGCGCAAGCTCATCGAAGTTTCCCTTCCTCTGGAGGACATTAACAAGGCGGCATCGCGTGAGAAGTCCATCCGACATGGCCATCCATCCACGCTTCACCTGTGGTGGGCACGTCGACCACTGGCGGCAGCCCGCGCGGTGCTCTTCGCTCAGCTTGTCGACGATCCCTCAGCGCATCCGGATCGCTTCCCCACCGTGGAGGAGCAGCGAGTCGAACGTGAGCGCCTACACAACATCATTCGTGACCTGGTCGTTTGGAAGAACAGCAATGACCCGCAGGTGATGGGCCGGGCCCGGGAGGAGATCCTGAAGTCGACCGGTGGCAACCCGCCTCCAGTGCTGGACCCGTTTGCCGGCGGAGGCACCATTCCGTTAGAGGCGCAGCGCCTGGGGCTGGAGGCGCACGCCAGCGACCTGAACCCTGTGGCCGTGCTCATCAACAAGGCGCTAATCGAGATCCCCCCGAAGTTCCGCGATCAGCCGCCGGTCTTCCCAGAGGCCGAGGACGCACAGACCGTGGCGTGGAAGGGCGCAGAAGGACTGGCCGAGGACGTTCGCCAGTACGGGCAGTGGATTCGCGACGAGGCTGAACGACGCATCCGGCACCTGTACCCGAAGGCCACCCTCGACGACGGCACCCATGCGGACGTGATCGCCTGGATCTGGGCCCGGACAGTCATGTGCCCGAACCCTGCCTGCGGCATTGAGATGCCGCTGGTGCGCTCTTGGTGGTTGGGTAAGAAGAAGGGCAAGGAAGCGTTTATTGTCCCCCAAGTCAGGGACGATACTTCCGTGCCGGCCGGGCGGCGAGTCGACTTTACAGTCAGCCACAATCGAGCCGAGGTGCCAACCATGGAAGACGACGGCACAGTCGGCCGCACAGGAGCTACGTGCGTAGCGTGCGGGACTCCAGTGAATCTCAAATATGTCCGAGCCGAGGCCATGGCCCAGCGGATGGGTTCTCGACTTATGGCTATCGTGGCCGAAGGGTCCGGTCGACGCATCTACCGGGCGCCGACCGAAGATCATGTCCAGGCGGCAAAAGTGCCTCTCCCCAATAATCTCCCAATCGGAGCGTTGCCAAAGAAAGCCTTGAGTTTCCGCGTTCAAGCCTATGGCATGGAGGATTGGGTTGATTTGTTCACCCCACGACAGCTGACCATGCTCATGACATTCAGTGATCTGGTGGACGAAGCGCGTAACCGCGTCCTCGTCGATGCTCGCGCCGCTGGCCTCGCCGAGGGAGATCCCCTCTCTGCTGGCGGCTCTCATGCTGTGGCATACGCTGACGCTGTTTGCACTTACTTGGCCATGGTTGTCAGTCGGATCACTGACTACCAAAGTTCAATCACCACGTGGGCCAGCAACCCGCAGATGGAAATCCTCCGGAACCTTTTTGCCCGCCAAGCAATCCCTATGGCTTGGGACCATGCGGAGGGCAATCCATTTGCAACGTCCTCGGGATCATGGGCGAAAATGCTTAGTGCGGTGACAGACGCCATCAAGCACACGCCTGCGGGACTTCCTGCTCATGCTTTGACGGCCGATGCAGCTTCACGTGACTACTCGAACGTGCTTGTGTCCACCGATCCGCCGTACTACGACAACATTGGCTATTCGGACCTCTCGGACTTCTTCTACGTCTGGCTACGACGCATGCTGCGGACCATTCACCCTGAACTTTTCTCCACCATGCTGGTGCCCAAAGCTGAGGAGCTCGTTGCCAACCCGTATCGTCACAGCGGCCGTGAAGGCGCTGAGAAGTTTTTTGAGACGGGATTCGAACAGGTCTTCCGCCAGGTGCGCGACGGGGGCGGTGCCGGCTACCCGGTGACGGTGTACTACGCGTTCAAGCAACAGGAGCTCACTCAAGAGGGGACGGCCTCTACTGGATGGGCCACCATGCTCGAGGGCATGATCAAATCCGGCTGGGTCATCACCGCCACATGGCCCATTCGTTCGGAGCGATCCGGACGCATGATCAGCGTCGGCACCAACGCTTTGGCCTCGTCCATCGTGCTGTCTCTGCGCCCGCGGGAAAAAACCGCTCGGGCGACAACCCGCCGCGGATTTCTCAGTGACCTCAAGCGCGAACTCCCCAAGGCTCTGGTTGAGATGCAGCAAGGCGCGATCGCGCCGGTGGATCTGGCCCAGGCGACTATCGGCCCGGGAATGGCAATCTTCTCGCGTTACTCTGGGGTCCGCGAGCCGGATGGCAAGAAGATGACTGTCCGCACTGCGCTCAGGCTTATCAATGACACGCTTGGCCAAATCATGGCTGAAGAGGACGGCGAGCTGGATGCTGACAGCCGATTCTGCCTGCGTTGGTTTGCTCAGTACGGCTGGGGCAGCGGCCCATACGGGGACGCCGACACGATGTCCCGTGCCTTCAACACCTCGGTCGAGGGTTTGATCGCCGCAGGCGTGGTGGCTAACCCACGCAGTGAGGTGCGTCTGCTCAAACCCGCTGAGCTTGACCCTCGCTGGAACCCTCTCATCGACGATCGAATCAATCTTTGGGAGGGCACACTACAGATTGCTCGCTCTCTGGAGCAGACCGGTTTGGACGGCACAGCCCCGCTGCTGGCGGCGGCGTCGCAACGATTGGAGGCGGACGCGATCCAGATGCTCGCCTATCGCCTCTACGAGGTCGGTCAGACGAAGGACGGCGAGGTGGCGGGTCTTTTCAATGTGCTGGGTTCGGCGTGGGCGGAGCTGGTGGACAAGGCCGGCAGAGTAGAACTAAATGCCTCAGATCCTCGTGGGCAACAGATGACCATTGATGTGGAGGACGACTGATATGGCGCAGAGCAACAGTCAACGAGTTGGCAGGATGCTGGAATTGGTCGCTTGCGGAATGGTTCCTCTGATCGAGCGGACTCTTAATCCCCAAATCAGCTCAGAGACTTCCTGGACAGACTTGGTGTGCGCCGTCGACGCCAAGAAATCCGGCTTGGCCGATGGTCGCTACTCGGCAGACGACCCCCAGATCGTGCTCCGTGTGTTGACCGAGCGTCTGCCGGATCCCATCGGCTGGGCCTTCAATGAGCACCTGGGTCGCACCGAGCAGAACATGGCCAGTGAGTTGCGGCAAGCCTGCAATGATTGGGTCCAAAACACGTCGTTCTCCCACGACGACGCCTACCGCGCCCTGGACTCCGGAGAGCGTTTACTCCGTGCCGCGGGCGCAGTTGTTGAGGCCGATGAGGTCCGTGTGCTCCGACAAGACCTGCAACGTGGCACCTATGAGACCCGTGCTCGCAAGCAGGCCTCCAAACCCGTCGCCCTGGCTACCGGAGATAAGGAGCTACCAGCTTGGTGGGAGGTGCTGAAGCCTCACCCCGACGTGGCCGCCGGTCGGTACTCGAACTCCCAGTTTGCTGCGGACCTCTACCAGGTGGCGGTCGATAGCAAGGGCGCACCCGCCGATCGCGAATACTCCGACTCGGTGGAGTTTTTCCGCCGCACCTACTTGACCGCCGGGTTGCGCGATTTGCTGTCGCGGGCGGTCGCGCGAGTCGCAGGGACCAATGCCGGTGATCCTGTCATCAACCTTCAGACCACCTTCGGCGGCGGCAAGACGCACTCGATGCTGGCCGTGTGGCACCTGTTCTCCGGTACCGATCTGACGGCCTTCCCGCAGGACGTGCAGGACGTCGTGACCGATTCAAAGGCGGAGCTGCGCACCGATGTGCGCCGCGTGGCGATTGTCGGCAATGAGATCCCACCCGGCCAGCCCACCATCAAGCCCGACGGCACCCAGGTGCATACCCTGTGGGGCGAGCTCGCCTGGCAGCTCGGAGGCCCGAAGGCATACGCCTATGTCGCTGAGGCCGACCGGACAGGCACCAACCCCGGCAACATCTTGCGCGACCTGTTCCGCGACTTCGGTCCAGTGGTCGTTCTGATCGACGAGTGGGTGGCCTACGCCCGCCAGCTTCACGGCACGGACAGGCTCTGTGGCGGCTCTTTCGATACTCAGTTCACGTTCGCCCAGGCGCTCACTCAGGCCGTGTCTGCCGTCCCCGGGTGCCTGCTGCTGATCTCCGTGCCGGCCAGCGATGCTCGCAACAGCTCCGACGAAATCATTGGCTCCGATCTGGAGGTCGGCGGCGAGCACGGCCAGACGGCCCTGGTCCGTCTGGACAACGTGGTGCGTCGTGTGGCTCACCAGTGGGCACCGGCATCGAAGGACGAGTCCTACGAGATCGTCCGGCGCCGTCTGTTCGTGGAGCCCGATGCACAAGCTTTGGACACGATCGCTGTGGCCGCACGACGGATCGTGAATTACTACGTCGAGAACAAGTCCGAGGTGCCGCGCGAAGCCACACAGCCCGCCTATCTGGAACGTATCCGGGCGGCCTACCCCATCCATCCGGAGTTGCTGGACCGCCTGTACAACGACTGGTCTGCTTTGGATCGTTTTCAGCGCACCCGTGGCGTGCTCCGGTTAATGAGCGCCGTGGTGCAGGCCCTCTACGAACGCAAGGATCCCTCGCCGCTGATCATGCCCGGCGCCGTGCCCTTGGATGAGGGCGGTGCGCGCAGCGAGGTGGTTCAGTATCTGGACGCTCGGTGGGACAGCATCATCCAAGCCGACATTGACAGCGAGACCTCTGTGGCCCGCGTCATCGACGAGGACCGCCTCCTGCTCGGCAGACGTTCCTTGACCCTGCGTACGGCACGTGCGGTGTTCTTGGCGGCTACCCCCACGCTGGCGGCTGTAGATAAAGGTGCGGACCGCAAGCGGATCGCCCTCGGCGTGGTGCTACCTGGTGATGCCCTGGGCAATTTGAACTCCGCGCTGGGAGCACTGGCTGAGCAGTCCGTGCATTTCTTCGCCCAAGGTGACCGCTACTGGTACGACACCCAGCCCTCGGTTAACCGGATGGTCCAGGACCAGGCGCGCAATCTGGACGAGAGGGTGGTGCACGACGAGGTTGTCTCCCGTTTGAAGGACCTCATTAGGGTCAAATCTGAGCAGTTCACCGATGTCGTGGTGGCTCCGGATTCCAGTGCGGATGTGCCCGACACCGATCAGGCCCGTTTGATCGTTCTGCACCCGAGGTTCCGAGTCGATTCTCGTTCCACGGCGTCGACCGCGGTGGAGGAAATGCGTTCCCTGCTCAAGAACAAGGGGACTGGTCAGCGGGTTCACACAAACATGCTGTTGGGCTTGGCCGCGGACTCCAACGGTTGGGGCAATCTGGAGGGTACGGTGCGGCAGCACCTGGCTTGGAAGGACATCCACCAGCGGAAGAAGGAACTGGACCTCACACAGCAGAATGCCGAGCTGGCCGAGCGTAAGGTTACCGAGACCTCCCGTACTGTTGACGACCAGATTCTGGCCACGTGGATCTGGACGTTGTATGCGGAACAGCCTGAACCGCTCGATCCGATGGATGTGGGTCGGGTTAAGGCTGAAGGGTCTGAAAAACGCCTGCTGCACCGCGTTGGTGCGAAGTTGGTGAAGGACGACCAGTTGCGCATCGAGACCGACCCTCGCTCTCTCCGGCTCGACCTGGACCATGGCCTGCGCAATGTGTGGAACAAGGGACATGTGCCGCTGGGCCATCTGTGGGCTTACCTGACGCGCTACCCCTATCTGGCGCGGCTGAGGGACAAGTCTGTTCTGGTACGTGCCGTCGACCAGGTGCAGTACGACGCCGGCTGGGCCCAGCAGGGTTTTGCATTGGCAGAGGGCTACGACGAGACGACCGGGCTCTACCAGGGCCTCTACATCCCATTCGACGACAAGGTCGCCCCGGATTTGGTCGACACGACGCTATTGGTGCGACCCGACCTGGCCATACAGCAACGCGCCGAAGAAAGCGCCCAGGCAGCCGAGCAGAGCCCTGGTGGAGACACCACGACAGCCACCGGTCCGGGCATCGGCATTCCGGGGACATCGACGGCCACGGGAGGACCCGGATCCGACGACGGCGCAGGGGGTGGGAGCGACCAAACGTTTGTGGCTCCGACGCAACGGAGGATTGCCAACGCCCGATACAAGGCCCGTCTGGAGCTGAACCCTCAGCAGAACCTGCGAGGTCAGATTACGACGTTTGTGGACGAGATCCTGCAGAACCTTCAGTCCGCGGGCCCCGACGTCCTGGAGGTGAGTATCGACGTGTTCGCGGAGAAAGCCGCGGGATTCCCGGAGCACGCTGTGCGCGCTGTCAAGGAGAACAGCACCGTGCTGGCCCTTGATCAGAGTGAGTTTCGGGACCTCTGATGCCCTCGGAGCCCCAGCCCGTCAGCTCTCGTGAGGTTCCCCCAGATCCCGCCGTAGTCTCCGCCGTGGGGCGACATCACACGCTCGAGACGGCCATAGCGGATCTGGTCGACAACAGCGTCGACGCCGGCGCCACGACCGTCGTCATCAGATTCCTGTTAGAGGACGGCCATGCCGTCGGTTTGCAGGTGATCGACGACGGGCGGGGCATGGACTCCGTGGAGATCGACCATGCCATGACGTACGCCCGGCAGCGCAACTACGACCCGGCGGACTTGGGGCACTTCGGGATCGGCCTCAAGGCCGCATCCCTCAGCCAAGCCGAGACACTCTTGGTCTGGTCCCAAGCATCCCACCACCTCCCCACCGGGCGACGCCTGCGCCGCGAGACGCTGGCAACCACACCGGTAGTGGAGTCCTTCGACACGGACGATGCCCGCGACTATTTGGAAAGCCTCGGGCTCCCCGCAGGGTACCGGACCGGCACGGTGGTCGAGTGGCGAGATGTCCGGACGTTCCTAAGTACTGCAGATCCTCGAGAACAGAACGCCTGGTTGAGCAACACCACTGACGCGTTGCGCATCCACCTGGGAACGGTATTCCACCGGATTCTCGCCCGCGGCGACCTGACGGTACAGCTGGTGCAACGGGAGGGGAACTGGGACGGTCTGCCTGCCACCGTGCCTGCGCTCGATCCATTCCCTGAAAATCGTAATGCGCAACAGGGGTTTCCTTGGAAGTTGGAATTCGATTTTCCTGGACTGCACAGTGCCGTGCACGGCTCCATGTGGCACAAGCGTGGTACTGGCGCGCGGGGCTACCGGCTGGACGGGCGGCCTCCGATCGAGACCCAAGGCTTCTACGTTTACCGGCGCGACCGCCTGCTGCAGCAAGGGTCATGGAACGGCCTCGTCACCCCGGACCGCGACCTGAGCCTCGCCCGCGTAGTCATCGACATCGACGACCTCGGCACACACGTCACCTTCAACCCGGAGAAAGCCGGCGTCACTTTCGATGCCACGCTTCGTGAAGCACTGTTGGCGTCTCAGACGCAGGATGGTCACAGCTTCCAGGACTATCTGAAAATCGCCAGGGCGCAGGGCGAGCAGTCCCGGTCCCGGACGGCCCGCCGGATCACCGTGGTGGAACCAGGCGCAGGCATACCAACAGTCGTCCGCCAGGCCTTTCGGGAGGCTGCGGAATTCATTCCTGGCGAGCAACCATTCCGCACTCGGTGGTCACTGTTGCCTGAGGACCGCATGGTCGAGATCGACCTGGAGGATCACGTGCTACTGCTCAACGCACGGCACCGTGCGACGCTTGGAGGGATCGACGGCGGGCGCAACGACGACGCCCCGGTGGTCAAGGCCTTGCTGGCGCTGCTGGTCGGAGACCACTTCGCACGGGACAACCACGGCTCCCGCATCACCCACGAGCTCGACGTGCTGAACACGATCCTGACCGCTGCCGTCCACGATGCGGAGACCCGCCCATGACCCCCACACCGACCAGCGCCCGCCGTGCACCGCTTGACCGGTTGACGCCGGATAACCTCGAAGACTTCTTCACGGCCGGGCACGTGAGCACGCATGCACTCGACGAGCAGATCGAGGCAGTCCTGCACCTCGACCCACGTGCTGAGCGCCTGCACCTGAAGGTCGCCGACGACGGCAGCGTTCCCGATGTCCACGGTTTGGAGCGGGTCGCAGTCGGCACCGAGAGCACTGCCGGGGACCGCGGGATGCTGGTGCTCAGCATTGACGCGCGCCACGCGCACATGGAGGCCTACGGCATGGTGCTGTCGGTCGTGGATGGGATGCGCTCGGGGCAGAACTTCGCCGACGCCGCGGACTCCGCGTTGCGCCAGCTACGAATGCTGCTCAAGGCACGCCGGCGGCTCAGCGAGCAACAGCAGATCGGTCTGCTCGGTGAGTTGCTGGTGCTGCAGGGCCTGGTGGAGCGGCTCGGTGCCGGTGCGGCGCTCGACTCCTGGCTGGGTCCGCTGGCCGAGGAGCACGACTATGTTTTCGCTACCTACGACGTTGAGGTGAAGACCACGGTGTCCGAGCGGCGGGTCCACATGATTTCCGGAGACACCCAGCTCCAAGCTTCCCCGGACCGGCCGCTGTGGCTGCTCTCCCTTCAGGTGACGCGCGCCGGGGCACGCAGCGGCGTGACGTTGTCCGACCAGATCACCCGAGTTCGGGGCCTATTGGACACCGGCCGGCCGGATTTCGACGACCACTTGGAAAACCTCGGCTGGCTGGACATCGACGCCCCGTTGTATGACGAGCGGTTCCTGTGGCGTGCCGAACCCCGGGCCTATCTAGTGGACGACGATTTCCCAGCTGTGACCCACAAGCGGCTGGCCGCGGCTGTGCCGCGCATTGACCTGATCACCCGGCTGTCCTACGCCGTAGACGTGACCGACCTAGATAACGCCGCGCCGGGAGCCCCGTTGGACAGTGTTCTCGTCGATCCACCGGCCACGGTGCCGCTGACTAACTGAGAAACCCATTAGTTCTACTCCCCCGCTCCACGACAAAACGCCCCCAGGAGACCCCGCATGGACCCCGTCCAGGAGAAGAAGATCCCCCAGGCCATCGTCAAATCTCTGCGCAGTATGGAGGACTATGGGCCAGAGAATCTTCAGCGCCTGGTCGCCACCTTCGCCCACGAGGACTCGATCGACGAGTCGCGGCTGGTCGACCACATCGTCGATGCTGGGGTCAACGACCCTCCACGTCACCGGTTCCACCTGCTCCTGGGCCGGTGGGACAACGCCGTAGACGAGGAGTGGACGAACGGTACCGAGAAGGCGACACCGGAGCGTCGGCAGGTTATCGCCGATCTGTTGTGGTCTGAGGGCACCTCACGAATCCGGGTCGACCAAGAGTTCCCCGTGCCTGAGGACATCACTACGACCATCGACAACGGGGCGTGGGACCCCTGGTACACCAAAGACCGCGTGCTTGCCCATGAGTTCTACTGGCCGCATTACAAAAAGGTCGTGGCGCAGAAGCTCGGCGAGCAAGCAGCGCAAGACTTGGACGAGAGCACCGACGAAGTCATCCGACGCCTGTCGGATCCGACTCGAGCTGAGATCTACCAGTCCAAGGGGCTGGTCATGGGTCACGTGCAGAGCGGCAAAACCGCCAACTTCACTGGTGTCACCGCCAAAGCCATTGACGCCGGCTACCGTCTCGTCATCGTGCTGACCGGCATGATGGACAACCTGCGCAACCAGACCCAGCGACGTTTCGACATGGAGCTGGTGGGGCGGGAAAACATCCTGTTCGGCATTGACCCCACCGATCAAGAACTCATCGACGAGGTGGGAGTGGACTACGCCAGCACGAACGACCAAGACTGGCCACACGGATTCACCTCCTTTGAAATCCCCCCACGCGACGTAGGCAAACCTTCGATCCGTCGCCTCACCGGAGAATCAGACGATTACAAGGCCCTCAAGCTAGGACTGGGCATCCTGGACTTCAAGTCCACTGATTCCCTGGCGGTACCCCATTTGGGCGTCTATCACGAGAAAAACCTCTTTGGCACCGATGTACGGCTCGCTGTCGTCAAGAAGAACTCGACGGTGCTGAAAAAGTTGGTGAACGACCTCAAGTCCCTCCAGACCAATCTCAGGGAAATCCCCGCACTCATCATCGATGACGAGGCTGACCAGGCCTCCGTCAACACCACCCGACCTAAGAAAGCCCGCGACAAGGAAGAGGAGAAGGAGCGCACGAGCATCAACGGCTACATCTCCACCCTTCTCACCCTGATGCCACGGGCCCAGTACGTCGCCTACACGGCCACACCGTTCGCCAACGTGTTCGTGGACCCCGAGGACAGCCAAGACCTCTTCCCCAAGGACTTCATCGTCAGCCTGACGCCATCGCCGGCGTACATGGGAGGAAAGGACTTCCACGATTTGGACCGCCCGTCGGAAGATGACGAGCCGATGACGTCGGCAACCTCCAACGAAGCCGCCTACGTCCGGAACCTACTGGCGCTGCCTGAAGAGCAGGACGAACGCCGGCAGGAAATGCAGCAAGCCGTCGACAGCTTCGTGCTCTCCGGTGCGATCAAACTTTTCCGCGAGGCCAAGGGCCGCAAGTCCAATGGATGGCAGCCCGAACCGTATCGGTTCAGGCACCACACCATGCTGGTGCACGAGTCCATGAAGCAAGCCGACCACTCGGACCTGGCCGAACTAGTGCGACAGGTGTGGCAGGAAAGCAACTACCAGGCACCCTCAGCCCTGCAGCGCCTCGACGCCCTCTGGAAGGGCGACTTCCAGCCCGTCAGCGCGGCCAGAGCCGAGACCGGGGAGGCCGTGCCGGATCACTTCCAAGACCTCATGCCCTACATCGCCGCGGCCATCGACAAGATCCGCGCCGGGGTGTCCGCCGTCGTGGTCATCAATGGCGATAAGAACGAAGACTACAACCGCGAAGACGCGAACTTCCTGACTCAAGAGCGGGTGTGGAAGATCATCGTTGGCGGCCAGAAGCTGAGTCGCGGATTCACCGTCGAGGGGCTGACCGTCAGCCACTACACCCGCAAAACCATGGCTGCGGACACCCTGATGCAGATGGGCCGCTGGTTCGGATACCGCGCCGGCTACCGCGATCTCATCCGGTTGTTCATCGGGCGGTCGGTGTCGACGTCGACGAAGTCCCAGAAAACCGTCGACCTGTATAAGGCATTCGAAGACATCGTCCGCGACGAGGAAGAGTTCCGTGAGGAACTGCGCCGGTTCAGCAAGCTACGCGAGAACGGTCGACCCTTGGTCCGGCCGGCAGATGTGCCTCCCATGGTGTTTCAGCGGTCGCCGTGGCTCAAGCCCACCGCGGCCAACAAGATGTACAACGCTGTCGAAACCATGAAAGGCGTGGGTGGCAAAGTCCAGGAGTTCAACAATCAGCTGTACTCCCCGCGAGCCTCCGAGCAACGGAAGATCAACGAACATCACTTCGGCCTGGCAGGCCGGCTTCTGGGCGGGCTGGACCGGACGGATGACTTCTACGACGTGTACACGACCGGGAAGACCATGACCTATCCAGCGCATTACGGGATCTTCGACAATGCCACCGTACGGCGACTGCTGGACGAGTACCAATGGGGCCTCAATTGGTCCGTCAAACCCACTCTCGCTTTTTTCGACGCCGCGGTGAAAGACGGGCACCTCGAGGACTGGCTGGTGTTCTACCCCGAGTTGAAGAATGTAGACAAACGGTGCCTGGCAGGCACCAACTACGCGTTGCCGATCCAGAAGCGCCTGCGCCGCAAGGAACGTGACTTCGCTTTCGCAGGAAGCTCCACACGTCAGCGCCTGGCGATGGAGATCATCAGCGGCGGAAGACCGACGCCGGCACTACTTGAGACGAGCCCCGCGGTGAGTCGAGCACAGAGGACCGTGGCGTCACTGCACACGCCTACCCGGGGAGCGATGTTGCTCGCCTTTGCAGCAGATAAGGGTGACGATTCGGACCCGAAAACACTGACACCTGACCCAAACGCAGAAGTACCGGTGGGGCACGTGGCGTCCATTTTCTATATGGCCTTCCCCAAACAGGCGGCGCCGGATGGAAAGATCGGGTTCACGACTCGAACGGGGCAAGAGGAAGAGGTAATTGTAGACGCGGCAAGAGCCTAGTTTTAACTTCGAAGCCGACCGCAAACATGATCTCAGCCTGGAATGAACCTTATACTATTTTTTATCATAAACTTGGCGCCACGGATCGCGTAATTTCACTTCTCAGATTGTTAGCGTGCCGGAATAGTGCCTCCCGTCTTTCGAATGTCTCCATACTTGCATAGGGAAGAAGCATGCGCACTTGCTGCATCATGCAGTCCAACAGATAGCTTGCGCGCACTTTCCCACTATGCCGCCCATGTCCTGAGGGCATGGGTAACCGCATGTCAGCATTGTTCTGCACGGTCGTAATAATCTCTTCCAGCTCGTATATGAAACTTCCGTCAGGAGGGGCCGCTTCTACTGCCCCGTCGGGGTGTGGAACATCGGTTTCAGAGGCCCAGAGAGAAGCCCGGTTTCGTACGACATCGGCGGCGTTGAGCCACTCCGCGTTCTGGAAAGTCAGGCGCCATTGGTGGCCACCGACGGTGGAATAATTGCGTTGAGCCTCATGCACGAGGGATCGGTAAGTTTTGAGCAGATCTTCCGTGGCGCGAAGCAAGCTCTGCAATGCGACGCGTTCGCGATCCCGCCGTCGCTCCTCACGTACTGCTTTCTCGCGTGCGGCAGAGGCTATTTCAGCTTTGCGTGCTACTTCAGCCGCCTGGCGTTGAGCTTCATCATGGGATTTCAACTGCGTCGCACCTACAATCACCGCCCCCGCCACTGTGATGTATGTTCCCCAGAAACCCAACCAGGCTTGCTCATCTACGCCCCAAAAGTTTCCGAAGTTCCAGAACCCGAGAAGTCCCGTAGTGATAAGTATGAGAATTATGGTTGCACCCACAGACACGGGTGCCCAAAATACAGCTTTGCGGAGATTTATCGTAGGTTTTTCGTCACTGGGCGGTTTCACAGAAGAAGGATACTGAGGGTTCCTCCTAATGAGAAAATCGGGGAGTAACTTGCCCACCGCTGCCGGGTACGACCGGTGACCCTCCTGTGGTTAGTGGGAAGTTTCAGTTGAGCGTCCTCAGCTCTCGTGCCGCCCTTGAAAGACGCGCAGCATGGTGGCCATCGCGTGGCGTTCTTGGAGTTGCTCGTCGACGGTCTGCTGGTATTCCTGGCCCATCATGCCGTCGCCCTGGCGGCGGTTCTGCGGCGGCTCGAGGCCTTCGATCAGGATGGCTTCCATGGTGGCCACCACCAGGTCGGTCCCAAAGGTGGCGGCGGGCTCCCCCAACACGCCTCTGTTTAGGACAGGACGTAGCCCAAACCAGGAGAATCGATCCCACCGACCTGACAAGCGGTCCTTGGTGTGTTCGAACAGACGTTGGCCCATGCGTGGCTTGGACACCCGGCCCACGTACACGGTGCGCGCTCCGTCGTGGAGGAGGTAGACGCCGATCTGCCCGGCGAAGTCCACCTCTGTCTCGTTGCCGGCCTTGTGTCCCAGGATGCGGTTGCGGTTGCCCCAGTCGACTTGATCCCGTCGCCAGAACATGCCGAAGGACGTGATGAGGCCTGGGTCCTCGGTGGAGTCTTCCGCTGGGGCTGGTGCAGGTTTTACATCGGCAGGGTCAGGTGCGTCTTGGTCGAGGTCTTCGTCCAGAGGGAGGTCTTCGACCTCCAGGGCGGCTGGGGGGCTCTCGTTGAGCGAGTCGGTTGAGGAGGGCGGAACGTGTCCGGACTCGAACTGCCCTCGCAACACTGTCAGGCGCACCAGCTTCCCGTGGCGCTGCACGCCCCACATGCTCCAGCCGTTGGTCGCCCGCCCCTCCCGGACAATCTGAGCAGCAGCAGACGGTGTCGGATAGGACCGCCCATCGTAGTTAATGCTCCCGTCAGCGTTCAGCGATGCCGTCGCTGGCCACGCCGACAGAGCAGACACCAGCTCCTCCCCCGGCTTGAGCAGATCCGCCCCGATCAAGTCGGACAGCGTAGCGGTGTGGACCGTAGGGGTTCGGCGAGGACGGGACGAGCGGGTCACGGTTGATCCTTCGGGGCAGGAGGTGGACTAACCCATCCCACCACACCGCTCGAATGCTGCAGTTCACGGCCAGCCGGCCTCAGTGTCCGTGCCATGGAATCCGAAGCGCTCATGTCGCGCGCGAAGGAAATCCGACACCTTCCATATACAGTCACCATCGTGAACGCAAAGAAAAGTCAGATGGACTTGGAGATCGGCTCAGTCCTCACCCGCGCAGCGCTCAATGAGCAGTACGGCGGTGGTATCCAAGGAGGCATGCTGACCCCTGCCGGGGGACAACTGATGTTCCTGTTCTCCGACCCATGGCCGGCAGAATCACCGGCCCCCTCACGGTCACGGAAGTCCCCGCCGAGCAGACTCGAGCGGAGATCGTGCACCGCGCCGAAACCGCGGCCATGGAAACCACTCGGACAGAGCGCCAACTTGAGGACCGCCTACGCGAAGCCCTCTACGTTGACCTACGACTGGCGATCCAGCCTGCCGGCTCCTCCACTACTCTCTACACCGATGTCTGGGACCCCGATGAACGCGAGCTCTTCGAAGTGAAGAGCTCAGCCTCCCGACAAAACATTCGCATGGCCGTGGGGCAGCTCCTGGATTACCGGCGCTACATCGCCGGTGATCAGCCCAAGTGCGTCGTCGTGATACCGGAAGACCCGGGGGAAGACCTGCGCCAATTCGTCCTAGGCGTGGGCATGGACTTGATGTTCTGGGACGAGGAGAAACACCTGATCAGGGTCTCCTCCAATGCGATGACGCCCTCGAAACCCTGACAGGGATGGTTTCTAAGCAAATTTTCAGCTAGCCCATAGAAAGTGGGGTCAGTTAGAGTAATCCCGCCGCGTAGATATCCCGGTGCAAGCTATGATGAAATCAATGAAAAGGTGCTGAGTTGGCGCAGAGCGTGAAAATCATTCTGGAAGACGACCTCGAGGGCGGACCGGCGGAGGAGACCGTCCAGTTCGGTCTGGACGGCCGGCAGTACGAAATCGACCTTTCCACCGCTAACGCGGACAAGTTGCGGGAGGCCCTGCGCCCCTACGCCGCCGCTGGCCGGCGGGCCCAGTCCAAGACCCCCCGGACCACCGGGCCCCGTTCCTCCACCGGTGGTAACCCGGAGACGGCGAAGATCCGGGCCTGGGCGAAGGAAAACGGCTACGAGGTCTCCGACCGCGGCCGCATCCACCAGTCCGTCAAGGACGCCTACTACGCCGCCCAGTAGACCCCCACTCCCCCACCTGGACACTCCCCGGGTGCTCCTCCGAGACAGCGGGGTCTGATGACGGCGGTCACGGCCGCGGCATCACCGGGGAACGTCTCGGGGCAGGGATCGAGCACGAGGGCCCTCCGCACGATGAGCAGCCGATGACGGGCTGAGGATCCGTTCCCGGCCACGGTGCCGCCGGGACGCCCCGCGTCCAACCTGGACAGCGCTGGTCGTCCCTTCGGCGCCCGACAACTGCCCTCACTGGAGGTCGGCCCTGGCTCCTACGGAAGGTGCGCGGGCACCCGCGTCGTTCGAAGACCCACGGAACCACCCACCTCATCCCGCCGCCTGTCCAAAGAATGAGGAACCCGGCCCACCAGCAACGGTGAGCCGGGTTCCTTCCTCGCCAACCATGGGAAAGCCGCCCGCGACCGGTCCCCTCCCCTACCGGGGTCCGGTGTTATCGGTTGATCTGTTGGGCGTAGGCGCGCACCGCGTTCTCGATCACCGCCCGGGCGGTGCCGTCGTGCTCGGTGAGCTCCTCAATCAGATCGGAGACGTCCTGGGCCACCCGCACCCCGAGCTGGATCGTGGGTTCCCGGCGCGGCCGGCCACGGCCGCGCTTGGGCGCGGCCACCGGGGACTCCGCCACCGGTGCCGCCTGCACCGGCGGGGACGACACCACCGGTGTCCCAAGCTGGGGTGAGGTGGCGCGTGGGGGTGTGTAGTCGACCGGGTCGATGTGTTCATCCGGGGCCGGGCGGGGCCGGCGGCGGGCCAGTGAGGCGGGGCGCTCGGGCTTGTCAGTCATCGCAGCACCTTCTTCGCGATCGCGGTGTAGGCCTCCAGCACCCGGGAGCCCTTGCGGTATTGGCCGTACCACTCCCCCGATATGCGTACTTCCTGGACAATGGCCCGGTCCGGGATCAACGGCTCCAGGAACAACCCCGTGGCACGGAGCTCCTCGAGACTGGCCACCGCCGCGCGGCTCATGATGGTTTCCTTCACCCCGCCGACCACGATGCCGGCCTCGGTGAGGGTGTCCGGGGTACTGCGCTGCTGGCGGTGCCGGGAAGAACTGGGCGACCGTGCGCCGCGCCCCTCCCACCCCGTCGATGCCGTCGCTGGTGGCGGTGGCGGCGTAGACCACGGTGTCCGCCGCGTTCAGCGCCGCCAGCGTCAGCGGCCCACCGTGGCCGGTTGGGGCAGTCAATGACCACCACATCCACCGACAGACCGGTCAGGGAGATCAACAGCGGCAGCTCGTCCATGATCGGCCCGGTCGGCTTCCCGGTGGGAGACTGTGCGGGGTCGAGGGAATCACCCGGAGATCGGGCAGCAGATGCCGGTACCGGCGGAAGCGTTGTGGAAGGGAGCTCGCTTCCTGGGTGTTCTCAGGTGATCCAGGCGTGCTGGCCCGGAGACCAGAACACGGCCCCGGCCCCGTGGCCGGCCAGCTGCTCGCGGATCTGCTCATCGGTCATCGAGGAGGACCCGGACAGGGGGTGGAAGTCCTGGCGCGCCACCGCGGTCCGGGAGGCGGCGTAGAAACGATCGGTCTCCTGGGCAAACCTTTCGGTGAGCTCCGCTTCGGCCAACAAAGCGATGGCCACCAGCTCCCGGTCATAGCCGACCTCATAGAGGCGGCCGCCGATGACCTCCTGATACTTCAGCCCGGCCCGGGTGAAGTCCCCAATCCACGCCTCCACCTGCTCCTCACGCACCCCGCGTTCCTCCTCGGTGTCGCCCCGGACCCTCAGTTGCTCCGGTTCCCCATCGCCCTCGGTGAACACCGCGACCACGGCGCCCTCCAACAGCAGCTCCAGGCACTGGGCCGCATCCGCCCCCGGGTAGGCCTCCTGGCTGGTCGTGTAGGCGCCCAACACGTAGCCCGGGGTGGCCGGGACGCACCGCAACGTGGCCGGCAACAGACGGGTCGGGAACGTGCTATGCGTGGGTGCCATCGGTTCTTCCGGGACGCGGGACGGGAGGGACAGCCCCTAGTCTCGGCCACCGCCGCAGTAATCCGGCAACAGCGCGGCCCAGCCCCCGGTGCCCGGCGTGTCACCGCACCGGGGTAGCTGAGCACCAAAGCACCGCACCCCTCCAGGAGCACCGAGCGGACACCGGGCCAGTGGCCCGGTCGCGCCCGAGGCGAGGACCCACCAGCGGACCCCGAGGCGGTGTCGCAGGCTCGGCGGGGCGTCATCTTCCCGACCTTGCACCGGCACCCCGCCCCTGGGGGCGGAACACGTGAGAGGCTGTCCCCGTCCCCGACCCTCCCCCAGGGAAGCACCCATGAGCGCTGTCACCCCACCCGCCGCACCCGCCCCCGCGGTGGACGAGGTCCCGGTCGTGGACTCCTTCGCCGTCGCCGCCCACCTGCGCATAACCGCCACGGGCACCCGCGCACGGCTGAGCGTGGCCCTACCCGCCGAGACCACGGCCACCCCCGCTACTCTGGTGCCGGCGTTGCTGAGCCTGGGACAGCACGTCCTCACCGACTACCGGCTCACCGGACACGCCCTGCCCGAGGTTCAGGTCACCGCCGTGGAAAGGGTCGAGACCGTCCCGGCCACCGCCCGGAAGACCGGATTCACCGTGCGCGTCACCAACGACCTGCAGGCCAGGCGCTCCTGGCTCGTGGTGGACTCGGACCTGCTGCTGGGTAACGACGGCGGGGTGCTGCTGATCGCGGCCACCCTGTACGCGGGGGCCGAGCACCTGCTCGAAGCCCGAGACTCCCCCGCCGACCGGCACATCCCGGCTCAGCGCCGGCCACCCCGGCGCCGCGGCCCGTGCGCCCGGCGCTGACCTGCACCCGACCCCGGCACCGGCACCGGCACCTCAACGCTTTTCACACCGCCACACCCTGCCCGGGCTACCCCACCCAGGGCCCCGCCCCCTCCCCCGCCGCCCGGTGCGGTCCCGGTGATCGGGCCGGTGAGCCGGTCGGAGACCACACGTCCGGTCAGCACACCGGGCAGCGCGGCATCACCGCCACCCCCGGGGGCAGGGTGGCCCATGCGCGTCGCAATGCGATCGATCCTGTCCGGGAACGGGCCTTTCTGCCAGGGTGGGGAACGTACGTCCTTGACGTGCACGGGCCCTCCGAACCTCGGGGATGCTCGAGAGATCGCAGAACAGAAGCAGGTAGAAGATATGACTACTGGTGTGGTCAAGTGGTTCAACGCCGACAAGGGCTTCGGCTTCATCACCCCCGACGACGGCTCCAAGGACGTGTTCGCGCACTTCTCCGCCATCGCCTCCAGCGGATTCCGCTCCCTCAACGAAGGCGACCACGTGGAATTTGAGACCCAGGCCGGCCCCAAGGGCCCCCAGGCGGCGAACGTCACCGTCCTCCCCTAGCACGCACGAATCTCGCTGCGCAGATCCCCGGTAGCGCGCCCAGAGGCTGCGCTACTGCTGCATGAAGTCGCCACCCCGCCTGAAGGTGAGGTGGCGACTTCATTGTCCTTATAGATCCTGGGTCCGCACACGACTCGCAGCCAGCTCTGCCGGTCCGGGCATGCCCTGAGGATGCGCCTACGTACGGGTTCGCCCCGATCACGGACCCATGGACCCATGGACCCATGGACCCATGGACCCATGGACCCATGGACCCATGGACCACGATTGAGCCCTCGCTGACCGGGGTCCAGCCACACAAGGCCCCATACTGGTACCACACAAGTACCACACCACTAAGGCATGTTGTCGTACCACACTAGTACCAATGTGGCCTCCCATTGGTGTTACTGTGGTGCCATGATCATTGTCTTTGGGCATCAAAAGGGCGGAACGGGCAAGTCGACTCTTACCGTCAACATGGCCGTTGAGCTGCAGCGACAGGGGAAGGACGTGCTGCTGGTCGACGCAGACCCGACGATCCGCACGACCTCGAACTTCACTACTGACCGAGAGGAAGCCGGGCTCCCCTCGTTGCAGTCCGTGCAGAAGTCGGGATCACTGCATAAGTTTCTGGAGGAGTTCCGACCCAAGTTCGATCACATCCTGGTCGACGTCCCCGGCAAGGACTCCAAAGAGATGCGTACAGCACTGACTGCTGCGGACATGCTGATCAGCCCTACGCGCGCCACCCAAGCCGACCTTGACGCCGTGGCCGGCCTCCTAGAGACGGTCGAAGGGGCCCAAGACTTCAACGAGGACCTCAAATCAATGCTGGTCCTCAACTTCGTCTCCTCCAACGTGTTCACCAAGGAACGAGAGGAAGCGCAGTCGTACCTCGAGGACTTCCCTCGAGTGCGCCTTGCTCAGACCGTGTTGCATCAGCGCAAGGCTTTCGCTGACTGCCTGGCCGACGGCAAGGGGGTCGTAGAGATGCGCGACGCCAAGGCCAAGGCCGAGATTCAACTGCTGACCCAGGAGGTCTTCGCATGGTGAGGAAACGTGGGCCGATTGCCTCCAATCGAGAGGAAGAGATCGAGCGGTTTGCAGCAGCAGCCGAACGCTCGGGTTCGGACACTCCCGATCAGGGACCACCCCTGAAGCCGTGGAAGCGGAGGGCGCGGAATGGAGCCAAGGTGAAGGGGTACAACTTCCGGTTCAACAACACCCAGCATGCCTTGCTCAATTACGCCGCCGAAGCTGAAGATACTTCCCAGCAGAAGTTGATCGAAGAGCTCGTATGGCCCGTGCTTGAGGAGCGCTACGGCCAAAATGTGCCGATCAAATAGTCTCTCGCACACCACATTGGTGTGGTATTGGTACTACACCAGTACCATATAAGTACCAGCACGGTGCCGTGTCGGCAGTTGCCGGCGCGGCATCTTCATGCCCGAATGCTGCCGTGGACACTTCTCAGCAGAAGTTGATCGAAGAGCTCGTAAGGCCCGTGTTTGAGGAGCGCCCCGGCTACATAATACTTCTCGAGCTCTACCTTTTGCACCACACTGGTGTGGTGTCGGTACTACACCAGTACTACACGAGTACCGCTATGGTGTTGCGCCGGCTACTGTTGGTGCGGCACCTTCATGCCTAGATATCGCCGCGGGGTCCCACTGGACTCGCGAACCGTCGTCTCCACTCTGATAAAGGCAGCGAAGTGACAGTTCCTGCAAATACACGATGTGAGATCAACTGTCGTGGTAAGCGAAGCAACCGTCATCCATGGTCGGTACCACACTGGTACCACATCGGCGTGGTACCAGTGTGGTACCTACTCCGTGTCAGGGACCCTGGGGTACTTCGGGAAATCGCCTGCGCCAAAGAGTATGTGGTGGATGCCGCGCCTCGACGCAGTGCCGGAGGAGGTGAGCTACCGATTAGCTGACGGTGCGTAGTTCGTTCCAGTCGGTGGTGTATCTGGGGGAGAGGTCTGCTTGGCGGTTGGTCCAGGGGGCGGGGGAGTGGGCGCCGGTGCGGCCCAGGGCGAGGGTGCCGGTGCCGAAGCGGCGGTTCACCGCATCGATCAGTTCCCCGATCGGGGCCGGCTGCTCGAACACCCCGGGCAGAACCGGCACGGACCCCTCGGGGGCGAGGTCCGTGCAGAGGATGCCGGCGCGCATGTACTGCATCCCGTGCATGAGCTTGGGCACCAGAGCCGCCCGGGCCGCTGTCACCAGAGGAGCCGGTTCGTTGGTGGGCATGGCCAGGCGCACGTGTGCGGAGACATTGTGGGTGGGTCCGGGCCGGTGCGGTGAGGTGCTGGCGAAGACGGTGACCCGCCCGGCCACCTCGCCTTCTTTGCGCAGCCGGCGGGAGGCGCGTTGGGCGAACTCGGCTACGGCTTGGCCCACGATTTCCGGGTCCCAGATGGGGTCCGGGAAGGACCGGGAGACCAGGATCTGCTGCTTGGTGGCGACCTCGTCCTCGATGGGGATGGCGGGGAAGCCGTTGAGCTCCAGGACGGTGCGCATCTGCACCACGGAGAACGTGTGCCGGATGGCCACCGGGTCGGCATCGCGCAGGTCGGCGATGGTCTCGATGCCCATTGCTTCCAGGCGCTTGGCCAGCCGCCCGGCGATGCCCCAGACCTCGGTGACGGGCAGGGCCGCCAGGAGCCGGTCCCAGTACCCCTCGGGGGCCTGATCCCAGTGCACGACTCCGTGCGTGGCGGGGAGCTTCTTCGCGGCCTCGGTAGCGATCTTGGCCCGCGTCTTGAACCATGACGTGTTTCGTCCATTGCTCTCCGGCATCTCGACTTTGTGCCACAGGGATACCTACAGCCCGCCGGTGCGCCCGTTCTCCTCCAAAATGGAGTGTTGCGGCGAGCATCAGGGGGTGTCCGGCGGCAAAGCTGATCATCAAGGCGGCGGATCGCAGCCGGCACTGACGTCCTGGATAGGTTTCCGGAAAGGTGTGGTGCCAGCTGCTGGTCAGGGGAGCTTGGCATAATGGCGCGCACAGTACGGCCCAACACACCACCGGGGAGGTTCCATGGTGCAGCGACACATTCTGCCGCCAGCTCTTGCAGGGAACCGGGTACAGCAGGTGGCCTCCGTGGTGCACAGTGCGGCCATAGAAGGACTCCACGTCACCACCGCGACCCGAACGGAGCTGGATCGCTTCGCCGAAGGTGGGCTGGAGGTCGATGAGCTGGTTCGGCGCACACGCGTCCGCTACGGCCTTGAGTGAGGCCCCGGCCCCTACCATGACCCGTACCCGGCCCCGGACCCGCACACCGGGATCCTGACCAACCTGATCGGCGCCCGCACCGCCGTAGAGCTCGCCGCCGCGGAAGCCGACCTCGTGGCGGTCCGCACCCTGCAGCTGTGGCGCCATCCACCGGCGCCCACCCGGGATCTAGCCGAACAGCAAGCCATTCACCGGCACCTGTTCCAACACATCTATCCCTGGGCGGGGCAGCTGCGCACCGTGGACCTGCACAAGACCCTCCCGTGGCCCAGCCGTTCCTGCCGGATTCTGAATGCCCGGTCGAGAGTATGGGGTGATAGAAGAGGAACCATGGCCACCACCACGCTGACCTTCACCCCGCCCTGCGGGCCGATCCACGTCTGGGACGACGGTGCGGTGATCCGGGCCAGCGGGATCCCGTACGCGGTGGCTGAGCGGTTCACCGCACCGGCCCCGGCCCCGGACTGGGTGGAGCCCTTTCGGGCCACGGGCCCGGCCCCGGCGTGTCCGCAGGTGCGGTCCCCGTTCCTGGTCGAGGTTCTCGGCGATGCCATGGCCGGCCTGCCCCGCGATGAGGCCTGCCAGCGGCTGTCGATCACCCTGCCGAATGATGTGGGGGAGGGGGAGGGGTTGCCGGTGATGGTGTGGATCCACGGCGGCTCCTACACCACCGGGGCCGGGGACGCGGCGATCATGGACCCGGGGCGGCTGGTGGCCGAACAACGGGTCGTGGTCGTCTCCCTCACCTACCGGCTGGGACTGTTCGGCTACCTCGGCTCAGGTCCGCGCCGCCCGGCCAATCTCGGGTTGCTGGACCAGCTCGAGGCGTTGCGCTGGGTGCAGCGCAATATCGCGGCCTTCGGTGGGGACCCGGATCGAGTGACCGTGTTCGGTCAGTCCGCCGGGGCCGATGCCGTGGCCCACCTCATGGCCATCCCCGCCGCACCCTCCTTGTTTCACCGGGCCATTCTGCAAAGCCCGCCGCTGGGCATCAGCCGCGGCCGCCACCAGATGACCGCGGCCATGGCCGAGGCGGCCGAAGTCGTCACCACCGACACCCCGGCCGAAGACGTCGTGACCCTGCAGGCCGAGGTCGAAGCCCACGCCGGGGGCTTCGGGCTGCTGGCGGCGATGCCTTTCGGCACCCAGTACGGCCATCACCCGTTGCCCGCCGAGGAGGAGATCGAGGCGGCCTGGGACCGGGTGGCCCCGCAGATCGAGGTGTTGATCGGCCACACCGCCGAAGAAGCCCGCCTCTACCTCCCCACCCGACCCGCCCTGCACCGGGCCACCCGGATCCCTGTGCTCGGGGCCCTGCTGCGCCGGATCATCGTGGGTTATGTGACGGCAGCGGTCTACACTCGGGCGATCCACCGCTTCGCCACCCGGCACGTGCGCGCCGGCGGGAGGGCGCACACCTACGTGCTCACCTGGGCGGCACCGGGCAATCCGTACGGGGCCGCCCACACCATCGACCTCCCGCTGCTGTTCGGCGAGGAATCCACCTGGGCTGGCACCGGGCTGCTCACCGGCGCGGCCTGGGAGGACATCGACACCGCCGGCCGCCCGGTGCGCCACCTGTGGGCCGACTTCGCCCGCGGCGCCCCCTTGGAAACCCGTGGACGAATCCCCGGGGTGCTCCGCTACCGAGCCGCCCACCACACCTGAGCCCACCCCGGCACCTGGCGCATCCGGGGACAGGTTTCCACCCCCAGAGCCCACCAGGGAGAACCCCTCAGCAACCCCCGGCCGCACCACCGCGCTGATCGGCCACCGCAGCACGACCCGCAGCGATCTCAGCAGCCCACCGCACCCTAAACGGCCGCGCATCCGCACCACCGCCACCCCCAGACCTAACGGCCACACCCGCCGCATCGACCCCCGTGGCGGACTGCCGGCCACTGTGGCGGGCGGCGGCCGCCACAGCTTCGGCCCGGCGCTGCTCGGCCTCAGCAGCAGCCCGCTGATCGGGCGAGCGGTGCGGAGTGCCGTCCTGATGCGTCCAAGCCCGCAGCCGGGCGGCGAACCAGGCCCCGGGGTGCTCGATCCCGGTCACCGCGTCGTGGGTGTAGCGCTGGCCGTTAGGTGCCCAGTCCAGGGCGTGGAGGACATCGGCGATGGTCCAGCCGGCCTGGAAGTGGGTCTTGGCCACCGAGACCACGTAGGCGGTGGTGATCCGTCGTAGCACCAGCGCATGGTGTTGGAGTTCCAACCCCGCCAAACGATAAGTTTGCTTCCAATTCGATCGGGCCGCCCCCACCCTCGAAGGCCGAACCGTCGCATGAACCGGCCACAGTGGAGCTGTCCGCTGGCCCAGGGCGGCTTGGACCTCCCGCCGCTGCGCGGCGGCTTTGGCAGAGGGTCGCGGCGCAGCCGCGTCCATTCTGGAAAGTCCTTCGCGCGCGTGCGGGGGAGAACATACCCCCTTCGGGGGGACCGGGCCGACATTTATATCCACAACCACTGCTGCCTCCTCTTCCGTCTTCTCGGCCGCCGTGGGCGCCGGCTTCGGGGGTGCGGGAACGGTTAGGGCGTAGACGGGAGCCTCGCCCTGGGTCTTACCCGTCGACCGCGGGGTGTAGCGGGCGGAGCGGCCGGTGGCCACCACCGCCAGCAGCCCCCAGTCCTTGAGCCGACGGATCATCCGCCCCACCGAGTCCTCGTGCACCCCCAGGCGCTCGGCCACCCATCCCCAGGTGGTGCGCCAGGTCCGCGAGCCGGGGTCCTGCTGGACGGCGATCACCTCGATCAGGGCGGCCATATTGGCTCGTCCGTCGGCGCGCATCAGCTCCAGGGCCGGGTGCTCCAGCACGGCACGCTTCCACGCGACCACGTGCCGGGCCAACCGGCACCCCTTGGGCACAGCGCGCAGCACCACGGCCTTGGAGCGTTCGTAGGCCACCCGCACCCGCCGACGGTGCGAGGGGAGCTCCCCGGAGGCCTCGAGGGCAGCCTCGGGCGAGGAGTGTGACCGAAAATCGGCGTGATTGAGTGACGAGGGGTCCATTTGCGGACGCGCCTCAGGTACACTAGGGGACACAACAGTCCCCTGGTATTGGGTTCATGAGGTTCCTGATTCAGTTCTGTTGAACCAGCTGTCACGAGTTTGGCGACCTGGGACAGCTGATTGACTTAGACGGCCCGCCTTGCCCGGCGGGCCGTCAGTCGTTTAAGCGGTGTTGCTAAGGGGGAGTTCTGTCTCCTGAGGGTTGTCGAGCTTGTTGGTCCTTCCCGAGTCACGCTCGATGAGCGCGCCGATGTACTCAGCCATAGAGAGTCCCACGCGAGAAGCGTTCTCTGCTGCCAACCGGTGCTGATCCAGTGTCAGGCGCATGCTGAATGGCACTTTGCGCCCGATCATCTTCGGTGGCTTGTACTCGGTCATGGCCTCAGTCTGCCACGGTAAATGCACATTTGCCCACAGTGGAGCGGCGTGTTTCTCAGCTAAAGCACATGTGCATGCAACGCCGCACGAGGAAGCATGAACATGTTCATACTAGAGCACGCCCGGTAAGCTTTTCTACCGACGTACGCACGAGCCCCCACCCCTCAGGCGCGAGCCGACTCGTGCGAGCCACCCCCGGTACAGTCATGAGGTGAAAGTCCTGACCCTCCCACGGCGCCCGCCCAGCGATGGCATCGACCAGTTGTTACCCAATGCTCGATCATTGAAATCCTGGCCGGACATACACGCGGCCGTGGAACAGCAGCACGGATACAAGATCAGCGTTGGACCAGCCCCGCAGAGCCTCGGTCGGTCAGTCACCGGCGTGTGGATGAGGACAGAGACGCAGTCCTACATCTTCCATGACGAAGGATGCGTGCAGTCCGAGGCATTCGTCAGGCACATCGTGGCGCACGAGTATGGGCACATCCTGCTGCGACACAGTGGGTGCGCGTTGAGCATTGGGACCGCGTTCTCAAAGGTGGGCAAGGACAAGAGCGTCCAGCAGATCCTTGCCCGTAGCGAGCGATGGACCTCCCAAGAGAAGGATGCCGAGGCAATTGCTGTGGCCTTGGCTGCACATCTCGCCAGCCAGCCAGATCCCGTCCTCGAGCTGTTCGGCTGAGCCTGTGCTGGTTACCTTGCTTAAACCCTGCGCCGCCCTGATCCTGTTTGCCATCACCCTGCTGCGCCTGCCCGTCGTCTTTAACCGGTCTCGCAGTCATGCCGCTTGGCTGGGCACCCTACTGGGCGCCCTTGCCTTGTCGATCAATCCGGTTTTCATCACGGAGTACGAGGTCGATGCCCTACTCGGTGGACACAACTGGTTCCACCTCGTACGCAACGTTCTCGTCTTGGGAGCCATGTGGTCCCTGCGGGTGGCCCTGCTGGAGGCGTTACAGACAAATCCTTGGTCCCGGCAGCGGCAACGTCTAGAAACGATGACCGCGGCCATCACCATTGGCCTGATGACGTTCTCGTTCTGGGGCATCGACAAGTCACCGACCTCAATGGCATTTGTCCCCGAGCACATAGACCAGCTGCCCACGCTGATCTACGGCACTGTCTACATGGCCGCGGCTGCGGGTTTAATGCTTGATGTCTCCTGGCGCGTGCTCGATGGACTGCGTGAAAAACGCCGGCGGCACGCTCGGGTGCGGGTGGCGCTGTCCTTGGTGTGTGCGGGGGCGCTGAGCATGGGAATTGCCTCAGTGATCGAGTGTCTCTACATGGCCGCAGATCACCTTCACGCTACTGACGGTCGGTTCATCATGATCACGCATGCGGCATTCGGGCCGCTGTACCTATCCGGGGCCGGTTTGCTGGCCGTGGGCCTACTAATTTTGGCAGCCTCGGCGGCGCTTCGGCGTTGGCATCTCGGCGATCGCTACCATCTAGGCCGTCTCGTGGCGGAGCGCCAGGGGAGGGTGCGCCACGGCTTCGCAGTAGCAGCCCGCAGTCCGCAACCTCGGCAGGATCTCTATAAGGCCATGATCGCTGCCTACGATGCGGAATCCCGCGGGGACATCCCTCCCTGTTCCAAGAGGGACAAGATGATGGAAGCCGTGGAGGCTCGCTTTGGTCGTTAGTACAGCAGGCATGGCCAACCACCGTGTCCGGAAGATCGCCGTTGCGTTCAGCGAGGCGTTTCAACCCCCGCTGGTCCTATCCGCCCTATTTGTGACGATGCCTTCCCTCGTCCAGGGTGTTGGGATTGCCGGAGTCCTGTGGGGATTCCTAGGGGCCTGCGCGATCTGCTTGATCCCCTTCGCCGTAGTAATCGTCCTTGCCCGTCGAGGGGTCCTGTCTGATCATCACGTCAGCGACAAGAGGGAACGCGCCCCCATCATGGCCGCCACCTTCGCCCTAGCGGCGCTCTATATGATGGCTTTGTTGACGTGGCAAGGCCCATCGATTCTGCTCGCCCTCGCTGTGGCGTTCGCCTCCGGGATGGTAGGGCTGATCATCATCAGCCCGTGGTGGAAGATCTCCGGACACGCCATGACAGCAGGGAGCGTGGCCACCATTGCCACGCTGTCATGGGGCCCATGGGCGCTGATAGCGGTCCCGGTGTGTGCCTTTGTATGCATTAGCCGGGTGGTGCTGCGCGCCCATACCGCCGGCCAGGTGGTGGCGGGCGCAACTTTCGGCATGGCCGTCATCGGAGGCATCTACGCTGTGATGTACCGGCTGCTAGTCGGCTAGAGGGAGCAGGCATGGAACAGGACAAGCGGACCCCAGAGCAGGTCCTGGCCAACAAGGTCAACCTACTGCTCGACGCGCTGCCCGGCGAGGACGGCAAACCCCTGAACTTTCCCGCGATTCAGGCTGGCTTGCGGGAGCGTGGTGTCGCTCTGGGGCGCACCAAGTGGTACTACCTAACCACCGGCCACCCCGCTCTTCGCACCGACCACGAGCTGCTTAGCGCCATCGCTGATCTATTCGGTGTCGATCGTGGGTTCCTTTTGCACGAAGACGGCCCCTTGCCCGATCAGGTCGAGCGGGAACTGAAAATGCTCATTTCCATGCGTCGCGCTCAGGTACGGGACTTCGCCATGCGCGCCCTCGGAGACATTGACCCCGAAGGGCTTCAGGCCATCCTCGACGTCATCGAAAAAAATGAAAAGTCGTCTGCAGACGAGACAACTCAGTAGCCAATCCCTCTCGTTGTGATTGCACCTCGAGTGCGCCTATAGTCGGTCGTGAACACGTTCATGAACAGGTTCAGAACCCCCGGAAGGGACGACCACAGGAAGGGAAGCTCTAGTGAGACTCCGCGGGCGCTTCAGCGCTCTTATCGGACACACCCCCAAGCACGTACTCCGCGAGGGCGGATAGCAACTCCTCGAGTTGCGCCTGGTTTGCGTAGTACAGCATGGGGCGACCCCGTCCGTGCTGTGCTTCCGCCTTGACGGCACCTACGGCCTCGAGCTCCGTCAACTGGGCGCCGATGGTTTTGGCTGGAAGCCCTGTCTGAGCTACCAGCTCTGCGCGTAGTGCTGGCCCATGCCCGAGGGCATGGATGATCGACAGCCGGACGGTGTTGCCGAACACCTTGGCGGCTTGGGCGACGAGTTCAGACTGGCCTGCGGGGCGGACTACGGACGGCACAAGAGCCATTGTGTCGCAACCCGACTGCGCACCCGACCTCGTAGCCCTAACCGAATAGCTTCCAGCGCTCATTGCTGAGCTTTTATGGCTGCTTTAAACAGTTAAGACATGCTAGCTTTTACGACTGTCTAAGACAGTTACATGGATGGTGGCCAGGGAAGGGAGGTGACGTGTGGAAGGCGAGGAGTCCCGCGGTTCGTCCACTCTGGTTATCGCTGTCCTGGCGCTGGGCGGGGTGATGGCGATGGGTGTGCCCGTCGTGGGTGTGGCCGGGCTTGCTCTGGTAACGGACATGCAGGCGTCGGCCAGTAGCGGGTGCGTCCCTTCCACGGTCGTCTCTGACGAGGACCCCGAGGACGGGGTGATCAACGTTCCCAACGGTTGGGGTCCGCTGGTGGAGGAGGCGGCCAAGACGGCCGGACTCCCTGCAAGTGTCGCGGCCGCCCAGCTCAAGCAGGAGTCCAACTGGAACCCGAACGCGGGCAGCTCCGCCGGGGCTCAGGGCATCGCCCAGTTCATGCCCGAGACCTGGGCCCAGTACGGGAACGGCGGGGACGTGACTGATCCCGAGGACGCGATTCCGGCCTACGGCCGCTACATGGCAGAGCTCAGGAATGAGGTGAAGTCCCTGGCCGGCGACGACGCGGACCAGCTGGTGCGTCTGACCCTGGCTGCCTACAACGCCGGCCCCGGCGCGGTCGCCCAGCACAAGGATGTGCCGCCGTTCGCGGAAACGCAGCGATACGTGGAGACGATTCTCGACGGCGGTCAGATCGAGTTCTCCGCCGGTTGTGAGTCCCCCACCGGTGGCAAGGCGTGGGACGGGGAGCTGGGGGAGGGGGAGTGGACCGCACCGTTGCCCGGGGGCAAGTTCACTTCCGGCTACGGGCGCCGCAACGTGCTGGGGGTCCCCGCGTGGGCGCAGAACCACATGGGCCTGGACTTCGCCACTCCCGGTGCTGGCTCCGGGGCTGGTGGGCCGGTGATCGCCCCGACGGATCTGCGGATCACAGGGTTCAACGCTGCGGACGGGTGCGTGATCGCCAAGGTCGACAACGACGACGACCCCGATTTCGGGTTCGCCTTCTGTCACCTGAACTCCTGGGACGTGCAGAAGGGCCAGCGCCTCACCCGTGGCGACGTGATCGGTGTGGAGGGCAATCGGGGCCAGTTCGGCATGTCCACCCACCTGCACTTCGAGATCTACCGGCCTGGCGCCCCCGACGTGGTCTTCCCCTATCAGGGTTTCAACATCGACCCCGAGCCGATCCTGCGAGAGAAAGGAGCGTGGCCGCAATGAGCCGCCACTACCCCCACCTGATCACCGCCCTGACCCTGTGCGCCCTGCCCTTGGCGGCATGCTCGACCAGCCCGGCGCAGGAGACGTCCGCCTCCTCCAGTGCAGCGGCCCCGGCCAGCTCGGCCCCGGCCGCCTGGCCGACGTCGAGCAGCTTCCCCACCCCGGAGGTGCCCGGGGAGGGGACGTTCCCGCGTGTTCAGGACGTGGACCGCACCGACGTGGACTCCACCGCCCGGGCGGCCGCCATTCTGCTGCACTCCTGGGACACCGTGGTGGACCGCACCGAGACGGCCGCGGCGATCCGGACCAAGCCGCTCATGTCGGACGAGTGGGCAGCGCAGCAGGTCGAGCCTGAGCGCAACTCCTCCCAGGGTGCGTGGCTCGGCCCGTCCGAGCACGGGGCCTACAGCCGTGCTCAGGCGGTGCCGGCGATCGGGGATACGACCCGCGACGTCGCTGACGATAAGGCAGTGCGGGCGTACAAGGTGACCTGGCGGTGGGCCAGCCGCGACGGGGAACCGGCCGAGGGCACCGGGACCCGGCACGTGACGATCTACCTGGAGAAGCACTCCGGGGCCTGGGACGTCGTGGGCCACCAGTCCCACGACCTGCCCGTCGGGGAGGCCGCCTCGTGAGCCCGGCCGTGCACTCCTGGCCGGTAATCACCCTGGCCTTCGGCGCGGAGCAGATCGTGGCCGATGCCCAGGGAGAGGTGCTGACCTATCCGGTGCTCGATGCCGGTGCTACCCATGAGGTCGCCGCGGACGCGGCCACAGAAGCCTGCCGGCGGCTGGGGTTGAAGGCGTGCCGAGTGCAGGGCCACACCGAGGACGGGTCCGTGTTCGAGATGGTCGTGGACGCCGAACTCGGCACCCTGGAGGAGTACGAGCCCCCGGCTGGCCCCGGGCCTGCCACCAGCAATGGGGTCCGGCAGGGCGGGAGCAGCACCAGCACGCGCAAGTCGGGTGCCCGGTCTGGGAACCAGCGTCGTCGTGCCCTGGCGATCTGGGGCAGCGTCGGGATTCTGGGATTGACGGCGGGCACCTCGGTGGCGATGAACCTGACCGACGATGACCGGGAGCCGGTCGCGGTGGTGCACACCCCGCCCCCAGCGCAGCTGCCGGTGCCGGCCCCTGCCGGGTGGGACACCTACGGCGCCTGGGCCACGCCCATGTCCGGGTCCCAGGTGAAGGCGGTCCTGGACTGGGATGGCCGCCCGGTCAGTGTCGAGGGCAGCAAGCTCATTGGCCACGACCCCGACACCGGGGTGGAGCAGTGGAGCCGTAGCGCGCCGTTCACCGTGACCCAGCTGGCGATGTTCACCGTGGACGGGCAGACCCGCCTGGCGGCCGCCACCGGCAAGGAGCTGGTGCTGTTCACCCCGGACTCCTCGGACCCGATCCGGGTGGAAGTCCCCCAGGAGGCCAGTGTGGTCCTGGACGGCGGCACGGTGCCCCAGCTGGATCTGCCCACCAAGAAGTCCCTGCTGGTGAAGGCGGACGGGTCCACCGTCTCCCGGGTGGTTCCGGCGGCCGCCAAACCGCTGGAAGCCCAGGATGCGGATCTGATCGCTGCCGATACCAAGGCTGGGAAGGTGTGGCGGGTCGGCACCGACTCCGCCGCCCTGCCTAAGCCGGCGACCCTGCCGGCCCCGGCCAAGGGCGCGGAACTCACCGCCGTGCTCGGCAGTGTTCAGGGCCGGGTGGTGGCCGCGTGGAAGGACGGCAAGCAGACCGTGGTCGGCTTCTACGACGTCGACGAGGCCACCGAGGCGACCTCGGTGAAGCAGGTCGCGATGCGCGAGCTCGACGGCGCCCAGATCACCACCTCCACCGTGCAGGCCGATCGGGTCCACGGGCTGCTGCTGGCCTCCACGGTGCTGGTCGATGTGGAAGCCACCACCGCCCACCGCCTCGATGGCCAAGCCAAGCTGGCCGCCGGCTACGCCTGGGTCACCGACAACGGCAAGCAGGCCCAGGTCACCCGCGACGGACAGACGGAGGCGACCACCAGGGCGGATCAGGCGGCGGTGCCTGACGTCATCACGGACAGCGGGATGGCGATGACTCGGGTGGCCGGGTCTACCGATGGCTCCCTCTACGCCCTTCTCGTTTCCGGCCCCACCCCCACAGCCAGCCCCACTGCCAGCACTTCACCGACTGCGAGCCCTACCCCCGCTGCCAAGGAGACCCCCTGATGAGAATGACCGCGACGATCGACTCCACCGGTGCCGTGCACCTGGACACCGACGGGGAGGCGACCCAGGAGAACCACTCCTCCGTGGGCGATGCCCGCCGCTCGGTGATAGCCACGGCAAAGACCCTGGCGGAGCAAACCAACCAGGACATGCAGCTGCACATCGAGGACCCCTCCGGGTCCCGCACGTTCCTGGTCGGTGCCGATGGCACCTCCCGGCAGGAGAGCGCGGCACCGGCCACCGTGCAGGTCCCGGCTGAGTCCGTGGCCACGGTGGAGCCGGTGGCTGCCCCGGTCGAGTCTCCTGAGCCTGAGTCGGTGCCTGCAGTGGAGTCGGTGGTGCCGGCGTCGGTGGAGACGGCCCCGGTGACTGCTGCGGCTGAGGAGGATCAGGCTGTTGCACCGGCTGCGGCGGCTGCTCCCGCACCTAATCCGTTCCTCGGCGGCCGCCCCTCCACGGCTCAGGCGGTGGCGGAGTCCGAGTCGGCTGGCAGCCGGCGGGAGTCGTTGCCCTCCTTCGTGGACCGCCCCGAGGTGGACGCCCCGGCCCAGCACGGGTGGCGCGGGGCGCTGAACTCGATAGGTCTGAGCCTGGCGCCCTCGGCCGCGGAGCTGAGCCAGCGCCAGGATGAGGCCGCGGTGTCGGCCCACTGGGCCGGCCCGCGCACGATCGCCGTCCTGAACCCCAAGGGCGGGGCCGGGAAGACCCCCACGGTGATCTGCCTGGCCGCTGTGTTCGCCCGCCTCTCCGGTGGTGGGGTGCTGGCCTGGGACAACAACAACTCCCTGGGCTCCCTGGGCTGGCGCACCTTCGACGCCGGGCACGAGGCGACCGTGGTGGATCTGTTGGGGCGCACCGAGCACTTCATGACTTCCGATGCCCGGGTGGGGGACCTGTCCGGCTACGTCCACCACCAGCCCGCCGACCGGTACGACGTGCTGCGCTCCGATGACCGCTCCGGGGACCAGGAGCGACACATGGTCACCGGGGACGAGGTGGACCGGCTGCACGCGGTGGCCGCGAAGTACTACCGGGCGATCGTGATGGATTCGGGCAACACCGAACGCGGGGCGAACTGGCAGGCGATGATCAGCCACGCCGATCAGGTGGTGATCCCAGTGAAATCCGTCGATGACGCCGCCGAAGGAGCCTCCCGGGTACTGGCCGCCCTGCACACCGGAGACACCCACGCCCAGGAGCTCGCGCGCAACGCGGTGGTGGTGGTGCTGTGCTGCGAGCCCGGCCACCAGAAGACCAAGGCCAAGGAACTGGCCGCCGAATTCGCCCCCTACGCCCGTGCCGTGGTCACGATCCCCTATGACCGGGCACTGGTGGAGGGCCGGGTGCGGTTCTCCGCGATGACCCCGGCAACCCGCCGGGCCTGGCTCCGAGCCGGGGCAGCAGTGCGGGAGGGACTGTGATCGTGGACAGCCCCCGCAACCCCTTCGTGGCAGCGCCGGAGGTCGTCGAAGAGGAGGACCCGATGGAGGAGGACCCGATCCTGGGGTCCCGGGACTCCATCCGCGGCCCGCAGAACCTCCAGCAGAGGCTGGCCGAGGAACCAGTGCCCGCCGAGGAGTCGGCGGCCCCGGTGGAGGTCACCCAGGCCACGCTGTGGCTGGTCGGTGCCTCCGGCGGAGTGGGCACCTCCACCCTGGCCGGGCTGTGCTCCGAGCAAGTCGTGGACGCGGCGGTGCAGGAGCCGGAGTGGGCAGGACGTGCCTTGCTGGTGTGCTCCACCAGCGCGGCCTCCCTGGAGTCAGCGGCCCAGCTGGCGCGCAAGTCCGCCACCGGGCAGCTGCCCTATGAGCTGGTCGGCCTGGTCATTGTCCATGACCGGCCCAAGAACCGGATCACCAAGCCCACCCTGAGCTTCGCCCGGAGTGTGGCGCGCATGTTCCCGGTGGCCATGACCGTCCCCTACGAGTCGTCGTGGCGCGAGGTCGGCGTCACCCCCAGCCCTTCCAGCACCCGGCTGAAAACCGTGCTGCGGAAGATCGAAAAAATCGCCCACACCGGGCACTGAGAAAGGAACCCCCCAATGTTCGTCAACACCCTCAACGCCCTGATGATCCCGGCCATCAACGCCACCCCCACCCAGCCCCCGGGCATGGAAAACGTGACCATGATCCTGGGCTGGATCCTCTGGGCCGCCGGCCTGGTGCTGTTCGTCTACTTCATCTTCGGACTCGTCACGGCCGGGCGGAACCGCCGCCGCGGTGATGAGGTCGAGGCCCCGGTGTGGCCGCTGGTCGCTGCTGCCCTGCTCGGGGCGGCCGGAGCGATCTGGAACATGATCACCGGCGGCTGAGCCGGTCCCAGATCCTCAACCGGCACCGCAACGACAGGGAGACCCCCCGATGGACACGAACAACAACGACGCAACCCGGACCCGCCCCCGCTGGTTCGGCCCGGCCCTGATCGCCCTGGTGCTGCTGCTGGTCGCGGTGGCCGGGGTGACCATCCGCAACCTCACCACCGATGAAAGCCAGGCCCAGGCCCCCGAGACCCCTGCTGCCTCGACCGCCCCCACCCCCGGGGCAGCCGAGGCCGTTGCCCCCCAGCTGGGGGAGGACTTCGCCTGGGACTGCCAAGCACAGCTGAACCAGGACGCGGTGTCGGTGGCTGATGAGGCCCCCGAGGTGCAGGACTGGGTGGCCGCCGGCTACAACGTGGTGCCCTCCTCCCCGGAGTTCGGCGGCTGTGAGCGACGGGACTCCGGACTGCGAGTCGGCTATGCCCACTCCGAAGCCGGGGCGCTGATGGCTGCGGCGACCTACGCGATGGCGCTGGACCCCTCAGTGAGCGAGGAGGCCGCGGAGGACGTCGAAGTGGCAATGGTGGAAGGTCCCAACCGGGACCGAATCGAGGAAAAAGCTCAGCGCATCCGCGACGGTGTGGAAGAAGGCACCGATGGCTCGGCCACGGCCTCCTCAACGCTGATCGGCTACTCCCAAGACCACTACACCGATGAGGCTGCCTCCTACCGGCTGGTCTATGACCTGCCCTCGGGTAACGGCCTCACGCAAAAAATCACCGGCCAGGTCGATGTGGTGTGGGAGGACGGGGACTGGAAGCTGGACCCGGCCTCGGGCACGGACATGATCACCGGTGATCAGTACCAGGGCCAGCCTTACGTCCAGTGGGGACCCAAGGTCTGATGGAGTTCATCAGTGACATGGCGAGCAGCATCGCCGGGGACACGGTGGAGAAGCTGATCCTGTTCATGGCCGGGTGGCTGATCGAAATCTTCACCACCATGCTCGATTTCGTGGGCACCTGGTGGCTGAACATCGGCGCCCCCGAAATGGGCGCAGGCTCGGCCACCGAACGGGTGCAGACCGCCACGACGACCTTTGTCGGGGTCGCGGGCATCATCGGAACAGCCTTCGCCGTGCTGCGCATCGCCAGGGATCACATTCGGGAGTCGGCCGAGAACCTGGTGATGGGGCTGATCCGCACCGTGGTGGTCTCCGGGCTGGCGGTATCGATGGTCGCGCTGTCCCTGGCGGTCACCGATGAGGTCGCCCCGTGGCTGGTGGACACTATCGCCGGCAACGCGGCCCGGGACGGGCTGGGGCAGTCGATGGGCCTGGATGCTGTGACCGGGTCAACGATGGCGCTGACCACCGCTGGAATTCTGATCGTGTTGGCGCCCTTCGCCATCCTCGGGGCGATCCTCAACGCGGCCCTGGTGATCTTCTCCTACGGGGTGGCCGGTGCCCTGTGCGGCATCCTGCCGATCTTCGCCGCCGCCTCTACCACGGAGCGGGGACGAAAGGCATTCGACAAAGCGGTGGGCTGGCTGATCTCGGTGATCCTGTTCAAGCCGGTCGCGGCCGTGCTCTACGGCTTCGGCCTGGCGCTGATGAACGGGATCAGCGGTACCGGTGACGGTGAGGTGGCCAACCAGGTCATCACCCTGCTCACCGGCACCGTGATCATCTTCTCCGCCTGCCTGTCGATGCCCGCCCTGGCCCGTGTCATGGTCCCGGCCGTCAGCGCCGGGCCGCGCGGTATGGGTGCTGGTGGGCTGGCGATGCTCGGTGGTGCGGTGGCCATCGGCGCGCTCACCTCTGGTGTCGGCACGGCCGCCGCCGGAGCGGCCGCCGCGGGTGCTGCCGGCGCGGGTGCTGGTGCTGCCGGGGCCGGTGCCGGAGCTGCCGGTGCTGCCGGGGCCGGTGCGGGAGCTGCTGGTGCTGCCGGTGGTGGAGCTGGTGGCGCTGCGGGTGCTGGAGCTGGTGGCGCTGGAGTTGCCGGGGCTGGCTCTGGTGCTGGGGCCGGTGCTTCGGGTGCCGGAGCCGGTGCCTCCGGCGCTGGTGCCAGTTCGGGTGCTGGGGGTGGTTCCTCCACCGGCTCCAGTGCCTCCAGTTCGACCGGGGCGCCGGGATCGACTGGTGCTGGTGGTGGCTCTCCCTCGGCTGGTGGACCGGCCGGTGCCGAGAACGTGGAGAGCACCACAGCCGGTGCAGCTCCTACCTCCGCACCAGGGACCACGACCGGTGGTGCCTCGGGCGCGGAGAACGTGCAAAGTCCCACCACGGGTGCTGCCCCCAACAGTGCAGCAGGCACCGGCACGGGCGGGCCCACGGGTGCCGAGAGCGTGCAGAGCTCGAGCCCGTCCCCGGCCGCTGCCGGTGGGGCGTCCGAGGTGTCTGGGCCGGCCGCTGCCGAGGCGGTGGCTCCGACGAACGGTGCCGGGCCGACCGGGCATCCGGCTGGGGAAGGGTCCTCGGTGACGGGGGCCAAGAAACCGTTGATCAACGGCCAACGGATCGAGTTCGGGCTGCGGGAAGTCGTCCGGGACGCTGAGCACTCCATTGAAAGTGGTGAGGATCTGTGAGTAGCAACCAGGTGATCGTGCGGCAGTACGGCAACATCGCTGAGGACAAGACGGCCGGGCTGTTGGGGTTCTCGATGGCCTCCACCGTGGTGCTCGGGGTGGGGTCGGTGCTGGTGTTCTTGTTCATCATGGCCTCCCAGATTTGGGTGGCCGCCGGCATCGCCGTGGCCGCGTTCATCGTGGCCACCGTGCTCGGGTCCAAGGACCGTAACGGACGGTCCAAGCCCGAACGCTGGGTCGCCCGGTCCATGTTCTCCCGGGCGGAGAAGAAGCAGCGCACCACGTACAAGGCCGGTCCCACCTCACAGCTCCCCGATGGGTCCTTCCGCGCCCCGGGCGTGCTGGCGGCGACCGAGCCGGTGACCTTCACCGACCTGTTTGGGCACCAGGGCGTGATGCTGTGGCACCCGAAACTGAAGACCGGAACCGTGTTCGTCATTGCCAACTCCTCCGGGCTGGGTCTACTGGACCAGGACCGGGTGGACCGCATGGTGGGCACCTGGGCCGCCTTCCAGCGCGACGCCGGTTCCAACACGGAGCTGGTGCAGGTCTCGGTCACCACCCAGTCCACCACCGACCCCGGCGAACGACTCCCCGATGCCGTGGCCGTGGGTCGAGCTCAGGCCGGGTCCCAGTCGGTGCCGGCTTTCGCCCGCGCCACGATGGATGAAGTGGTGGCCAACCTCAACCAGGATGTGCCCAAGCTGGAGCAGTGGATCGCCCTCACGTTCAGCGCCAAAGCCAACGAGGGCGAGGGGGTGCCCGAGCGCACCGCCGAGGAGCTGGCCACGGACGTGTCCTCCCTGCTGAGCGGATTCCTCGAGCAGCTGGAGCAGGCCGGTGCCGGGTCGGTCTCCCTGATGCAGGAACACGACCTCATCGACCAGACCTACGTGGCCTACAACCCCCTGGCGGCCGCCGCCGTGGAGAAGGCCCGCCTCTCGGAAGCCGGCACCGGTTTGCGCTGGGAGGAAGTCGGCCCCGCCGCCGCACGGGTGGTCGGTTCCCCGGGCCGGTACGAGCACGGTGGGGTGGTGTCGAAGTCCTGGCAGATGTGGCGCCCGCCGGCCGGCACCTTCCGGGAGAACGCCCTGGTGGCCCTGCTGGCCCCGAACTCCGAAATGCTCCAGAAGCGCGTCACGGTGTTCTACCGGCCCCAGTCCCCGGACAAGTCCGCCACCCAGGTCCAGCAGTCCCTCACCAATGCGCAGTTCGCGGCGAACCAGAAGAACCGGCGGCCCACCAGTTCCCAGATCATCGCCCTGGAGAAGGCGCGGAAGGCCGAGCGGGAGCAGGCCGAAGGGGCGTCGCTGGTGCGGTTCTCCATCGTGGTCACCGCCACCGTGGAACGGCCCGAGCAGCTGCCCCGGGTGGCGGCCACGCTGCGGCGCAACGCCTCCCAAGGGGTGCAGCTGGGCCTACGGGAGTGCGACTACAACGACGATGCGGCGTTCGCGTTCAACCTCGGGCTGGGTGTGGTCCCCGATGCCGTGGCCACGATTCCGGCTGATGTGCGAAAGGCGCTGTGATGTCTGTTTTCGACCAGCTCACCGATGCGATCCTCAACAAGGTCTTCGGCCGCTCCACCGCCCAGAGCGCCGGGCAGTTCCGGGAGCTCACCGAGAAAGGCGTAGACGTCGCCCACGGCGGGATGAACTCCTGGGTGGAGGCACCCCCGGAGTTCACCGCCACCTCCAACCAGACCGCCGGGCTGTGGCCCTTCGCCGTGGGCACCTCCTCACCCCTGGTGGGGGCGGTACTGGGGCGCAACCAGCTCAACGGCTCGGTGGTCTGCGGGGACCCGATCAACCTGTTCCTGCGCGGCATCATCTCCTCCCCCTCCTGCTTCATCCTCGGTCTCCAGGCGAGGGGCAAGTCCTCGGTGGCCGTGCGCATGGCCCTGGCCCTGGTCGACCAGGGGTTCTTGTTCGTCGGGGCCAGTGATGTGAAGCCCGATCTGGCCGGGCTCACCGTCGAAGTCGGCGGCCAAGTCATCCGGGTGGCCCCCGGGGTGGGCTCGATCAACCCCCTTGATGCGGGGCCGTTGTGGCGCCGGCTGGGGGAGCTGCCCGAGGCGTTGCAGCGGCAGATGCGCGCGGAGATTCACAGCCGCCGCCTCAACGCCCTCACCGGCCTGCTGGAGCTGGTGTTCAAAGCCCCGTTGGATGCCCGGCAGCAAGAGCCCACGGTGCTCTCAATGGCGATCACCGAGGCCGCCGAGCACGCCGAGGCCCAAGGCCGACAGCCGATCATTCAAGACGTGGTGGACGTGATCACCGCCGCGCGGCCGGCGATCATGGCCGCGATCCTCGTCGATGACGAGATCTCCTACCGGGGGCAGGTCCGCAACCTGCTGGCCGGCCTCAACGCCCTGGGTGCTCATGGCCCGTTCGGGGACGTGTTCTGCCGGCAGACCTCCGAGGAAATGCAGATCGACCAGTCGGTGGACTTCGACCTCTCGGCCATTGATGAGACGTTGTTGGACCTGCGGGCGGCCGTGCAGATCGTGTGCTGGTCCTACGCCCAGGCCGGCATCTCGGCGGCTAAGACGTTGGCCGAGGCGGGGCTGATGGAGGAGCGCCATCACCTGATGATCATGGACGAGCTGTGGCAGGCCCTGCGCGCCTCGGAGCTGCTGGTCCACCAGATCGACGGCATCACCCGCCTGAACCGCACCAAGGGCCTCGGGCAGCTGTTGATCACCCACTCCATGAAGGACCTCCAGCTGAGCACCGAGGAGCTGACGAAGATCGCCACCGGGTTCATGGAGCGCTCTTCCATGAAGGTCCTCGGCGGGCTGGCCCAGAACGAGATGGGGATGCTGGAAACGGTCTTCCCGCTGTCTGAGCAGGAGAAGGCGCTGCTGGTGGCCTGGTCGGCCGAGGGCTCGGTGAACCCCAAGACCGGGCGCACCTCGCCCCCGCCGGGGCGGGGCCGGTTCATGTTGAAGACCGGGGAGGCCCCCGGGGTGCCCTTCCAAACGAACCTCACCGCCGGAGAGCTGCGGGTCCACGACACCAATGCCGCCTGGGCGGCCGCACAGGCAAGGGTGAACGCATGAGCACCAACGACCAGAACAAGAGCTTCATCGGCGTGCTGATCCTGTTCACCGCCGTGATGGGTGCGGTGGTCCTGGTGCACCTGGGGGACGTGCTGACCCCGGTGTCCGGGGACCTGCCGTGGAACCCCTTTACCTTGGGCATTCAGCTGGCCACCGGGGCGGTGGACTGGCCGACGGCTGCGACCTTCCTCGTGGGCCTGGAGGCGGTGGTGGGTGTGGCCGCGCTGATGATCTGGGGCACCCGCACCCCGTCCAAGACTCAGGAAGCCGCCCGGCGGATGAGCCCTCCGGGGCGGATCAACCCGGCGATGGCTGCGGCGCGCACCACGGAGGCCCACCGGCTGCACCCCGAGGCCGAGAACATCGGCCCCGGTCTGACGATCGGGCTGGTGGGTAAGAACCCGATCTATCAGGGCTGGCGGGAATGCTCCGCACATGTGTGGGGCACCGGGCGCGGGAAGACCACCTCCCAGGTCATCCGCCACGCCACCGAGGCCCCCGGGGCGTTCGTGATGACGTCGAACAAGGTGGACGGGGTGGCCGAGGTCCTGGCCGCCCGCACGACGCCGGGCAGCACCGTGTGGCTGTTCGACCCGCAACGCATCTGGCGCGACAGCTCCCGCCCGGCGATGATCTTCAACCTGCTGGCCACCGTCACCGATACGGTCTCGGCCGGGGAGGTCGCCTCGATCTTCCAGACGGCCTCGGCCGCCGGCTCGGCCGGTGGGAAGGGTGATCCGCAGTTTGAATCCCAGGGCCGCGACTACCTCTCCTGGTGTTTGCTGGCAGCGGCCAAGAGCGGCAAAACGCTGGCGGACGTCCTGCGCTGGGTGTCTTCGGCCGCGTTCATGGAACCGGCCCAGCTGTTGAAGCAGGCCGGGCAGACCGGGCCTGCTGCGGCGTTGGAGGGCATGGGGGATCAGCCCGAGGACACCCGCGGGTCGGTGGCCGCCAGCGCCCAGCGCATGTCCTCGGCCCTGGTACATGACGAGCTGCTGGCCTGGACCACCCCGACCCCGGGGGTGCCGGTGTTCAACCCGCACTGCTTCGTCACCAGCAAGGACACTCTCATTCTGCTGACTCAGGACGCCGCCGGTTCCGGGGCCGCCTTCGTTTCGACCCTGGTCTATGCGGTGGTCACTGCCGCCCAGCAGGCGGCCCGGCGGGCGGGGGGCCGGCTGCCGGTGCCGCTGGTGGCTGACCTCGATGAGGTGGGCAACGTGGTCAAGCTCAAGCAGCTGCCCGAGTGGTATTCGTTCTTCGGGTCGATGGGCATCGTTGTCTCGGCCTACTTCCAAACCCGCGGACAGGGCGTGGACATGCTCGCCCGCACCGGGTGGGACACCCTCTGGTCGGCGGCGGCGGTAAAGGTCTACGGCGGGGGCTCCGATGACGCGGAGTTCCTGGAGTCGCTGCGCAAGCTCATCGGCACCTACGACGCGAAGGTGCGCAGCACCTCCACCTCCCGGGGTGTCGCTTCCCGGTCGGTGCAGACCGTCCAGCGCGACATCATGCCGGTCTCCAAGCTCTCCGAGCTGCCGGCCGGGCACGCCTGGGTGAAGACCTCCACCGGGGGCGGCACGATCGTGCGCACCGTGCGGTGGTTCGAGGACAAGGCCCTGACAGCTCGCATCACCCCGGTACTGAAGCGGATCACGGAAGGACAGCACCGATGAGTGAGCAGCAGATGGAGGCGGAGCAGGCGGAGACGGAGCAGGCGTACACTTCGGAGGAGTTCGTGGAGTGGCTGGAGCGGTTGATGGCCCGGGTGGAGTCCGTGGACATGGACCAGGCCATGCGCTGGTGCCCGCAGTGGTGGGCCCACACGGAAGCCGTGGACCGATTCAGGGCCCTCTATGAGGAATGGATCGTGTGTCAGGCTGAGGGCGGCATGTCCTCGTGGTGGGTCAATCATTTCGACCGCCACGCAGCCGTGCTGTTCACCAAGCGCGGTCCCTTCGGGGAGTGCGGCACCTCCCACGTGGAAAAAGGCTTCCGTCGCACGTTGGCCTGTGAGCACCCTCCGGCCGACTGGTCGTGGTGACCACATAGACCTGGGGCAGGTCGCCGCCCCTTCCCAGTAGGCGTCCTGCCCCTTCCAGGGACAGGCACTAGTGCCCTGTCCCGCAGTGGCCGGGGTCCCTCCTTCCCAGGGGTCCCGGCCACTGCCATGCGTGTTCACAACGACCCATGCGTTCAATCGGCCTTGGTCAAGTTATGGCGAACACCCTTAGATATTCTAAGGACACACTGGGTTCGAAAAAAGATGTTTATAATTTTTCAGGTTGGTAACGAAAGGCAGCACCAAACGTTCGAAGTAAAACTAGAAAATCCAGCCAAACAGACCAATTCTCGGCATAAAACAGGATAGCCTGCTGATGCTCAGCCCAGGTCATATTGGAACTTTTTGCAATGGCCCACAGTCCAGTAATTCCTGGTTTGACCAGAAGATTTCCTCCACCTAACCGATCAAAGGCTTCCATCTCAGAAACCAATGGTGGGCGCGGCCCGATCAAAGACATATCACCGCGCAACACATTGAGAAACTGCGGCAGTTCATCAATCGAATATTTGCGCAGCACCGCACCAATGGGAGTAATCCGGGGGTCGTTCTTCATTTTAAATAAAGTGCCATCGGCGCTAGGTCCATCCGTCAAGGATGCTGCTGATCGGTTTTTTGAGTCCAAGTGCATTGTACGGAATTTGTACATGTAAAAAATCTCGCCATGGACTCCCACCCGGGTCTGCGCATAGAGAATAGGTCCACCATCATGAGCCTTGATGAGAATGCCAACCACCAAGAGCACTGGTGCGAGCAAAATCAAAGACCACACGGAAGAACTTATATCCACAATACGCTTAGTGACCAACGCGAGCTTCGAAAGAGCAGGAAGTCCTTCCAGCAGCAACCGTGATCTGGTTATGTCATCTGCGGTAAGTCCGAAAAGTATTCCAAATTTGCTTCTTGGAAGTACCGCACCTTCCGCTGCCCGCCACCGCTTTTGTTCCGCCTTCACGTATTCCGCGTGGCGTCGCTCATCCTGAGCCTTTACTTGCGGTCCATCGTTCGACTGCGCCGACTCCCCAGTCGATGCTTCTCCTGAAAATTGACGTTCAAGATATTCAAGGTATTCATGCTCTTGAGATATTGGCATTTTCACGCCTTAACTTTGAGTTGCGATCATGATGGCCACTACTGCTGTCCCAACAGCCTGCCCCCAAAAAACAACTTCTGTTCGACTAAGAACTTTACTATTCGCCTCAATCACTAGAAGTTTTGCATCTAGCAATTTTTGATCTGAGTCATTCCCACCATTCCAACCAGTCAATGCAACAGCCGATGGTCCGGGTGATATTCGGCACATTGTCAAAACAACGACTCCTGCGACCACAGTAGCCCCGACAGTCAGCGCCAAATGGCCCTCCGAGAGGTTGCCGCCCACCTTTGGCACAAGACCAATTAGCAGAGTACAAACTGCTATTAAAATGCCAGCCCGAGTAGCGAGGGCATCCGAGTGCGTACGTTGTTGCTGGAGCTGTCGATCGGTCTCTGCCTGCAACTGGTCACTTGCCATGCTTGTCGCTCAGCTCGTTAGGAATGTACATCTGAAAATCATAGTTTGAGGTTGTTGATCCACATGGGATTGATCCCCCACATTGCGCAAGCGCGGCTGCTTGCTCATGCGGGGCATAGCGATTGGGGGCCTGGTCATGTGGGCAGGCGCTAGAGGCTGTGGCCACCATCGCGGCGGATGCTGTCGGCAGCCCGACGAGTGGCAGCAGCATGATCTTCTTGGCGGTTGGACCTCTGCTCCGTGCGGTTTGCAGCCTTGAAGCGTTTGATGACCTCGGCCTGGCTGCGTTCCAGGTCGGTCTTGTTCTGCTTCCTGGCGGCGTCGTTCTGGGCGTTCTCGGACACGGTGGGCTCCTTCTTCTGGGGGGCCGGCGCATCGGGGGATGACGTGCCGGGAGCCGGGGAAGCGGGTTGGGTCTGCGCCCGGTGCCGGGCCACTGCGCGGGCGATCAACTCCTCCGTGGTCTGCACGCGCCGGGGTTCCTCGGCTACTGGGGCCGTGGCAGCTTCGGTGACTGCGGCCTCCCGCACCTGGGGGTCAGGAAGCGGATCGGCGGCCTGGGCGCGGGTGGCGCGCAGTGCTTCCACGGCCTCCTGAGCCGGGGCCGGGGTGGTGCGCACCCGCTCGGCCACGTGCGCCTCATCGACGGCCTGCCGGATTTGCTCCGGGGTCTGCGGGGCGGCGGTCGTGAGCGCGGAGTGCTTGTGCAGCGCGGTGGCCCGAGCCACCAGCGCAGCCGCCGCCGGGTCCTGCTGGTGGGCCTGGGGGATCAGCGTGGCCTCGTGGGCGGGGACGTTGTAGCGGTTCCGGTATGCCTCGACCTCGGCGGCGACCTGGTGCCATTCGGCCGCCTTGGTCGGCTTGGCCGGCACCGGCCCCAGGGCCGCGGTCCACTCCGGTCGGGTCTCGGCCAGCTCGGCACCGCGCACCATGATGCGCTCCTCCATGCGAGTGCGCAGCCGCTCCAGCTGCTGGCGGTACTGCACCGGCACCTGCCGGTCGGTGATCAGTGGGGTGGGGGCCAGGTCCTCGCTCACCCGGCGCCCGTCCGCCCCCGGGGCCGGTGCCGGGGTCTTGGCGACCACCGCGCGCACCTGCTGCTCGGCGGCGATCGCCCCCCCGATCGACACTGCCGTGTCGGTGCGGGTGCGCTCACCGCGGGCGATCTGCTCCACCGCCGCCTGCTCCGGGGACAGCCCGGCGCGGCGCTCCTGCTCGGCGCCCATCGTGCGAGCCACCCAGTCCAGGTGCACCGAGGTGGTGGACTCCCACAGATCCGGGGGCAGGGCCAGGTTCTCGGCCTCGGCACTGGCCTTCGCCTCAGCCAACTGGGCTGAGGGCACGAGCACGTAGGGGTGGGAGGCCCACTGTGGATCCTCGACCGTGGGCTGTGCCTGGGCGGCCGTGGTGCGCTCAGCCAGTCGCTCCAGGTGCTCGTCCGTGAGGTTGCCCAGGGGCCGGCCGTCGGTGTTGTCGAGGATCCGCTGGGCGGCCTCGATCTGGTGCTCCAGCCGCCAGGCCAGCACCGCGGCCGGGTCCTCCGCCCCACCAAAGCCGCGCTGGTTCACCGCCCGCGACAATAGTTCGGCCGGGTCCATGCCGGCCTCTTGGGCAGCGTGCAAGTGGGTGGCCACCGCGCCCCACGCCTCGGCGCTGGTGAAGTCCGCTGCCTTGTCCGCGCCCATGACGTCCACGGCCATCGTGCGGGTCTTGGCTGTCCAGGCAGCGTCAGCAGTCTCGCGGTAGACCTCACCCAGCGTGGCGATGTCGCCGTTGCGCATGGCCTCGGCGGCCACGGTTTCGTGGGCGGAGAGGTTCCGGTCGTAGGCGCTGGCGATGGTCTCCAGCACCTCGTCCCGGCTTTGACCCTCGGCCAGGGCGACGTAGAGCTGGTTGGTGTCCCGGCCGCGGGTGGCGGCCACGTAGGCGGCGGCCCGGTCGGTGGCGTCGTCCACGATGGCGTGGGCGGTGTCCACGGTTGCGCCCTGGGCGCGGTGCACCGTTGCCGCGTAACCCAGCTGGCCGTGCTGGGCCAGGTAGTCGGCGTCCAGGGTGATCTTGCCGCCGTGGCCGGTGTGGCGCAGCGTCGCGGTGTCGGCCCCGACCTTCTCCACGGTCCACACGTCGTTGTTCTTCACGAAGTCGCGGCCGCCGTTGAGCTGCAAGGTCCGGTCGTTGCGCCGGGTCACCACCACGTCCCCGGCATGGGCCGTCAGACCGTCGCGCAGCACCACAGACTCCCCGGATGCATCGAGCTGCCCGGTGGCGATCCGGGCCGCCTGAGCCCGGGCGTTCAGCTCGGTCACGGTGGCGTTGTCGGTGGCGATCAGCAGGGACCGCTTGCCCGCTTGCGCGTCGGTGATCCAAGCCCGCAGCGCGGTGTCGGTCATCGCTTCGGCGTTCCCGGCGACCACCCGGCGGTTCTCCAGATACCAGGCCCACGGGGTGTCCGCCCCGGCCGCCGGGGGCTCGCGCAGCGCAAGGGATGCGGCCGCTTCCCCTTCGGTCTGGAAGCGGTGGACGGCTTCCAGGCGAGTTGCCCCGACCTCGTTGTCGAGCAGGCGCAGCGCCCCGCCGGAGCCGATCGCCCCGAGCTGGCGGTCATCCCCGATGGCGCGCACCACGGCCCCGTGCCGGGCCGCCACGGCCACGAGCTCGGCCAGCTTCGGGGTGGTCACCATGCCCACCTCGTCCAGGATCACCACGTCCCCGCCGTGCAGCTGCGCGGCCCCAGTGCGCCCAGTGCGGTGGGCGATCAGGAAGGCGTCGATGGTCGTTGCCTGCGCTCCGATGTCGTGCGCCATGATGGCGGCGGCGGCCGCGGTCGGGGCCAGGCCGGTGACGTTGCCGCCGGTAGCGCGCACCGCATCAGCGGTCAGGGAGAGGCTGGTGGTCTTGCCGGCACCGGCCGGGCCGATGCCCAGACTGAGCAGCTTCTCGTCCGTGGCGAAGGCACGGGCCAGGGCCACCTGCCCCTCGCTGAGCGGGCCGGTGTGGTCGGCCAGCACCTCGTCAAAGGTCTGGGTGGACACGGCTGGGATGACGGTTCGCTGGGCAGCGGCGAGCACCTGGTGCTCGGTCTCCAGGACCTCCCGGGAGGTGAACACCTGGGCGTCGGAGCGGACGAACTGGCTGGTGCCATCGGCGCGGGTGAACTCCGCCAGGTGCGGCACATCAGCGGTCGGTGTGACCGACAGGCTGTGCGTGCTGGTGGCCTCGCGTACCACCTCGGCCACCAGCTCATCGGGCACGGTGCGCCCGATGAGGGTCTCTTTCAGGTGCCGGCGGGTCTGGGCGTGGACGTGGTTCACGCTCCACGTGGCCCGCTTCTGAGACAGCTCATGCACCACCAGCCGGGCGTGCTCACTGACGTCGATCTGGGTAGTGTCCGGGCCGGTCGGCATCCCGGTGGCGGCCGCCCGCACGTGAGCTAACAGGTCCTCTCCGACCGGCATCTGCACCTGCTGCCCGTACTCGTCTCTCCACTGCTCGACCAGCTCGGACAGGCGCCGAGCGGACTTCTTCGCCGGCCGCGAGTGGAGGGTGGCTTGCTGGGCCAGGGCGATCTTTTGCTTGGCGTTGGGGGCATAGCCGTGGCGGTCGGTGAACTCTGCGTGCAACCGATCCAGGGTCCCAGCGATGTCGGTCCGGCGGGAGGAAGCGTGGTGGATCGCGTCCAGATCCACCCCGGCGATCTCATAGATCGGCTCATCCCCACCCGCCACACGGGGCACCGCGGCGACCCCGAGTGTGACGCAGACTTTTTCCATGACCTTGGCGTTGTAGGTCTCCGAGGCGGCCACCCCCATCCGGTACAAGGTGCGCCCGTCCAGTGAGGACCACTTCCCGTCGGCGCCTTTGACCTTGTTGGCGATCACCACGTGATCGTGCAGATGCGGATCCCCCGCCCGGGAGTCGTAGTGGCGGAACTGGGTGGCCACCAACCCACCCTCGACATCGATCTGGCGCACACCGTTGCGACCACGCCGGGTGTAGGTGGCCTCGGACTCGAGGAAGGAGATGGTCTCCGCAATGGCCTCGGAGTGTGCGTTCTCCACGGCCTTACGGGCCTCGTCTCCGCCCAGGGCCCAGAGCAAGGAGACGGACTTGGCGGGGGAGAACACCAGGTCGTACCCGGCCACGGTCTGCTGCTTCGGGGTGGTCTGGGAGGTGATGAACCGGCCCAGCTCCTCCTTGTTCCGCACGTCGCGCCCGTGTGTTTCCCGGAACAGCTGGCCACCGATGCGACCGCGAATGGCTTGGCGTTCCTCGCGAGTTGGGGCCGCCCCGGTGGTGCGTTCGTGTCGGGCGATCTCCTCCTCCAGGCGCCGGGTCAGCTCCGTGTTGGCGGCGTTGTAACGGCGGTACTTCTGCCCCAAGGCCACCTCAACCGCGCTGCCGCTGGCGGCCAGGATGCGGTCGGCCTCGGGGTGGATGCCCTCCCCGAACAAGGCCGCCATCTGCGCCTCACTCACCTCCCCGGACACCCCCAACAGCGCCTGGGAGTGGGCTACCCACTGCCCCGGAGGCATGCCCGCCACGGTGTAGTAGTCACCCAGTTCCCGGTCGCCGGAGCGGAGTTCGTCGGCCGATGCCACCTCGGAGGTGTAGTAGGTATAACCGTCCCCCGCGCTGAGCTTGTGGACGGTCATCACACCCCTGATTTGAACATGTTCAACCTTGTTTATCAATGATGCAAGAGGTGTGACGTCTCTGATAGGGCGGGAAGGGCCGGTGCGAGCTTGCGAGTCATCGGGTCGGAGCGACCCAGAGTGTCCGTCACGGATGTGACGCGGTGGTGCCCACGAGACCTGGGAAGGGTGGGCAGGTGATGCCACTGCGCGGACGAGGAACGAGGACAGGCAAAGCAGCATCAGCTGTCCACGCTGACAGGTCGATTGGGTGGCACCGCCCCGCGGTTGTCCATGCGTGGTTTTCGGGTGGACAACCGCGCCGAGGTTTCGCGGGTGGCTGTGGGTCCGGTGAAGGGACCGGAGGCTTTATCCCGGAGCCGGTCCACAGCCACCGACGAAAGCTCACAGCACTGTCGCGCCGCCCCGCGGCGCGACCGCATCCGCGGGCTGGTCCTCGGCGGTGGGGGAGTGGTGCTTGAATACGTGTGAACATGTTCATTTGTTGGAAGGGGTGGCATGGCACCGCGGAAGAGTGCGACCAAGACCGAAGCACGAGAGCGGGCCCGTCGAGCAGCTGCCGAGTCGATGGCCCGAGAGCAGCGCTTGTTGGCATGGGGTGAGGAATTCTTCCTCGCCCAGGGCGAGGCCGAACAGATCATGGAGAGCGCCGAGCAGCGCATCACGGAGATCCGTGCCAAGGCCGAGCAGGAGTCAGCTCGAGCCAGCGCTTCACAGGCGCGCGTGGTCGCTGCCATGAAGGAGGAACGGATCGGACTCACCGAGATCGCTCAACGGCTGGAGCTTTCAGTCAGTGAGGTCCGCGCCCTCCTCAAGGGTTCCCTTGTTCCCAGGTCATCTGATGCCATCGACGATTCCACTGGCATCGACGTGACTGATGAATCCGATCAGACGGCGCAACAAGCATCGGTGGGTGTGTGACTCCGGTGCGCTGGCACCCTTTTACCTCGCGTAGGGCTCCCTCCTGATTCAAGATCGCTTCGTTGAAGCCGTGCGCTTGATTCGAGAGCGCACACAGCTCCGTCCTCTCGTGGCCGCTCGTGCGGTAGGCCACCGCCAACAGTGACGCGGCACTGGGGCCGGCCCGAACCGGGTGTGGGTCGGAGCGGAACGCGCTAGAAGAGGGTGGGGTGGTCGGGATCGATGCCGTGCACGAGCTCGCGCACCAGGTCCTCGTCCCAGCCGTGGGACTTGAGTTCCTCGCGCAGCTGCCGGGATCGGGCGGAGCGCTCGGTCCTCGACAGCCGGCGCCACCGGGCGGCAGTGGTCGAAGGCATCCGGCCCTTCATCGCCCGGTCGGCCATGTTGTCCGAGCGGGTGCCCAGCAGCAGGTGCGTGGAGGGCTCCAGGGCGGCGTGCACACACAGCGGGACGTCGCACCAGTGCAGCGCGGTGAGGCCTTCGATCGCGGCCAGCCCGCCGTGCACGGTGGCCAGGGAGAAGCGGTGGGCGGCGACGGCTCGTTGACCGCCTACGGTGTTGATCCAGAAGCGGCCGTAGCCGTCATCGCTGATCGCCCCGAGCCACAGCCAGCACGAGTCGGCGTGCGGGCCTTTGAGGACGTGGGAGTAGAAGCGCTCAACGTCCGAGGAACGCACGGCGGGCCTCCGCTTTGTGGACGAGCACCAGCAACAGTGCCGTGATCAAGGCGCCGACTCCGATCGCCGTCCAGGTGAAGTCGTTGGCGCCGGCCACAGCCCAGACCATGAACAAGTACGGGGTGATGGACACGGTCCCGGCCAGGCGGTGACGCAATCCGGAGGGCATCGGGATGATGCGCAAGAACCAGTGCGCCAGACCATGACCGATCCGGTAGTACAGGCGAACCCACCACAGCAGATACGGGATCAAGATGCGCGGCATCAACTCTCCCTCTCGCCGGCCGTGGGCGGCACCTCGCCACGGGACGGGAGCTGCTCCAGATGGTGCATTGGGGTCCTTACCTGGACGGGACTGAAGCTTGGTCTACCTTGGCACGCTGGCGGGGCCCCCGGGGCCCATGCCGGCCATGAGCCCACTGCCTCGGGGACCCCAGCGCCCTGGGGTTGTCAGCGCTCTTGGAATTGTGGGCCGGTGGTGCTCGTCGAATAGTGGGCCACGTGGTTGTGGTTAGTTTGTCTGCTCGGTGATGGCAACGCTACGGAGCGTGCCGGTATCGGCTCGGTGTCGGTGTGGGCGAAAAGGGGGCGTGCTGACCGGGCCAAACTCTATCGACCACAGCAAACCAGGGTCGAAGTACCATCTGCTGAACGACCGCACGGCCTGCCCCTGTGCGTGCTCGCGTCGGCGGCGAACGTCCATGACAGCTGGCTCTTCGAACCCCTGCTGGAGACAAACCCCGGGGTGCGCGGCCGCCGCGGACGCCCGGGCTGGCCACAGCGCCGCCCGGAGAAGCTACACGCGGACAGTAAGACTGTACCGAGGCGGCCCTGCTTCCGTTGTTGCTGCCTGCCGTCACCCTCATCAACCTCCGCCGCCTGCACCCAGCAACCGAATTATGAAACCAGATGTAAGACCTGGTGTAACGCGTGCACCAGCGGTGCCACCGATCGGGTGACCGGACACGGTGGCCTGGTAACGCGGCGGTAACGCGGGTGGGCCGAGACTAGGTCAACGGACCCACGGTGGCTCAGAACGGCGCCTGAGAAAGTGGCTCATAGTTCTTAATGGGCGTCCTCCCGGTGACGCGGCCGCCACAGCACTCAGGCAACTGCTGCCACATCCAGGAGAAACTCCAATGACCACATACTACGACGACAGGGTCCAAGGCCACATCACCCGGGACACCGATGGCAACGTCACCCACGTCCGATACAGCCAGGAACTACGGGCGAGCGAGGAGAGCGCTCCTCTCGAAGCGGCGAGCGTCTATCTCAGGGAGCTAGCCGGGTTGATGGGCCTGGACCGTCGCCATTTGGAGACTCTGAACGCTCCGGTGCAGTCACTTGTACCGCGGGACCAGGGTGAGGAGTTCCGCCTCGAGGATGAGAAGGCGCTATTTGACGCCACCACGGTCAGCTTCGTGCAGACTTTTTTCGACGTGCCGGTGTTCCGCCGAGGCGTCGCCGTCAAGGTCAAGCAAGGGCCTAGCCGGATCGTCGGCGCGACGGCCAACACGGAATCGGAACTCCACGGGCGGCTACCAGACCCGGATCGCACCCAGTTCTACCAGCGGCTCTTTCGGGGCGGCGCGAAATTTTTCGACAGAGCCGCGCACTTCGAGGAAACGGAGATCCCTACTGAGGTGGCTGCGGCGTCTGCGGAGGTTCAGCGGTTATTGGGACTCCGCGAACGCGACCCCAAAACGTACGACGCCAGGACCACCGGCCTGATTAACGGCCGGTTCGTGGCCTACCGATTCCACCCCGAGCTGCGATTCGCCGGTCGGTCCGAGCTCCGCCCGGACAGCACACCTGTCCCCGTCGACGAGGAACCATCAGGGGTGGAAGGCAACCCTCCGTTCCCGGACATCCCTCCTGTCAACGAGTCGATCGAACGAGGGCGTACTTATCTGTGTGCTGAGATGATAGTGCGCCATGAGCTCCCCGAATTTGGCGAGCTCATTTGGCTACTTCTTGTGGAAGTGGACACCGGTTCCGTGCTCTACATCGAATGCCAGACGTGCTTTATCAACGGCATGGTCTTCCGTGTCGACCCCAACGTCGGTAGCGGCGACTTGACGGTCACCGCCGATGATGGCGACGCGGTCCTGCAGAACCACGACTCGAGCGAAGTGCTGCACAATCTCAACCCGCCCGTGTCGGGAAGCCAGAGTCTTCGGGGTACCTACGTGGTGGTGCAGAATGTCGAGGATCCGAATATCGCCGCGCCCACGCGCCCCTCCGGCTCAAACTTCGACTACGCGCCGAGAACTAACGAATTTGCGGCGGTTAACGCCTATTACCATCAGACGCAACTATTCCGTAGAATCGCCAATCTGGGCTTCCCCATCACGACTTACTTCAACGGCACGTCCTTCCCCACGCCAGTGGACCACCGCGGCCTGGGCGGCGCGAACCAGATTAACGCCCACTGGTCCCCCAACGGAACTGGCGGAACAGGCCACCAGTGCTATGGCTTGGGCGACCTCACCAACATCGCGCAGCCCCTGGGGCGGGCAGTCGACCCGTGGGTGCACTGGCACGAAATGGGTGGTCACGGCAGCCTGGGCGACCACGTGGGCAGGGGGACGTTCGGTTTCGCCCACAGCGCCGGGGATGGTCTCGCCGCCTTGCAGATGGATCCCAGCTCCGCGCTACGGGCCACGGCGGACCGTTTCCGTTACGCTCCGTTCCGGCCCTCAATTTCGCGGCGCTTCGACCGAACGTGGCTCTGGGGCGGACCTCAGGACGATCAAGGGTACGGCAGCGAGCAGATCCTGGCGACTTGTCATTTTGCGATCTACCGGTCGATCGGGGGTGACCACCCGGACCTGGGCCGCCGTAGCTTCGCTTCGCGAGTCGCGACGTACCTAATCCTTCGTGCCATCGGCCAACTGACGCCTGGGACCAACCCAGACAACTGGGATCCTGTCGCCCTGATCAACGTCCCGGGACGCGGTGCTCAGCTGTGGTGCGAGGAACTCCAAGAAGCAGACCTGGAGGATTGGGTGACCGAAGGCCTGTCCGGAGCTGCCTACAATAAGGTAATCCGCTGGGCCTTCGAAAGGCAGGGTTCATACGGTGGTCAGCCCCCGGAGATCGATGTGTACATCGACGACGGGCGCGCCGGCGAATACCAGTTCCAGCCAGTCCACTGGGCTAATCAATCGATGTGGAACCGCAACGCTCCGGATGGGCTGCCAGGCCACCAGAACGCGGTCTCCAGCGCGACAAACTACTTTTACGTGGCGGTCAAGAACCGTGGCACGTTTACCTCAGGCACCGTGAATGTGCGGGGATACCATTGTCTGCCTGGGGCGGGCCTGACCTGGCCCGGCGACTTCACGGCCATGTCACCGGCCACAGGACTCAGCACTCCTGGCATCGCAGGCAACAGCGCCGAAGAGGTCATCCTGGGTCCATTCGAGTGGGTGCCCAACGAGAATGTGTACGGCCACGACTGTGTGCTCATGATCGCCACCACAGACGGAGACCCCAGCAATATCACCCACTTTACGGGGGCAGAGTCCATTCAGGAGTGGCGGCTTGTGCCCAACGACAACAACGTGGGACAGCGCAATGTCAGCGTCGTGCCCGGGGGGGGCGGCGCTGAGGCGCTGTTCTCCGCGATGGCCGATGCCGTCTTCGTCGCCGGGAACAACCTGACTCGCCCCGCCCAGATGACCCTGCACACGACCACGCCCAAGGTTCTCGCCGACAAGGGATGGTCGCTGGACGTCGGGGACGCAGCGGGCGGGTTCCGGTTAGCACCGGGCATCAAACGGACGCTAAGGCTGCGCTTAGTACCCGGCGCGTCGTTCACCGCTGACGAGCTCCGCTCCGAGGGCGTGCAGGCCATCGATGTTCGCCTGAAAGCTGACGGAATGGAAATCGGTGGCGTCCGATACACCATCGACCCCAATCTCGACCACCGTTCGGGAGGTGCCCCTGACAGCAGACCCGACTGAACGGACGCGGCCCGTGGTCTGCTCGACCGCCTCGACTTGGGCGGAGGGCAGGTGTCGCAGGGCAGGGCCAGGAAGGTGAACTTGGAGATCGGATTCGGGCAAGGCCGCTGCTGACCGGGCGAGGACTACGGCCGGTGACCGGAAAGCACTCATCCGCCCCGGGTTTCGCCGAAGATGTTGTTGACTTTCAGGGTGCCCACGGGCAGCTTGGTCACGGCGTGCTGGGCATGGGCGGTCCGCCCGATAAGCACGGTCGTGGTCAGGCCATCTTGGAATGGCCGAGCGGCCTACTACCGCCGCTTTGGGGGAATCATCGGCGCTGATGTTGGCAAGCCCTCGGGGCTGTCGCACCGATAGGTGACGGGGTTTATGCCGCGAGGGTCACGGTGAGCTTCACATGGTCTCGTACTAAGACCTTGTCTCATAACTCCGTTGCCTGGCACAGTCGGCGGAGGTTGATGAGCGTGATGGCGAGCAGGAGCAACGGGAGCAACGTGGCCTCGGTGCGGTCGTAGCGCAGCCCGAGGCGC
>NZ_JAFCWG010000009.1:0-143159 GCF_049897445.1 Kocuria sp. LHG3120 | reverse complement strand
CGGGCGGCCTCTCCGCCACCCCCCCCCCCCCCCCCCCCCCCCCCCCCCGCGGGGGGCCGGGGCCCCCCCCCCCCCCCCCGCCCCCCCCCCCCCCCCCGGCCCGGGGGGGGCGCCGGGGCCGGCGGATCAGTCCGCAGGGTCGGCCCGGCGGATCACTGGACGGATCACTGGGCGGTGAGCTGCTCCAGCACGGCGTCCTTGGAGGGATCCTTGGCACCCTGGTTCCAGGGCATCTTCGAGAGCACGTTGGCCATGGCGCAGGTGTTGGACAGCGCGGAGTACGCGAGCCCGCCGCCGACGCCCGCGGCGACGGCGCGCAGCTTCGGGGAGACCAGCTGCCCGCCCACCACGCTCGCCAGCACGAGCGAGCCGGCGACCATGCGGACCTGACGGTCCATGGCCCAGGTCGAGGCGCCGCGGACGACCGCGCCGCCGGCCTTCTCGAAGTCGTCGACGGTGCCGTCGACGACGTAGGTGTTCTCGGTGCCGGCCGAGGAGAGGATGTCCTGGGCGCGGGTGGCCCGGGCGCCGGAGCGGCAGATCAGGGCGACCTTGCCGCCGAGGGCCGCGGCGATGTCCTGCGCGTGGTCGGCCACGAGGTCGACGGGGACGTTGTAGGCGCCGTCGATGTGCTCGGCGGCGAACTCGGCGGCGGAGCGCACGTCGAGGACGGCGACCTCCTCTCCGGACTCGATCCAGGACTTCAGCTCGGCGGGGGCGACTTTCGAGGTCATGCGGCAGTTCCTTCCGGGTGACGGTGGGTGTGACTCCATGATGCACTATACCCCCCTAGGTATGCAAGATCCCCCAGGGGGTATAGAATCGTCGGAGCAACCACCACACCCAGGAGCGCCCCGTGCAACTCGATCCCCAGGACCTCACCCCCACCATCAACCGGCTCAAGCGGGCCCAGGGCCAGCTCGGCGCCGTCATCCGCATGCTCGAGGAGAGCCGCGAGTGCAAGGACGTGGTGACGCAGCTCTCCGCGGTCTCCCGCGCCCTCGACAAGGCCGGCTTCTCCATCATCGCCACGGGCCTGGACCAGTGCCTGCGCTCGGAGGACCCGAGCCTCGACAAGGCCGAGCTGGAGAAGATGTTCCTCTCCCTGGCCTGAGCGGCCCCGCACCCGGCCCTCCGGCGGGTGGGCCCTAGACTGGGCACGGACCCAGCCCGACCGTCGGAGGACCCCGCCACCATGACCCAAGGCATCTACGTCAGCGCCATGACGCCGCAGTCCGGCAAGTCGCTCGTGGCCCTCGGCCTGGCCGACTCGCTGTTCCGCAAGACGGACCGCCTGGGCTACTTCCGGCCCGTCCACCTCGGGGAGACCCCGGCGGAGGACCCGATGGTGCAGCTGATGAAGCGCAACTTCGATCTCCCGGACGAGCGCTGCCGCGGCGGCATCTCCCTGGCGCGCACCCGGGAGCTGCTCGCCGCGGGGGACCACGACGAGCTCGACGCGATGGCCGTGACCGTCTACGGCGAGATGGCCCGGCACTGCGACGTGATCGTGGTGGACGGCACCGACCTCCTGGCGCACAACGCGGCCACCGCCGAGTTCGACATGAACGCCCGGATGGCCAACAACCTGGGCGCCTCCGTGCTGGCCGTGATCGGCGCCGACGAGTCCGAGAGCTCCGAGGACGTGCTCAACGCGGTCGAGGTCACCCGGGCCGAGCTGAACCAGGTGCGGTGCGACATCTTCGCGGTCATCGTCAACCGCGCCCGCCCCGACTGGGTGGAGCAGATCGAGCACAACGCCGCCCGCGGCGTGCGGGGTCTGCCCGTGTACGTCATCGCCGAGAACGAGGCGGTGGCCGCGCCGACCGTCGCCGAGCTGCGGGACCGGCACGGGTTCGGGGACGGCCCGTCCGCGGTCTCCCTGGACCGGGACGTCAAGGGGGTGAAGATCGCCGCGATGACCGTGGGCCACTACCTCGAGCAGCTCGCCGACGGCGACTTCGTCATCACGCCGGGGGACCGCTCCGACATCGTCGTCGCGTCCCTGGCCTCCGCCCGCTCCCCCGCCCTGCCCGTCCCCTCCGGGATGCTGCTCACGGGCGGCTTCGAGACCGAGGGGCGGATCCGGGAGCTCACCGCCGCGGCGCCGTTCCCCGTGCTGACCACCGGGCTGGACACCTACCGGGCCGCCCGGGAGGTGTCCCGGACCCGGGGCACCCTCTCCGGGGCGCACCCGCGCAAGGTCGCGGCCGCGCTCGGCGAGTGGGCCCGGCGGGTGGACGGCGAGGAGCTCGTGAGCCGGCTCGACCTGCCGCGCCCGGCCAAGCGCACGCCCCTGCGCTTCCTGCACGAGCTCGTCGAGACGGCCCGGGCGGACCGGAAGAACATCGTGCTGCCCGAGGGCGAGGACCCCCGCATCCTGCGGGCCGCCGAGATGATCCACCGCCGCAACTTCTGCGACCTCACGGTCCTGGGCGACCCCGGGCGGATCGCCCAGCTGTGCCAGACGGAGGGCATCAACCTCGACTTCGCCGAGGACGGGCTGACCCTCGTGGACTTCGAGCACGACGACGCGCTGCGCGAGAAGTACGCCGGGGAGTACGTGCGGCTGCGCGCCCACAAGGGCGTGCAGCCGGAGACGGCACTGGAGCGGATGCTCGACGGCTCCTACTTCGGCACCATGATGGTGCAGATGGGGGACGTGGACGGCATGGTCTCCGGCGCCGCGCACACCACCGCCAACACGATCCGCCCCGCCCTGGAGTTCGTGAAGACCTCCGAGGGCGTGAAGATCGTCTCCTCCGTGTTCTTCATGCTCCTCGAGGACCGCGTCCTGGTCTACGGCGACTGCGCCGTGAACCCCAACCCGGACGCCCAGCAGCTCGCGGACATCGCGCTCGCCTCCGCCCGCACCGCCCGCCAGTTCGGGGTGGAGCCCAGGGTGGCGATGCTGTCCTACTCGACCGGCGGGTCCGGCTCCGGCGAGGACGTGGACAAGGTCCGGGCGGCCACCGAGATCGTGCGCGGCGCGGACCCGGGGCTCGAGGTGGAGGGCCCCATCCAGTACGACGCCGCGGTGGACGCCTCGATCGCGGCCTCCAAGCTGCCCGGTTCCGCCGTGGCCGGCCGGGCGACCGTGTTCGTCTTCCCGGACCTCAACACCGGCAACAACACCTACAAGGCCGTCCAGCAGTCGGCCGGCGCCGTGGCCGTGGGCCCGGTGCTGCAGGGGCTGCGCAAGCCCGTCAACGACCTCTCACGCGGGTGCACCGTGGACGACATCGTCAACACGGTCGCGATCACCGCGATCCAGGCGCAGGGCATGTGACCCACCGGCCCACCGCTCGCACCGTCCTCGTCCCCACGCCCGTCGCCACAGCCCCAGGGAGTCCTCCATGCTCGTGCTCGTCGTCAACTGCGGCTCGTCCTCGCTGAAGTACCAGGTCCGGGAGCTCGAGGCCGGTGCGGACGGCGGGACGGTGCTGGCCTCCGGGCTGATCGAGAACATCGGCAGCTCGCGGATCGCGGACCACACGCAGGCGCTCGAGCTGCTCGCGGAGCGGCTCGAGGCCGAGCTGGAGGGGCGCACGATCGACGCCGCGGGCCACCGCGTGGTCCACGGCGGCGAGCGCTTCTCCGCGCCGGTGCTCGCGACCAACGAGATCATCCGCGACATCGAGCGGCTGGTCCCGCTGGCGCCCCTGCACAACCCCGCCGCCGTCCTGGGCCTGCGGGCCGTGCAGAAGACGTGGCCGCACCTGCCGCAGATCTGCGTGTTCGACACCGCGTTCCACCGCACCATGCCCGAGCACGTGTGGCGCTACGCCGTGCCGGAGGAGTTCTACGAGCGGTGGGGGATCCGCCGCTACGGGTTCCACGGCACGTCCCACGACTGGGTGACGGGTCAGGCGGCGCAGTTCCTGGGCGTCCCGCGCGAACGGTTCAGCTGCGTGGTGGCGCACCTGGGCAACGGCGCGTCGGTGACGGCGGTCAAGGACGGCGCCTCCTACGACACGTCGATGGGCTACACCCCCCTGGCGGGCCTGGTGATGGGCACCCGCACCGGGGACCTGGACCCGTCCGTGGTCACGGCCGTCCTGCGCCGGGACCCCGGGATGACCCCCGAGCGGCTCGACGCCGTGCTCAACAAGGAGTCCGGTCTGCGGGCGATCGCCGGCGACCACGACATGCGCGCCGTCCAGGAGGCCGCCGACCGCGGCGACGAGCGCGCCGAGCTGGCCCTGGAGATGGCCGCCCACCGCCTGGCGAAGTACGTGGGCGGCTACCACGTGGCCGTGGACGGCGCGCAGGCGCTGGTCTTCACGGCCGGGATCGGGGAGAACGCCTCGGCCTTCCGCGCCCGCGTCTGCGGGCGGCTGGGCGCCCTCGGGGTCGTGCTCGACGACGACGCCAACGCCGCCCGCTCGCGGGAGGTCCGCCGGATCTCCGCGCCGGGATCCGCACTGGAGGTCCTCGTGGTGCCCACCGACGAGGAGCAGGCGATCGCGGCGGCGACCGCGGCGCTCGTTGCGGCCGGGACCTCCCCCGCCTGAGCGGATCCGGGCGTCACGCTCCGCCGCACCGGGGCCACGTGGCCGCCGGGTGTTCGCGAATGCGATTCCGGCGGATAGGTTCGGTGCTGGGCCCTGTGCAGGGCCCCCATGTCAGGCCCGTGCGTCAGGAGGCACCGACGATGTCCCAGCAGCCCCACCAGCCCCGGGGTCACGGCGGCCCGCCGCCGCCCGGCGCTCCTCCCTACGCGAAGGCCCGCCCGCCCCGGCCCCCGGTGACGGCCGATCTGCGGCTGCTGCTCCGGCTCACCGTGGCGTCCTTCGTGGTCGCGGTCCTCGGCAGCGCGGTGGGGTACCTGGCGGCGCCCGAGCAGTACACCGGCCTGCCCGCAGGGGCCTTCGGGACGGTCGTCCTCGCCATCTCGCTCCTGTTCGGCCTCGGGTTCACTGCCGGGCTCTACGCCCTGGTGTACTTCCCGCTGCGCGAGCAGCGGCAGTGGGCGTGGATCCTCGGCATCGTCTTCGCGTCCATGGCGCTCCTGACCACCGTGGTCAACGCCGTGCTGCTGCTCGTGGTCCCGGCGGGCACGTCGATCGGGCTCGTGACGGGCGCGCTCAAGGCCGTCGTGGACGTGGCCTGGCTCGTGGTGGCCGCCCGGCCGGGCGTGCGGGCGGCACTGCGCTGAGCTCGCGGACCGGGACGCCGCAGCCCCGTCCTCAGGCCAGCCGCCGGGCCAGCCGGTCCATGACGGCGGCCAGCCGGTCGGCGTCGTCGCCCTCGAGCGCACGGAGGAACAGCTCCTCGACGTCGCGGGCGTGGGCGGGCCGCAGGCGCCGGAAGGCGCGCAGCCCCTCCTCCGTGAGCTCGGCCTCGAGGCCGCGCGCGTCCTCGGCGCAGCGCCGGCGCCGCACCCAGCCGCGCTTCTCCAGCACGCCGATCTGATAGCTGAGCCGGCTCGGGGAGAAGACCAGCCGCTGGGCCAGCTCCCCCATCCGCAGCCGGTGGTCCTCGGCGTTGCGCAGCAGCAGGAGCACCTGGTAGTCCATGAGCGAGCAGCCGTGCTCCTTGAGCCGCGCCTCGATCTCCGTGGTCAGCCGGGCGGTGGTCTCGAAGAACAGCTGCCACACGTCCCACGGGCGGGCCGCGGGCTCCGGAGCGGCTGTGGGCTCCGGCTCGGCCGCCGGACGGCCGGTCACCGGCCGGCCCGGGCGAGCAGGTCCGCGAACTCAGGGACCCCTTCGAACCCGCCGCCCCGCTCGGGCCCGGTCGCGCCGGCAGGGACCTCGCCGGCCGCCCGTCCGGCCGGCTGCGCTCCCGGCGCGATCGAGCGCGCCAGCTGCGCGCCGGCCCGCCGGATGCGCGACTCGAGCGATCCGCCGGCCCAGTCCTCGGTGGCGGCGTAGACCCCCAGGGGCAGCACCAGCGCCTTGAGGTGGGTGAACAGAGGGCGCATGGCGGTGTCGAGCATCAGGGAGTGGCGTGCTGTGCCCCCGGTCGCGGCCACCAGCACGGGCACGTCCTCCAGCGCGGCGTCGTCGACGAGGTCGAAGAAGGACTTGAACAGCCCCGAGTAGGAGGCCTTGTACGTCGGGGTGGCCGCGATCAGGGCGTCCGCCCCGGTGACCGTGTCCAGGGCGGTCCGCAGCTCCGGACCGGGGAAGCCGGTGAGCAGGTGGTCGGCGACGGCGTGGGCCAGCGGGCGCAGGTCCACGCGCTCGATCCGCACGGGCGCCCCGTCCAGGGCGTCGCGGGCGGCCTCGGCAAGCCGGTCGGCCAGCAGCGAGGTGGAGGACGCGTCGGACATCCCCGCCGACACCACGGCCACGGTGAGCGGGCGCGGCGCGGCGGGATCCGGCGTCGTCGTCCCGGTGGGGTTCCGGACGCTCATCGGTGGGCCTTCTCCGCGGTCCGCCCGGTGGCGCGCTCCTCGCCCTGCGCGGCGCGGGCCCGCCCGGCGGGCGAGTCCTCGGCGCCACCGGGCACCGGGTCCTGGCCGGCGCGGTGGCGTTCCAGCAGCGAGGCGTGGGTCGGGGCCTCGGGCACGTGGGCGGGCTTGAGCGCGGCGAACTCCTGGCGCAGCACCGGCACGACCTCCTCGCCGAGCAGGTCGAGCTGCTCCAGGACGGTCTTCAGCGGCAGGCCGGCGTGGTCCATCAGGAACAGCTGGCGCTGGTAGTCGCCCGCGTAGTTGCGGAACCCGAGCGTCTTCTCGATGACCTGTTGCGGGGAGCCCACGGTCAGCGGCGTCTGCGCGGTGAAGTCCTCCAGGGACGGCCCGTGCCCGTAGACCGGGGCGTTGTCGAAGTAGGGGCGGAACTCCCGCACGGCGTCCTGGGAGCTGCGGCGCATGAACACCTGGCCGCCGAGGCCCACGATCGCCTGGTCGGCGGAGCCGTGGCCGTAGTGCTCGAAGCGGGTCCGGTAGAACTCCACCATCCGCCGGGTGTGCTCGGCTGGCCAGAAGATGTTGTTGTGGAAGAACCCGTCGCCGTAGTAGGCGGCCTGCTCCGGGATCTCGGGGGAGCGGATCGAGCCGTGCCACACGAAGGGGGCCACGCCGTCGAGCGGGCGCGGGGTCGAGGTGAAGCCCTGCAGGGCCCCGCGGAACCGGCCCTGCCAGTTGACCACGTCCTCCCGCCACAGCCGGTGGAGCAGGCTGTAGTGCTCGATCGCCAGCGGGATGCCCTGGCGGATGTCCTGGCCGAACCACGGATAGACCGGGCCGGTGTTGCCCCGTCCCATGGTGAGGTCCACGCGGCCGTCGGTCAGGTGCTGCAGGTAGGCGTAGTCCTCCGCGATGCGCACCGGGTCGGTGGTGGTGATCAGGGTGGTGGCCGTGGACAGCTGCAGCCGCTCGGTCTGTGCGGCGATGCTCGCCAGCAGGACGGGCGGGTTGCCCGGCGCCACGAACGGCGGGTTGTGGTGCTGGCCCGTGGCGAAGACGTCCAGGCCCACCTCCTCCGCCTTCTTCGCGATCTCGACGGTGGCCTTGATCCGCTCGTGCTCGGTGGGGGTGCGCCCCGTGGTGGGGTCCTCGGTGACGTCCCCGATGGTGAAGATGCCGAACTGCATGTGGTCCTCCTGCTCCGCGGCGGCGTCCGATCGGACGGCCCGCCCTGTTCCTTCAAATTTGAACTACTACCGTCAAGCGACCTCCGTCCCGGATTATTCCCGCCCCGGTCCGCCTAGGGTGGACGCATGCCCCTCCCCCACTTCCGTCCCACCGGCGCCGGCACCGTGGACCCCGGCGCCGTCGTCGCCGGCGAGCACTACCGCATCAGCGTGCTGAGCCCCGGGCTGCTGCGCCTGGAGTACAGTCCCGCCGGCCGCTTCGAGGACCGCCCGTCCGCGTTCGCCGTCGACCGCCGGTTCCCGGTGCCGGAGTTCCGGGTGCGGCGCACGGCGGCCGGGCTCGAGCTGAGCACGGAGCGGATCCACCTCACCTACGACGAGCGGGCCTTCAGCCCGACGGGCCTGTCCGCGCAGATCCGCGGCGGCGTGACCAACTACCACAGCGTGTGGCGCTACGGCGTCCCCGCCCCCGGCCTGGGCGGGACCGCGCGCACCCTGGACGAGGCGGACGGCCCGATCCCGCTCGAGCCGGGCATCACGTCCCGCGAGGGCTTCGGGGTGGTCGACGACTCCGCCTCGGTGCTGCTCACGGACGACGGCTGGTACGCGCCGCGCGCCGGCGAGGAGGGCGCCGTGGACCTCTACCTCTTCGGCTGGGGCCACGACCACCAGCAGGCGCTGCGCGACTTCTACGCCCTGTCCGGGCCGCAGCCCGTCCTGCCGCGCTGGGCGCTCGGCAACTGGTGGAGCCGGTACCACGCCTACGACGAGGCCGAGTACCGGGAGCTGGTCGCCGAGTTCGACCGGCGCCGCCTCCCGTTCTCCGTGCTGGTGGTGGACATGGACTGGCACCTCACGGACGAGCACGTGGAGCGCCGGCACGGCTCGGGCTGGACGGGCTACACCTGGAACCGGGAGCTGTTCCCGGACCCGCGGGGCTTCCTCGCGTGGGCGCACGAGCGCGGCTACCGGGTCACGCTCAACCTGCACCCGGCCGACGGGGTGCGCTCCTTCGAGGACGCGCACCCCGCGATGCTCGAGGCCCTGGGGCGCGAGCCGGGCTCGGAGGAGCCCGTGGCCTTCGACGTCACCGACCGGGACTTCGTGGCCGCGTACTTCGAGGTCCTGCACCGCGGCCTGGAGGCCGACGGCGTGGACTTCTGGTGGATCGACTGGCAGTCCGGGCCGCACTCGCGGCTGCCCGGCGTGGACCCCCTGTGGGTGCTCAACCACTACCATTTCCTGGACTCGGGCGCGGACGGGTCCCGCCCGCTGACGCTCTCCCGCTACGCCGGGCCCGGCAGCCACCGCTACCCGGTCGGCTTCTCCGGCGACACCGTCATCTCCTGGGCCTCGCTGGCGTTCCAGCCGTACTTCACGGCGACGGCGGCGAACATCGGCTTCGGCTGGTGGAGCCACGACATCGGCGGGCACATCTTCGGCGCCCGCGACGACGAGCTGGCCACCCGCTGGCTCCAGTTCGGGGTGTTCTCCCCGATCCTGCGCCTGCACTCGGGCGACAACGACTTCATCGCCAAGGAGCCGTGGCGCTACCGCTCCCCCTACGCGGAGGTCATGGAGCGCGGCCTCCGGCTGCGGCACCGGCTGGTCCCCTACCTGCACACCGCGAACCGGGCCGCCGCCGTGGAGGGCGTCCCCCTGGTCCGGCCGCTGTACCACGAGCACCCGGAGGCGGAGCAGGCCTACCGGTACGGCCACCAGTACCTGTTCGGGTCCGAGCTGATGGTCGCCCCGGTCACCTCCCCCGCGGACCCCGTGGTCACCCGCGCGGCGGTGCCGGTGTGGCTGCCGGAGGGGTCCTGGACGGACCTGTTCACGGGCACCGTCTACGACGGCGGGCGGGAGCTCGTGCTGCACCGCGGCCTCGACGACGTGCCCGTCCTGGCCCGCGCCGGCGCGATCGTGCCCCTCGCGGGGTCCGGCGACGACGCCGCGCCGGGCCCCGGCAATCCCGGGGAGCTGGAGGTCCTGGTGGTCCCCGGCGCCTCGCACCGCACCGTCCTGGACGAGGACGACGACAGCGGCGACGGCCTCGACCCGGCCCGCTGGGCGCGCACCCCGCTCGCCCTCGACGCCGCCGCCGGGGAGTTCACGGTCGGCCCGGCGCAGGGCCACCTCGGCTGCCTGCCGGCGGCGCGCACCTGGACCCTCACCTTCATCGGCCTCGAGGAGCCGGCGGAGCCGGCCGTGACCGTGGACGGGAGGACCGTCCCCGTGCGCACCGCCCGGCGCGGGAACGGCGTGCGCGGGCACCGCACCTCGGTCACCGTGGAGGGGGTCGCCCCCGGGGCACGGATCGTGGTGCGCTCGGCGGGGCTGGGCGACGTGGCCGCCCACGATCCCGCGGACCGCGTCTTCGACCTGCTCAACGACGCCCAGATCAGCTACGAGGTCAAGCGGCGGGTGCACGAGGCCGTGCGGCGCGACCCCGTGGGGGCGCTCGGGCAGGCGCCCGCGCTGGGCGTCGAGGGGCCGCTGCTCAGCGCGCTCACGGAGCTGGTGCTGGCGACGCGGACCTGACCCCGCGGCGCCCGCGGCCGGCGGTCCGCTCCGGCGCGGACGCGGCACCCCTGGGTCCGCCGCCTGCGCCGGGCGTCGGGTGCCAGGTGTCAGGTGTCAGGTGTCAGGTGTCGAGGGTCCGGCGCGGGGCGACCCCGTAGGTGTCGCGGTAGGCGGCGGCGAAGCGGCCCCGGTGGGGGAAGCCCCACCGGGCGGCGATCGCGGTCACGGTGTCCCCGGCGGTGGGGTCCCCGGCCACCAGGTCCGCGTGCGCGCCGGCCAGGCGCACCCGGCGCAGGTACTGGCCGGGGGTCAGACCGAGGGGGTGGTGGGCGCGGAACGCCCGCACCAGGGCGGTCGTCGTGGTGTGCGCGGCCTGGGCGGCGTCCTCGACGGTGACGGGCAGCTGGGCGTTGTCGTCCAGGAACGCCACGGCGATCCGGTAGCGGCGGGCCTGGGCGGCCATGGACAGGGTGCGCAGTTCGCGGTCAGCGGTCAGCGGGAAGCACTCGAGCAGGCCGACCGCCAGGCGACGGGTGAGGTCCGCGCGCACCAGCGGCTCCCCGAGGTGCGCGGAGATCTCGGCGTCGGCGGCCCACCGGGCGAGCCCGGACCAGTAGTGCCCCAGGGCCGGGCTGGTCGGGCGGGAGGAGGCGAAGGCCACCCGGGTGTGCTCGAGACCGTAGACCGTGTCCGCGATCTCCTGCAGCACGCCCGCGGTCAGGTAGACGTTGGTGGCCTCCAGCGGCGCGGCCACCACCAGGGCGGGGTGCCCGGGGCGGAACAGCACCGGCCCCTCCAGCCCGGACCCCTGGTCGTCGGCGGTCGACCAGTCGTAGCGCGCCCCGCGCACCTGGACCACCCCGAAGACCTCGGTGTCGCCCCAGGTGGAGAACGGCCCGCCCACCGACAGCCGGGCCACGGTCAGGCGCTCGTCCCCCTCCCGGGTCTCCCGGTAGGAGAAGCCGGGCCCGGTCGGGTCGAAGGAGAACCGGACCCCGAGCTGGGCGAACAGTCCCGTCACGGCCTCCGGCTCGGACGCCGTGATCTCGTGGTGGAACGTGCCGCCCATCCGCGCTCACCCCTGCCGATCTCCCCGAGGGGGCGGCCGGTCTCCGCGGGTGCAGGTCCGCCGGTCGCGCTGCCGGCCACCGCCCGCGGCGGCCGTCCCGGACACCGTGCCGTGGCTCGACCGGGAGCCGCGCCCCGGCGCGTGTTCGTCCCAGTTTAGGCGCCTGGCGAGGGGGTGCCCAGAGCCCGCGGCGGAGAGCTCACCCGGGGCAGGGGCCGTCCTCGTCCAGGCCGAGCTCGACGACGAGGATGGGCAGCCGCAGCCGTTCCGCGGTGAAGGACACCACGCGGGCGTGCGGGATGCCCTTCTCCCGGACGAAGCGGCAGGCGACCAGTCCGTGGTCACGGTTCTGGCCGATCATCAGCACCCAGTTCCGGCCCGCGGCGTCCAGCGCGTGGGCCTGACGCTCCAGGTCCCGTCCCGCCGGGTCCTTCTCGGTGCTGCGCCGGGCGAAACGGGCCGCGTAGGCCCTCATGTCCTCCTCCGTGCGCAGCAGCCCGGCGGCGACCCGCCGCGCGTCCTGGACCCTCAGCACGGGCGCGATCTGCTCCTCGCGGATCTCGCCGGCACGGTCCCCGGTCTCGTCGTCGGCGGGCCGGCGCGCGGCGTGGATGATGCGCTCGATCCGGCGCAGACGGGCGTCGTCCTGGTGCAGCTGCCGGTAGTCGGCGATCAGCGCCTCGAGCTCGGCGTCCAGGTGGTTCTGCTCGGGCTCCTCGGGCTCGTGGCCGTCGTGCGCCGGTCGTGATGGGGACAAGCATGCCTCCTGGACGCTGGACGGTGACGTTCCCACGTCAACGGTGTCGGCCGCAGCGCCTATTCCGCCGTCCCGCGCCGGAGCAGCAGCTGCGCCCCGGGGCGCACCTGGTCCCGGAGCCGATCACCGGCGCCGGCCGGCCAGGCCCTGACCGGCCGGGTCGGGGAGCCGCCGATGCGAGGGGGCTTGGCATCATGGGTCCATGAGCGAAATCAACGACCCCGCCCCGCGATCCGTCGAGCTGACCCGCACCGCCACCGGCCACTACACCGCCCGCAACTCCGAGGGGGCCGAGATCGAGTTCGGCCGCGGCGAGGGCCTGCTGACCCCCGTGGAACTCCTGCTGGCCGCCATCGCCGGGTGCTCGGCCATCGACGTGGACGTCGCGACCTCCCGCAGCGCGGAGCCCTCGGAGTTCCGTGTCGAGGCCACAGGACGGAAGATCCTCGAGGAGAACGGCGCGAACCGCCTGGAGGACCTGCACCTCTCCTTCCACCTCGCGTTCCCCGACGACGCCGGCGGCCGCAAGGCCGCCGGCATGGTCGAACGCCTCGTCACCCTCTCCCACGACAAGTACTGCACGGTCTCGCGGACGGTGGAGCACGGCACCCCCGTCGGCCACGACGTCAGCGTCGGCGTCGGCGTCGACGGTGCCGCGGGCGAGGCCCCGTAGACGACCGCACGGGGGCCCTGCGCGGTCGGCACTGCGCGGTCGGCACTGCGCGGGAGCGCTCGGCGGGGGCTCCTCCGGTGCTGCCGCCGGCCCGCGGACCGGACGGGGCAGGAGGGGCACCCTCCTGGTGTTCACCGAGCGGTCATGTGCCCGCCGCCCGGGCGGGTCAGGATGACCACGCCTACACTGCGCTCAAGAGACCCTGACCGGAGAGGAACGGCCGATGCCCGACGGAAAACGGCAGTGGATGCCCGCCGACCAGTGGGCCGTGCGGGAGAACCTGCGGGAGTTCATCGACCACCTCACCCAGATGGGCTACACCGTGCCCCACGGGCACGAGGAGGACCCGGACCTGATCGACCCGGGGGGCTCGGCCGTGGAGACCTGGCGGGAGGACCACCCCTACGACGAGCTGATGAGCCGGGAGGAGTACGAGCTGGAGAAGTACAAGCTCCAGATCGAGCTGCTGAAGTTCCAGTACTGGGGTCAGGACCACGACCTCCAGCACGTCATCGTGTTCGAGGGCCGGGACGCCGCCGGCAAGGGCGGGACGATCAAGCGGTTCACCGAGTACCTCAACCCGCGCGCCGCCCGGGTCGTGGCCCTGACGAAGCCCTCGGACCGCGAGGCCGGGCAGTGGTACTTCCAGCGCTACATCCGCCACCTGCCCACCGCCGGGGAGATGGTGCTCTTCGACCGCTCCTGGTACAACCGCGCGGTGGTGGAACCCGTGATGGGCTTCTGCACCCCGCGGGACTACGCGTGGTTCATGGACCAGGCCCCGGTGTTCGAGAAGATGCTCGTGGACTCCGGCATCCACCTCACCAAGCTCTGGTTCTCCGTGACCCAGCAGGAGCAGCGCACCCGGTTCGCGATCCGCCAGATCGACCCCGTGCGCCGGTGGAAGCTCTCCCCGCAGGACCTCGCCTCCCTGGACCGGTGGGAGGACTACACCGAGGCCAAGGAGGAGATGTTCCTGCGCACCGACACCGACCACGCCCCGTGGACCACGGTGAAGTCCAACGACAAGAAGCGGGCGAGGATCAACGCGCTGCGCTTCTTCCTGGACCAGTTCGACTACGAGGACAAGGACCCGTCCGTGGTCCACCCGGCCGATCCGCTGATCGTGCGCCGCGGCCGCGACGCCGTCGGCGACTGAGCCCCGCGGCGTGGAGACGTGGCCGGCGCTGGTCGCCGGGATCGGCTCGGGACTGGTCGGCGGGTTCTACCTGGCGTTCTCCCTGGTGGTGATGCCGGCGCTGCGGCGCCTTCCCGGCGGTGCGGCGGCCTCGGCGATGATCGCCGTCAACCGGGCCGCGGTGCGGGCGCCGTTCCTGGTGCTGTTCTTCGGCACCGCCCTGGCCTGTCTGGTCGTGGTCGGCACGAGCGTCTCCGCACCCGGCGGGCCGCTGCGCGTGCTGGGTGCGCTGGCGTCCCTGGCGGGCTGGGTCCTGACCGTGGCGGTCAACGTCCCGCTCAACGCCCGGCTGGCCGGCACCGATCACCGGACCGTGGTGTGGTCCGCCTACCCGCGGCCGTGGACGCGGGCCAACCACCTCCGGGCGGGACTGTCCGTGCTCGGCGCCGTCGCCCTGCTGCTGCCCGTCCCCTGATCCGGCCCCCGGTCCGGCCGGGCCGCGGACGTCTTCCCGCCCGCGGACCGGGTCCGGGCGGTCAGCCGGTGTTGCGCAGGCCGGCGGCCACCCCGTTGATGGTGATGAGCAGGGCCCGCTGCAGGCCCTCGTCGACCTCCCGGCCCTCGGCGTCCTGCTCCCGGATCCGGCGGAGCAGCTCCACCTGCAGGTAGGAGATGGGATCGAGGTACTGGTCCCGCACCTCGAGCGTCTGCTTCAGGGTGGGGTTGCCGTCCAGCAGCTCCGCCTGCCCGGTGAGCCGGGCGAGCTCGTCGAGGGTGAGCTCGTACTCGCGGCGGATCACCTCGAACACGTGCTGGAGCCGCTCGGGCACCAGCGCGCGGACGTAGTGGGCGGCGATCTCCAGGTCGGTCTTCGCCACGGTCATCTCCACGTTGGAGATCACGGAGCTGAAGAAGTGCCAGCGCTCCAGCATGGTGCGCAGGTCCCCCTCCATCCCCGCCTCGCGGGCGGCGCGCAGGCCCGAGCCCACCCCGAACCAGCCGGGCACGATCTGGCGGGACTGCGTCCAGCCGAACACCCACGGGATCGCCCGCAGCCCGGACAGGCCCTTGTCCGACGACGGGCGCTTGGCCGGGCGGGAGCCGATGTTCAGCGCGCCCAGCTGCTCCACCGGGGTGGCGGACAGGAAGTACTCCGGCAGGTCGGGGTCCTCGACCAGGCCCGTGTAGGAGGCGAAGGCGGCGTCGCTGACCACGTCCATGACCTCGCCCCACCGGTCCAGCTCCTCCTCGGTGGAGCGCGGGTCCTGGTGCAGCGCGGTGGCGCGCAGCACGGCGGCCAGGGACAGCTCGAGGTTCTCCCGGGCCAGGGCGGGGAGGGAGAACTTGTCGCTGATCACCTCGCCCTGCTCCGTGAACTTGATCTCGCCGGCGAGGACGCCGCTGGGCTGGGCGAGGATCGCGTCGTGGGTGGGACCGCCGCCGCGGCCCACGGAGCCGCCGCGGCCGTGGAAGAGCCGCAGCCGTACGCCGTGCCGGGCGGCGACGTCGCGCAGCCGGCGCTCGGTCCGGTGGATCTCCCACCGGCTGGTCATCACCCCGGACTCCTTGTTGGAGTCGGAGTAGCCGAGCATGACCTCCTGGATGTTCCCGCGCGCCGCGACCACCCGCCGGTAGGCCGGGTCGGAGAGCAGCTCGTCGATGACCTCCGCGGAGCGCCGCAGCTCCCCGACGGTCTCCAGCAGCGGCGCGAAGCCGAGGGTGGCGCGGTCCTGCTCGCCGGTGAGGTCCACCAGCCCGGCCTCGCGGGCCAGGATCACGGGGGCCAGGATGTCGTCCGCGTCGCGGGTCATGGACACGATGTAGGTCTCGACGATCTCCTCGCCGTAGGTCTCCTGGGCCCGGGCGATCTCCCGGAAGACCGCGAACGTCCGGTCCGCGTCGCCGTCGAGGTGCACGGCGCCCGTGGACAGCCCCGGCGGGGCGAGCGGGCGGCGGCCGGCGAGCTCCCCGGCGAGCACCGCGGCGCGCGCGCCCCGGTCCATGTCCGCGTACGGCTGGTCCAGCTCGCCCAGCCGGTCGAGCAGCTGCCCCACGGCCTCGTGGTGGGCGTCGGCGTGCTCGCGGACGTCCAGGGTGGCCAGGCCCAGGCCGAAGCCGGCGATGGTGCGGGTCGCCGCGGCGAGCGAGCCGTCGGCGGCGAGCGCGCCCGCGTGGTGCCGCAGCGAGCGGGCCACCACGTCGAGGTCGGCCACGAGCTCCGCGGTGGTCCGGTAGTCCCGGCCCGGCTCGTGGACGGTCTCCTCCGCGAACCGGCGGCGGGTGTTGATCAGCTTGGCCTTGATGCAGGTGAGCTTGAGCCGGTACGGCTCCTGCGCGTTGAGCTCCAGGACCCGCGGGTCCAGGCCGGGCAGGTGGGCCACGTCCCGCTCCACGGACTCGCGGAGCTCGGGGTCGACCTCGACGATGGCGGTGGAGGGGGACAGCCGGGAGACCAGCACGTCCAGGAAGCTCAGGGCGATGTCGACGGCCGCCTGCCCCTGCAGCTGGAGGACCCGGCGGGTCATCTCGGGGGTGACGTTGGGGTTGCCGTCCCGGTCCCCGCCGATCCAGGACCCGAAGCGCAGCGGCGGGGGGCCGGCCGGCAGGTGCACGTCGTGCTGCGAGAGCTGGTCCTCGAGGTCCGCGAGCAGCACGGGCATGGTCTCGGTGAGGACCTCCCGCAGGTAGTACAGGGCGTTGCGGGCCTCGTCGAGCGGGGTGGGGCGGTTCTGGCGCAGTTCGTCGGTCTGCCACAGGAGCTCGATCAGCTCGGCGAGGCGCCGGTCCTGGCTGCGGCGCGCGGCGGAGCCCTCGGCGGTCTCGCGGGCCAGGATGTCGGAGAGGTGCCGGATCTTGGTCAGCACGGAGCGCCGGGAGGCCTCGGTGGGGTGCGCGGTGAACACCGGCCGGACGTCCAGGCTGCCCACCGCCTCGCGCAGGGCGTCGGGACCGGCCTCGGCGGCGACGTCGGCGACCGCCGCGGCGAGCCACCCCTCGTCCTCGGGGCGGCGGTCGAGCACGCGCACGCGGTGCACCTGCTCGGCGGCGTTGGCCAGGTGGAAGTAGTGGGCGAAGGCCCGCACCAGATCCGTCGCCCGGTCCAGGGGCAGGGAGCCGAGCAGGTCGCGGACCTGGCCCGCGGCGTCGTCGGCCCCGGAGGCCTTGGCGTCCTTCGCGTCCTTGGTGAGCCGGCGGACCTGCTCGACCAGCTCCAGCAGCTCCTCGCCGCGCTGACGGGCCAGGGTCTCCCCCAGCAGGGTCGTGATGCGGCGGACGTCCGCACGCAGCGGGGCGTCGATCACCTCGGCGCGGTGGCGGTCGGGGGCGGCGGTCCGGTCGTGCTGAGTCGTCATGTCGCGGCTGCTCCTGGCTGGTCGGTCGTCACGGGTGCGCGCACGACCGACGAGCGGTCGCGCCGTCGGTGCCTACCGTGCCAGCCTACCCCGGGTGATCCACGTCGCACGGGCCGCCCCGGGGAGGCCCCGCGGGGGACGATCCCTGGAAGCCCGTGCCGGACGGGGCAGGGAGCGGTAGGTTCGGCGGTGAGCACACCTCGCGCGCGCCAGGAGGCACAGGCCATGAGCCAGCACCCGCACGGTCCCGGCGGCCCGCACCGTCCGGGCGGCGGGCCGCCCCCGCGGCTCCCCGGCGGACCGGGTCCCGGCACGGTCCCGCCCGGGCCGCCGATGACGGCCCGGCTGCGCCTGCTGCTGCGGCTCACCCTGCTATCGTTCGCGGTGAACGTGGCGGACACGTTCGTGCAGGCGGTCGGGTGCCCCAGCGCCCAGCTCCCCGGCATGGAGGACCTGGTGCGGGTCCCGGGGCTCCCCGGCGCCGGGCTGTCCGCCGTGCTGGCGCTCCTCGGCGTGGTGCTGACGACGGCCCTCTACGCGCTGGTCTGGTTCCCGCTGCGCGAGCAGCTCCAGTGGGGCTGGATCCTCGGCATCGTCTTCTGCTCCCTGGCCGTGCTCGGCGACCTCTTCGACCTGGCGGTGTTCCTCCTGGGCGGGCACCTGCTGCCCGGGCTCAGCGCCACCGTCCTGGTCGCGGTCAACGTCGTGTGGCTCGTCGTGGCCGGCCACCCCGGGGTGCGGGCGGCGCTGCGCTGACCGGATGAGGAGCGGCCCGGGCGGGACGCGGCCCGGGGGCGGTCAGGCGCCGGCGGTGACCGGCGGGGCGGCCGACCAGGGGAAGACGATCCAGTCGTCGGTGGCCTTCCACAGGTAGTCGGGCCGGATCACGGAGCGGGGCTTGCCGTAGATGACGGCGGAGCGCGCCTCCGCGCCCAGGCCGCGCAGCAGCTCCAGCACCAGGGCGAGGGTCCGCCCGGAGTCCGCCACGTCGTCGACGACGAGCAGCTTCCGGCCCGCGATGGACTCGGTGTCCAGCATCGGGGCGAGCAGCACGGGGTCCGGCAGGGTCTGGTGGACGTCGGTGTAGAACTCCACGTTGATCGCGTCCGAGAGCTTGACCCCCATCGCGTAGGACAGCGCACCGGCCGGGAGCAGACCGCCGCGGGCCACCGCGATGATGATGTCCGGCAGGAAGCCGCTGTCCACGACGCTCTGGGCGAGCTCCTGGGTCGCTTCGCCGAAGCGTTCCCACGTGAGGATCTCCTTGCCCTCGAGCTCGAGTGCGTCCGCGTGATAGGCCATGCGCCTCAGGCTACCGGAGCCCCGGAGCGGGTGGAGCCGGGCGCCCGAAGGTAGTAAGTTCACTGATCTGATCGTTGTCCACCGGAGTCCCTCGCGGGGCTCCCCCCGTACCGGAGAGGACGCCATGACCCAGCACCCGGCGCAGGGCCGCACCGCCCTGCTCGTCATCGACATGCAGAACTCGTACTTCGACTTCCCCGAGCTCGAGGAGCAGCGGGAGCCCGTGACGGAGAAGGTCAACCAGCTGATCCGGGCGGCCCGCGACGGCGGCTGCCCGATCGTGCTGATCCGCACCCAGCACGAGCGGGACGGCTCCACGTGGACCGTCAACATGCACGACGACGGGCAGGGCTTCGCGTTCCCCGGCACGGAGCAGTCCGAGTACGTGGCCGGTCTCGACACCGAGGGCGGGACGGGGCTGGTCAAGACCCGGGACAGCGCGTTCTTCGACACGGACCTCGCGGCCCGGCTGCGCAACCTGGGCGCCACCCACCTGATGCTCTGCGGGATCTCCACGCACAGCTGCGTGGCCCAGACCGCGATCGACGCGTTCGCCCACGACTTCCGGGCCTCGGTGGCCCGGGACGCCGTGGCCTCCGAGAACTCGGAGCTCTCCCGCGCGCTGCTGGCCTTCCTCGAGGACGAGATGCGCCAGGACATCCTGCACCAGGACGACGCCGTGGCCCGGCTGCGGAGCTGAGCGCAGTCCCTCCTCCGGGCCCGTCATGTCGTCGTGCGTCGGGCCCTCCCCCCTCCCGTTCCGTGGCGGCCCCGGCCCGGGCCCGGTGCCACAGGGTTTTCTCAAGTGCGCTTTTGCATATTCGCGCTATCAGCACCGCCGCTACTTGAGGAGACATCATGAGCACCTCCACCGGGCCCCGCGAACTGCTGCGGGACCCGCCACAGCACCCCCGCGGCCGCCGCACGGTCGCCGCCGCCGCCGCGCTCCTGCTCGGCGCCACCGGCATCAGCGCCTCGACCGCCGCCACCGAGGTCGTCCAGCGCAACCCGGGCGGCCTGACCGCCGTGGGACCCGTGAACACCGAGCACGGGTTCCCGGCCTGGTACGAGGACAGCAGCAAGGTCCGCACAGAACTGTGCCTGGACGGCGACAACCCGCTGTGCGCCTTCCCGCCGGGGGACGTCCCCGATCCGCTGAAGCCCATCTCCTTCCCGGACAACTTCCCCGGCGAGGCCTTCTACATGCTCGCCGGCTCCGAGGTCCAGATCCCCGGCGGTGGGGACGCGGTCCTCACCCTCGCCCTGGAAGCCGCCTTCGCCAACGAGAACCCGGTCCCGGGGGACCAGGTCGTCTTCTCCCGCCAGCGCATCGACGTGGACGACGCCGCGCCCAACACCACCCTGACCTTCCAGCACCCCTACGGCACCGTGACGGTCGACACCGACGAGCGGGGCCGCGGGCGCCTGGTGGAGGATGTCTCCCCCGCCATCGGCAACTTCCAGACACCGCTCAAGGGGGACCTCGGACCGTTCCTGAAGTGGGACGCCGGGGCTCCCGAGGGCTACCTGGGCAACCCCGACGTGGAGCACACCGTGACGGGCAGCCCGCTCGGCACGAACTTCTTCGAGGTGAAGACCTCGGACGGCGCCACCGCCCGCAACGACCAGTTCTCCGTGATGGGCAAGATCTCCACCAACACGGGCGTGCAGGCCGACCGGGCCGTCGTCGGCGGAGGCCACCTCGACGTCTTCGCCACCAGCCGCGGGGACCAGCTCGAGGTGGTCGGCCAGGACGGGGTCTTCGCGACCACGCCCATGGAGAAGGACGAGGGCGACTCGGAGCGCGCCTACGCCCGCATCGCGTACACGGGCGCCGCTCCGGCGACCGTGACGGTCCGGAACCTCGGGGACAAGCCCGTCAGCAGCGCCGAGGTCGCCGTCACCGACGTCTCGGTCGCCACGGCCGCGACCTACGACGGCACCGCCCTGACCGTCGAGGCGACGTCATCCTCCGGGACCGCCCCGGAGGTCACCGGCTTCGGGAAGCTCACCGCCACCGGCACCGCGAACGTCTACAAGGGCTCGTTCCCCACGCTCGCTCCCCCGGTCGAGGCCACGGTCTCCACCTCCGGGACGAGCCGGACCACCGTGCCCGTGGTCGTCACGGGCGGGGAGGCCTCCCCGGTCGGCGAGGACCCGATCGATCCCTCCCCGGACCCCGGTCCCGTCACGGACGGCACCACCCCGGACAACCCGGATGTCGAGCAGCCCGCGGCCACCGCGGCCGTCGCGGCCCTGCCCGGCTCGGTGGCCCGGGGGATGGCCACGGAGCTGGACGGCAGCGGCTCCGCCAACGCGGCCTCCTACGAGTGGTCCCAGCTGAGCGGACCCGAGGTGACGTTCAGCGACCGGACCGTGGCCAGGCCCAAGGTCGTGGTGCCGTTCTTCACCACGGTCTCCGCCACGGCGCCCGCCGCCGCCGACCAGGACCCGGTCCTCCAGCTGGTGGTCAAGAACGCCGCCGGGGTCGCGAGCTCCCCCGCGACGATCACGCTGAAGAGCGACGACGTGGTGACCGTCGCGGCGGCCTCGCGCCACCGGGTCGGCAAGGAGCTGCGGCTCACCGGCACGGCGCTCGTGCCCGGTGCACCGTCCCTGCTGAACCCGGCGACGTCGGTGAACATCTACAACACGACCTCGGGCACGCCGGTCAAGGTCGGCTCCGCCCCGGTGGACTCGCTCGGCAACTGGGAGTACCGGGCCAAGCCCGGCCCGGGCCAGCGCATCTCGAGCGTGCTCGTGCAGTCCACGCGCGGCGGAGAGGCGAGGGGGGTGGTGGGCACCGGATGAGCATCTGAGACAGCGCTCCCTCCAGCCGGCCCGTGCTCCGACCCCCTCGGAGCACGGGCCGGCCCCTGGGTGCGCTCCCGCCCGGACGGGGGCCGGCCCCCGCAGGGACCGGCGGCCGAGGGGTCAGGGGGCGCAGCAGGAGCAGCCGGGGCCGCACGCGCCGGCGCACCCGTCGCCGTCCTCGTCGTCACCGACGAGCACCGCCGCCGGGGTGCAGCAGGCGTCCCCCCGCCAGGCCTCCAGCCCTTCCTTCACGGCGAACCCGGCGATGACCAGGGCGGCCAGCGGGTCGGCCCAGGACCAGCCCAAGGTGCTGTTGAGCAGCAGTCCGACCAGCAGCACGGCCGAGAGGTAGCTGCAGATCAGGGTCTGCTTGGAGTCGGCCACCGCCGACGCGGAGCCCAGCTCCCGGCCGATGCGCCGCTCGAACCAGGACAGCAGCGGCATGATCACCAGGCTCACGGCGGCCAGTCCGATGCCGACCGGGGAGTGCTCGGGCTCGGCGGCCCCGAGCAGGGTGCGCAGCGCATCGACGGTGACGAAGGCGGCCAGGCCGAAGAAGGAGAACGCGATCACCCGCAGGGCCACCTTCTCCCGGCGGTGCGGATCGGGAGCGGCGAACTGCCAGGCGACCGCCGCCGCCGAGAGGACCTCGACGACGGAGTCCAGCCCGAAGCCGATCAGCGCGGCGGAGGAGGCGATGGTGCCGGCGGTCAGGGCGACCACGGCCTCGAAGAGGTTGTAGGTGATGGTGCCGGCCACGATCAGGCGCACCCGCCGGTGCAGGACCGCCCGGCGTGCCGAGGTGAGGGGGCCCGGCCCCAGAGTGCGGGAGCTCATGCGCAGGTGCATCCGGCCGGGGAGCAGCAGGTGGGGTCCACGGTCACCACCAGCTCCAGCAGGTCCCCCAGCGCCGGGCCGAGGCGGGGATCGGCCAGCCGGTACCAGGTGCTGCGCCCCTCGGCGGAGGCCGTCACCAGCCCGCATCCGCGCAGGCAGGCGAGCTGGTTGGACATCACCTGCTTGGACACGCCCAGGGCCCGCGCCAGCTCCGAGGGACGGCCCGGGGCGTCGCGCAGGGCCAGCAGGATCTGGAGGCGCGTCTCGTCGGAGAGGGCGGCACCCAGCCGGGACAGCGCCGACGTGTGGGTGGGGGCGACGGAGGACATGCCCTCACGGTACACGCCTCCGTGTACTCACGGCAGGCGGGTCAGGCGCCCCCGGGGTCCTCGTCCTCGGGGAGCTCCCCCTCGGGGTGCTCGTCCTCCGGCAGCTCGACCTCCGGGTCCTCGACCTCCGGGTCCTCGGCCTCGGAGCCGGCGGGCATGTTCTCGAGGGCACCCGCCATCTCGAGGAAGTCGCCGCACTCGAACGGTGTCCTCGCAGGTGCCCACCCGGTGGGGGCGTTGAGGAACGAGGAGCGGTCCAGGGAGAGGATGCCGAGGATGACCTCCGCGATGATCCTCCCGCCGACGGGGCCCAGCGTCCTGCCGCCGAGCAGCTCCGCCTCCTTCAGGATGTAGTACCAGAGCGGTGCCCGGCCGTTCCAGCCGGGGTCCGTGAGACCGAGCCTGTCGTTGGGGATCGGTGCCACGCCCATGGCCTTGGCGACGTCCTGGCCGGCCGGCAGGCCCAGCCGCTTGCCCCGCAGCAGGTTCCGGTGGGCCAGGGAGAGGATGGCGCCGTCGACGTGCTGCACCACGGTCGGCGGGAGCTCGTTGAGCGGGAGCGCCAACTTGGTGTCGATCAGCCGCGTCATGTTGCGGTCGTCCGGCTCGCTCATCCCGGGGACGTCGAAGAAGTAGTTCCAGTCGGCCCGTGCGATGGTCGGCAGCGGGCGGGACCCGCGGAGGTCGTTCGCGGGGTGCCCGAAGAAGGGAATGGTGACCGCGTCGTGCATCTCGTACTCGGCGCGGATCATGCTGTGGCCGAAGCGGTAGGCGGCCACCGAGTACTCGATGGGCATCATGGGCCGGGTGGGATTGCCGGGTCTGTAGAACTTGCAGTCCACCCCGGTCGGTCCGCCCCTGCGCGGCTTGAGCATGCCGGCCACCAGACCCCTGCCCACCATGCGGGGCAGGAAGTCGTGCACGATCAGCCACTGGTAGTGCCACCGGGTCATCTGCTGCGCCTCCTGGAACGTCCTGCCCTCGTCCACGAACCTGTTGTGCAGCTGCAGGAAGGTGAGGTGGAACTGGGCGACGATCAGGTTCTCGTCGTTGCGGTGGTCCCCGATGATCGCGGTGCCGTCCGCGTTGCGCGGCAGGTCCGGGAAACCGTCGTGGTTCCGCCCGATGCGCATCCGGCGCCGATCGGCCGGGTCGTAGAGCTGGGGGTCGGCGGCCGGCCCCCTGCCGTAGACGGAGCCCAGCTCGAAGAAGGGGGTGTCGAAGTTGGTGAGTCCCTTCGGGTCCAGGTCCTGCTGCGGCATGGGCGTCTTGTCGAGCGTCATGTCGTGGTCGATGAACTGCCCCAGATAGGCGTAGCCGGCGGGAATGTCCGGATTGTCGAACCCGTCGTTGCTCAGCGAGACGTCGGCCAGCGGCGGGGTGCGGTCGACCATCTGCTGCGCGAGGTCCGCCAGCAGGTCGTCGCTCGGGGCGAAGGCCGGGAGCTTCTTGAACATGACCCCGAAGCGTCCCTCCTTGGCCCGCCCCGCGGTGACCGCGATGTCGGAGCCGCGCGGCGCCCCCGTACCGTGGCCGGACCGGGCCGCGCTCAGCACGCGAGCCGCGGCAGGACCCGTGGGCGCGGGGACCTTGGGTGCGGGAGCCTTGGGCGCGGCATGGGCCTGCCCGGTGACCGGCAGCGCGGCCAGGCCGGCCATCACGCCGGTGAGGACGCCTCTGCGCGAGATGCCCTCCGCCGCCGTCTCCTCCGGCACGCGGATCCTCTTCGTGGTTTTCATCGGATGCCCTTCTCCCCCAGCTGGTGCATGTGCAAACAGACAACGGTGCGGGTCTTGGAAATACCTTGCAGATGCCCCGTTCATGACATGGAGGAGCGGGCCCGGGACGAGGGGAGTGGCGAGCCCCGGGCCCGCTGGTGCGGTTGCCGCCGAGCGGCGGCGGGCTCAGGGCCGGGGCAGCAGGACCGTGGCTTCCAGGTCCTCTGCGGGAACGGTGCCGAAGTGCCGGGAGTCGACCGACACCCCCCGGTTGTCGCCCATGACGAAGACGTGTCCGTCGGGGACGGTGACCGGACCGAAGTAGGTGCCGTCGATCCGGCTGTGGTCGACGAACGGCTCGTCGACCGTCCTGCCGTCGACGACGAGGAGGGAGTCCTCGATCGCCACGGTCTGTCCGCCGGTGGCCACCACCCGCTTCACGGTCATGCTGCCGTCGTCGGGGTGGGGGAAGACGACCGCGGTGCCCGCGGACACCGCGGCGGGATCGGGATCGAGCTTCAGCAGCAGCGCCACGCTCCTCTGCCCCACGGTGGGCTCCATGCTGTCCGAGGCGACGACCACGGGTTCGATCAACCAGGCCCGGGTGGCCAGGACCAGGACCAGGCCCAGCAGCACCGCCCAGACCGTCCGCGACCCGATGGGTCGGTGACGTGTCCGGTCCGGCTTCTGCCGGGTCGGGACGGGGGCCGGTCTCAGCTGCACCATGTCAGCTCATCCTCTCTTCTCGGAACAGCGGGTCCGCTGCGCCCGGGCGGCTGGTACGACAGGTGCACGTCATCTGCCGGCCCTCGGATCCTTGGTCTGCCCCTTCTTCCCGGACTTCTTGGTGGGCGTGGGCGACGGCGAAGGCGACATGGACGGCGACGGTGAGGCGGACGGCGACGGCGACGGTGAGGCGGACGGCGACGGCGACGACGTGGCCGACGGCGAGACTGACGGCGAGGGCGAGGCCGACGGCGAGGGGGACGGCGTGGGGGAAGGAGTGGTGCTGCTCGTTCCCGCCGGCACCGCCGGGTCCGCCGTCATCGGATCGTTGGGGTCCGGGTCCACGGACTCGCCGACCCGGTACTGCGCCATCATGTCGTGGTCCTCGTGGACGAGGTTGTGGCAGTGCACCATGTACCGGCCCTTGTGGGGTCCGAACTTCATGAGCAGCCGGACGGTCTCCCCCTCGCCCACGTAGACGGTGTCCTTCGGCCCCTTCTCGTAGGCGAACGGAGCCCGGCCGTTGCGTCCGATGATCTTGAAGTCGATGAGGTGGATGTGCATGGGGTGGAACCACCCGCCCGAGGAGTTCTCGAACTCCCAGATCTCCGTGGCCCCCAGCTCGACCTCCGCCATGACCTTGCGGTAGTTGCTGGCGATCACGTCCGCCCACGTCTCCCCGTCGATCGTCCAGGTGCTGTCGTCGCGCTTCACCCGGAAGTGTCGTCTCCTCGTCGACTGGCTCTCCTGCAGATCCATCACCTCGCTGCCGACGAGAGCGGTGGGAATCCGGTTCCAGGTGGGGTCGGACGTGTCCACGGGCTCGTCCACGACGTCGAAGGCCATGATCTTGTTCGTGAAGTCGTAGTCGACGTTGTTGTCGTTGGACAGGTTCTGCAGTTCGATCCGCTGTCCCGTCCTGTACTTGCTGAAGTCGACGAGGAACTCGTAGCGCTCGGCGCTGGCGTGCCGGTACTCGCGGACCGACTGGGCACTCGGCATCAGCCCCCCGTCCGTGGCGACCATGACGAGCGGGTCCCCCGTGCTGAGCCGGGGCCGGAAGGACCGGGAGATGCAGCAGTTGAGGAAACGGAACCGGTAGACCCGCTTCTGCACCTTCATGACGGGCCAGGGCCTGCCGTTCACGAGGATGACGTCCCCCCACAGCCCCGACCGGCTGTTGTCGTCGTAGCCGAGAGCTCCGTTGGCGGCGAACATCGCGTCGGAGACGGTGAGCGCGACGTCGTACTTCCCCCGCGGCAGGAGCCGCTCCGAGTTGGCATCGTGCATGTGGTACTGCCCCGCCAGCCCCGAATAGGCGTTGAGCGCGGTGTGGTGGACCCCGTGGTCGTGGTACCACAGGGTCCTGGCGCCCTGGAAGTTCGGGTACTTGTACGTCTTCTGGAACCCCGGGCGCGTGATGTCGCTGGCATAGCCGTCGTACTGGGGCAGCGACGCGGAACCGTGCAGGTGGGTGGACGTGTCCAGGCTGTGACCGTCCAGGGCGTGCTGGCGCGGCAGCTTGTTGACCACGGTCAGCTCGACCTTCGTGCCCTGGTAGACGTCGATCGTAGGGCCCGGGAAGATGCCGTTGTAGCCGAGAATGGGCGTCAGGAGACCCGCCTTCGGCAGGATCTGGGCCGAGGCGGCCTGCTCCGTGACCGTGTAGTACTTGATGGGCTTCCCGTCGACTGGATCGATCGTGGGCCGGCCGAGCGGGTCGTCAGCACCGAGAACGGGCGCCTGGGCGAACTCGGTCCGGAACGGCCTGGGCATCAGGGAGTCGGCGAGCGCGCTCGCCGACTTGGCGTTGACCGCTGTCGTCGGCACACCCAGAGCCGCCCCTGCGACTCCCAGCCCGCCCAGCAGCAGGACGTTTCTTCTCGAGACGGCCATGATGTTGCTCCCCCTTGGATCGGGACCGTTGCGCTCCGCGCGGTCCCGCGTTCTGGTCATGACATGTGGTGGAACGACCTGCCCCCCGACCGGGTCGTTCCGTGCGGTCAGCGTCCTCTGCTGCCGCTGTGGTGTTCGGTACCCATCGAGAGGCGCACGTCGCCGGCTCCGGCGAGAGTCAGTTCGAGGGCTTTGTCGGGCACCTCGAAGACCAGCTCTGCCTGCACGGTCTCGTTCTGCGCGAGCGGAGCCTCGGAGGGCGACGCCCAGACCACCTGCAACGTGCGGCCCCCGAGCCGTTCCACCACGTAGTCGTCGGCGTTGAAGTCCAGGCCTTCGGGCTCCATCGCGGTGAGCTCCAGCAGGACGATCACCAGGTGGGCGCCGCTCGGAACGTCTCCGCTGAGCTCCGCCGGCACGTCCCGTCCCTCCTGGGCGACGAACTGCGTGTACGGCATGACCCCGTTGAGACGCGCGAGCCCTCCGGGCACGGACCCGGAGGCTCCGAGCATGGTGCCCGGCTCCTTCTCCGCGGAGAGGGCACCGTGCGCCAGCACCAGAAGGACCGCCAGCAGGAACAGCGCCGGCGGCATCCAGCGGTGGCGTCCCCGCCGGGCCGGCGGGGTGTCGATGACGGCTGTTGATTCCTGAGTGGTCATGACCCCACGGTCGGCACGGAACCTTGGAGAAACGTTGCGGTGCGGACCGATCACCTCCGCACGTCGTCAGCTCGGGGGACAGTCGCCCCGTGTTCATGACGTTCCATGTCGCAGATCGGTGCCGGTGAAGGCTGCGGTCGGGCCCGTCCGGCCCTCGGGGCGGGCTGCTTCCAGGCGGTCGAGGCCCGGACTCCCGGGGGCCGGCGCCCTGTGCGCCGGTCATTCCCTTTGGCACACCCCTCAGATGGGGGGGTGCCCCACCCCCCATCCGGTGCTGTTGGCCGAGGGGGGCCGCCCGCCACAGTGGAGGCACTTCGGGGGGAGTGATCACGATGGATGTTTCTACTGTCGACGTTCGAACCGCAGCCGGTGCCACGGGGGCCAGGCTGTCGGTGCAGGTCATCGGTCCGTTGGTGGTCCGGTGCGGGAGCCGGACCCTGACGTCCAAGGAGCTGGGGGGTCCCCGGCAGCGGCGGATCCTCGAGATCCTCCTCCTGCACCTGGGGACACGGGTGTCGAAGCAACGACTCGTCGATCTGCTGTGGGGGGACGACGCACCCGCGGCGGCTTCCGCGAACCTGGAGAGCTACGTCAGCGTTCTGCGCCGGCACCTCCAGCCCGGTCAGGGCAGGAACGGTCCGCTGAGGACCACGAACGGCGGCTACGTCATCGACGCCGCCCTGGTGGATCTGGACCTGCCCCGCTTCGAGCGGCTGCTGGAGACTGCGATGCGCTCCTCCGCCCGCGAGGCGGATCTGCTGCTGCACCGCGCGCTGGGCATGGCCTCGGGCTCCCTGCTGGAGGACGAGCAGGACTGCGAGTGGATCGAGTCCCAGCGCAGCGCCTTCGCGGCTCGAGTGACCGAGGCCCGTGTGCTGCTGGCCGAGGCAGACCTCGAGCTGGGCCGCTGCGAGGAAGCCGTGGCCCAGGCCCGGAAGGTGGTCGCGGCCGACCCGTTGAACGAACGAGCCTGGACCGTGCTCGTGCTCGGGCTCGAAGGGGCTGGGCGCTCGGTCGAGGGCCTGCAGGCCTACGAGCAGTGCCGGTGGACCCTGGACCACGAGCTGGGATGCGCTCCGTCCGGGGTGCTGCAGTTGGCCTACACCCGCATGCTGCAGGCCACGGCCGCGACCGGCGACGAGCTGGGCCAGGCCCTGACGGCCCTGCTGGTGCTCCACAGCCGGGCCGGCGACCCCGACTGGATCCCTGGCGCCCGCGTCCCGCTCGCCCGGCAGGAGGCGGTCTCGGTGCTCCAGGCCTTCCTGGGCCGCAGCCTGAGCACGGTCGCATAGGGGGTGGAGGCATGAGCTGGTGCAGCCGACGGCGTTTACGAACCGAATGTCCCCTTGTCAACCCCCAAACAGATGACACCCGCCCGCTTGGTGTCCATGATTTGCAATCGGCATACTACCCACACGTAGTACAGGGGTTGCCGGGGGGCTGGTCCAAGATGGACGCTGACATTGCGGAGGGGCGCGCGGCGCGCACCTCGATCCTGGTGGTGGACGACCACACCACGTTCGCGGAGCTGCTGACCGGCGCGCTGGGCCAGGAGCCGGACCTGTGCAGCGTCGGCGTGGCCGACGACGTCGAGTCGAGCGTCCGCCTGTGCGCGGCGCTGCGGCCCGATGTGGTGGTCATGGACTACCACCTCGCCGGCGGCAACGGGGTGACCGCCTCCGCCCGGATCCTCCGGGACCGGCCGGGGACACGGATCGTCATGCTCACCGGTGACCCCACCCAGCACGTGCTGGAGGCCGCCGCGAGCACCGGGATCTGCGCGTTCCTGCCGAAGGACGGCTCGCTCGCGACCCTGCTGGAGACCATCCGCAGCGCCCGCTGCGGCACGATGGCGGTCCACCCCTCACTGCTCGCGACCACGGATCCGGCCCGCCGGCCGGACCCCGGGGTGCCGGCGCTCACCCGGCGCGAGCTGCAGGTCCTGCGCCTGATGGCCGAGGGGCACAGCGTGGGCGCGAACGCACGACTGCTGAACATCACCCCGAACACCTGCCGCGGCTACGTGAAGACGATCCTCGTCAAGCTGGGGGCCCACTCCCAGCTGGAGGCGGTCGCCGTGGCCTCGAGGCTCGGCCTGCTGACGGTCCGGTCATGAGACGCCTGCTCTCGCACGTGGGCCGCGCCGACCCGGGGGCTGCGGTCGTCTTCGACGACTGGCCGCTGCCCCCGCCGGCCCCGCCGACCGACCGGTCCGAGGTGCGGGCCGCCGTTCGCAGGTTCCTGCTCACGGGACTCGTGGTGCTGCTCGTCGCCGCCGTGCCCACCACCTGGTGGATCCGGGCCGTCGCCGAGGAGCACGCCGTGCAGCACGTCCTGCGCGTCACCCAGCGGCTGGCCACCCACGCCGTGGCGCCCCTGATCACCGACGACCTGCTCGCGGGCGACGCGGCCGCCACGGCCCAGCTGGACGTGCGGATGCAGCCCTGGCTCGACGACGGGACCATCCACCGGATCAAGATCTGGGACGATGAGGGCACGATCGTCTACTCCGACGAGCACGAGCTCGTGGGGCAGAACTACGGCCCGCCCCCGTGGGACGAGGACCTCGTGGCCCGGGGCGAGGGGGTCGCCACCATCGAGCACCAGCAGGCGGCGGAGAACTCCCACGAGTCCGGCGCGGGGCAGCTGGTCGAGGTCTACGTGGGGTTCGTCCCCGCCGGCGGCGAGCAGCTGGTCCTCGAGGCGTACTACGACGACTCGATCGTGCGGGACGAGCAGCGCTCGGTGCTCATGGGCATGGCGCCGGCGCTGCTGCTGACCCTGGCGCTGTTCCAGCTGGCGCAGCTCGCCCCGGCGGTGGGTCTGGCCCGCCGGATCCAGGACCACCGGACGGCCCGCGCACAGCTGCTCCAGCACGCCGTGGACGCCGCCGAGCTGGAGCGGGTGCGGGTCGCCCGGGACCTGCACGACGACGTGATCCAGGACCTGGCCGGCCTGTCCTACTCCCTGGAGGCCCAGGAGATGACGGCTGACGTCCCGGAGCAGCGCAGCGCGCTGGGCCGGTCCCGGACGATCCTGCAGGGCAGCCTCCGCACCCTGCGCGGGATCACCACCGCCCTGTACTCCCCGGACCTGCTCACCCTGGGACTGCCGAAGGCCCTGGCCCGGCTCGCGGACCCGCTGGCCCAGCGGGGGATCGACACGTCCGTGCAGATCGGTCCCGCGGTGTTCCTCACCCCCGAGCAGGAGGGCATGTTCCTGAAGGTGGCGCGGGAGGCGTTCGCGAACATCTCCAAGCACGCCCACGCGTCCACGGTGAGCCTGCGGCTCGGCGTGGAGCACGGCGCCACGGTGCTGACGATCAGCGACGACGGCACCGGCTTCGACGACTCCCGGGGCTCCCCCGAGGGCCATCTGGGCCTGCGAATCATGCGGGACATCGCCGACGCCGCGGGGGCCGCGCTCGAGGTCCGGTCGCAGCCGGGCGTCGGGACCACAGTGCTGGTCACCCTGCCCCACGACGCGGTCACGACGCGGCTCTGAGCGGCCCGCCCCGGCCGGCCGGGGCGGGGCTACGCGGCGGTGCCCGCGGGCAGGTCGGCGGTCATGTCCTCGACGTAGCGGCGCACCTCGGTGCCGAAGAGCTCGATGCTGCGCCGCATCCGGGCGTGGTCCAGGGTGCCCACCGCGTACTTGAGGTCGAAGCGCGAGGCGCCGAGCGCCGCCGAGGACCGGACGATCTTGCGGGCGACCGTCTCCGGGGAGCCCACGAAGTAGGCGCCCTCCGGCCCGCACATCGCGTCGAACTCCGCGCGGGTCAGCGGGCCCCAGCCGCGCTCCCTGCCGATCCGGGCGTGCGTGTACGCCTGGTGCGGGAAGAACTCCTCGCGGGCCTGCTCGTCGGTCTCCGCGACGTAGCCCGGGGAGTGGAAGGCCACCGGCTGCGGCTCCTTCTCGAAGTGCTCGAGGGCCTGGCGGTAGTAGTCGGCGAAGGGCCCGAAGGCCGAGGGGCTGCCGCCGATGATCGCGAAGATGACGGGCAGCCCGTAGTGGGCGGCGCGGACCACCGAGTTGGGCGAGCCGCCCACGGCGATCCACGTGCGCAGCGCGCCGGCCTCGGTCTTGGGGTACACCTCCAGGCCCTGGATGGGCGCGCGCAGCCGGCCCTGCCAGTCGATCCGGCCCTCGGTGCGGAGCCGGTCGAACAGCTGCAGCTTCTCCTCGAACAGCGCCTCGTACTCGTCCAGCGGGTAGCCGAACAGCGGGAAGGACTCGGTGAAGGAGCCGCGGCCCAGGATGACGTCGGCGCGGCCGGAGGAGAGGGCGTCCACGGTGGCGAAGCGCTGGTAGACCCGCACCGGGTCGTCGGAGCTGAGCACGGTCACCGCGGAGCCCAGGCGGATCCGCCCCGTGACCGTGGCGATGCCGGCGAGCACCGTCTCGGGCGAGGAGACCGCGAAGTCCTCCCGGTGGTGCTCGCCGATGCCGAAGAAGTCCAGTCCCACCTGGTCGGCCAGCACCGCCTCGGCCACGACGTTGCGGATCACCTGTGCCCCGCCGAGCATCCGCCCGTCCGGCCCGGGGTAGAGGTCGCCGAAGGTGTTCAGGCCGAGCTGGATGGTCATGCGGGGCTCCTCGTCGCAGATTTTGTGGATACATCCATAAAAGTCGTCGGCGGGCCGGCTTATTCCGGTGCCGCTGCGGCCGAGGTCCGGCTCAGCGGGTGAGCCACTCCCAGGCGGTGTGCTTCTCGGGGCCGGGGACGCCGCTGACGATCCACGCGATGTCGTCCGTGGAGAGCGGGAACGGGGGCTCCCCCTCCTGGTCGGCGGGCTCGAGCTCGTCCACGTGCTCGAGGCTCCACAGCTCGGCGAACACCTGGGTGGGACCGCGCCGGTCCACCAGCCGCTCGCGGACCTCCTCGGCGAGCTCCTCCAGGTGGTCCTGCAGGAACCCGGCGAGCTCCGCCGCGAACCCCTCCGCCCCCTCCTCCGCGGGGTCGATCTCCCACGTCTGCCGCACGACCGCCAGGACCTCGTCGTCGCCCAGGGGGGCGCCGTCCCGGCGGGGGTCGGGCGCCCCCGCGGGGGCCGGCTCGCCGGCGGCGACGGCCAGGAAGCGCTCCTGGAGGACGAACAGCGCGGCGACAGTCATCAGGTCGTGCACCCGCCGGCCGACGGCGTCGTCGTCCTCCGGCCCGGCGGCCGCGCCGTCGGCATCCCCGCCGGCGAGGCCCTCCCAGGCGTGGCGCACCCAGGCGCGGACGCGGTCGGGCTCGCCCGAGCGGATCGAGGACGGGCGGATCGAGGACGGGCGCCACCCGGCCGTGGCCGCCCGCCACCGGTCGTCCAGGGCGGGGTCCCCCGGCACGACGGGCTCGGAGGGGCCGGGACGGTCGGCGGGCGGGTGGCTGAACACGGTGCGGCTCCTGGGTCGGACGGACGTGGCGCGGGACGCGCGGTCCGGACCCAGCCTAGGACGTGTCCCGGCGGTCCCCGGGCCCCGTCCGGAGCGGACGGGGCCCGGGGCCTCGGTGACAGGTCAGCGACAGGTCAGCGGCCGGTCAACAACAGGGCGGCATCACGGCTCGGGGTGCACCACCATGGCGGAGCCGCCGTAGCCGCGCTCGGTCTCGGCCGCCGCCTCGAAGCGGCCGTCGCCGAGGAACCGGATGGCGGAGGCGTTGCCGATCCAGCGGCGCGGGGGCGGGACCAGCTCGTGACCCAGGTCGCTCAGCTGACGGCCGACCTCGGACTCGGCCAGGCCGAGGTCCACCTCCTCGGCCCCGTTGCGGGAGCTCAGCCGGGGCGCGGCCACGGCGTCGACGAGGTCGAGGTCCCGGTCGATGTGCCCGGTGAGGATCTGCGCCACCGTGGTGATGATCGTGGCGCCGCCGGGGGTGCCCACCGACATCCACGGCTCCCCGTCCCGGAGCACGATCGTGGGGCTCATCGACGAGCGGGGCCGCTTGCCCGGGCCGGGCAGGTTCGGGTCCGGCACGCCCTCGGTGACGGGCGCGAAGTTGAAGTCGGTCAGCTCGTTGTTGAGCAGGAACCCGTGGTCCGGGACCGTGATCCCGGAGCCGCCGGTCTGCTCGATGGTGAGGGTGTAGGAGACCACGTCGCCCCACCGGTCGGCCACGTTGAGGTGGGTGGTCGAGACGCCGCCCACGGGCTCGGGCTGACGGGCCCCGGCCGTCCCGCAGGCGGCGTAGTCCCCGTCCGGCTCGCCGAAGGGGATCGGCCGCTCCTGGGCCGCGGCGGGGTCGAAGAGGCAGGCGCGCTCGTCGGCGAACTCCTGGCTCATGAGCTCCTCGACGGGCACGCCCTCCACGTCCCCGATCCACCGGTTGCGGTCGGCGAAGGCGGTCGCCGTGGCCTCCGAGAAGCGGTGCAGGTACTGGGTCCCGGAGACTTCGTCGAGACCCGTCCCGGTGCGCTCGTCGTAGGCCTCCAGGAGGTTCAGGGTCTCGGCCACCGTGATGCCGCCGGAGCTGGGCAGGCCCATGCCGTAGACCTCCAGGCCGCGGTACTCGGTGGAGACAGGGTCCTTGAGCAGGGCCTCGTAGGACCCCAGGTCCTCGAGGGTCAGCTCCCCGGGGAGCACCTCCACCCCCTCGGCGGTGGTGGGCTCCCGGCTCGCGTCGACGACCGCCGCCCCGATCGACCCGTCGTAGAAGGCGCCGGTGCCCTCGTGCCGAATGGTGCGGTAGGTGCGGGCGAGGTCGGGGTTGCGGAACACGGTGCCGACCGCGGGCGCCTCGCCGTCGCGCAGGAACAGCTCCGCGGTCTCGGGGAACCTCCCGAAGCGCTCGGCGTTCTGGGCGGTCTGCTCCTGGAAGTTCTCGTCCACCACGAAGCCGCGGGCGGCGATCCGCTCCGCGGGCCGCAGCAGCCGGTGGAGGTCCATCGTGCCGAACTCCTCGGCCGCGGTCTCCCACGTGGCCAGGGTGCCGGGCACGCCCACGGACTTCCCGGAGCTGACCACGGTGGCGAAGTCGAGGGGCTCGCCGTCCTCGCCCAGGAACTCGTCCTCCGTGAACGTGGCCGGGGCCGTCTCGCGCCCGTCGACCGTGCGGACCTCGCCGGTCTCCGCGCTGTAGTGCACGAAGAACCCGCCGCCGCCGATGCCCGCGGAGTACGGCTCGGTGACGCCCAGGGCCGCGGCCGCGGCCACGGCGGCGTCGGCGGCGTTGCCGCCCCGCTCGAGCACGTCGATGCCGACCTGGCTCGCGAGCGGGTCCACGGAGGAGACCGCGCCGCCGCCGCCGGTCATGACGGGGACCTTCGGCAGCTCGGCGGTGACGGGCGAGCCCCTCCCCCCGTGCTGCCGGTCGTCGTGCGCCACGGCCGCGGAGCCGCCGAGAACGGTGCCGGAGACGCCGAGCGCTCCGGCCAGACCCAGTGCGAGGTACCTCAGGGATGCGCGCATGGGCTCAGCCTCGCACCGGCGCCTCGTCCCCACCAGGGGCGACGCCTACATTTCGACCGGTGGCGCCGGGGTGCCCAGGCCCGGCGAGGACGCGATCAGCCGGCGCACCACCGTCTCGGCGTCCGTCGAGGGGTTCCCGAAGCGGTGCATCGTCACGGACACGGCCTGCTCCGCGAGCAGCGGGAGCATCTCCACGCGGGAGGCGCCGACCACCGGCCCGGTGAGCAGCGCGACCTCGGGCCGCTCGGCGAGCGCCTCGGCCAGGCCCGGCGCGGTGCCCACCACCCGAATCCGTCCGGCCCCGCTCGGATCGGACCAGTCGGCGGCGACCCGGGCGAAGGCCTCGTCACCGCAGGGGTCCAGCACCGAGCGGAAGAGCTCCTGCACCTCCGCGGGGACCTCTCCAGCAGGGACGAGGACCGCGCGGGCGCCGGAGCGCACCGCGGCCAGCCCCACCCGGATCACGTCCGTGAGCGGGGCGTCCTCGGCCGCGCGCACGACGACGTCGCGCGGGCGGTAGCGGAACAGGTTGGCCTCGGACTGCAGGCCGGTGGGGTCGTGGGCGCGGCCGAACTCCCCGTCCCACCACGCCTGGTCCTGCTCGGCGCAGGCCGTCAGCCAGGCGGCGTCCGAATCGGGCACGAGGGGGCGGAGCTCCGCGAGGTGGTGGGCGACGGACGCGGAGAGCTCGGTGCCGGCCTGCTCGGAGGGGGCCTCCGCGAAAGGAGCCTTCTGCCATGAGCCGAGCTGGACCAGGTAGTTCGGTCCGCCGGCCTTGGCGCCCAGGCCCACCGAGGACCGCTTCCAGCCGCCGAAGGGCTGGCGCTGGACGATCGCCCCGGTGATGCCGCGGTTGACGTAGAGGTTGCCGGCCGTGACGAGCTCCACCCACGTGCTGACCTCGTCGGGGTCCAGGGAGTGCAGCCCGGCGGTCAGCCCGTACTCGACCGCGTTCTGCAGCTCGATCGCCTCCTGCAGGTCCGCGGCCTCCATCAGCCCCAGGACGGGGCCGAAGCACTCGGTGCGGTGGAAGAAGGAGCCGGGGGCCACCCCCGTCCTGATCCCGGGCCGCCACAGCCGCCCGGTGTCGTCGAGCTGCCGCGGCTCGAGCAGCCACTGCTCCCCCGGGTCGAGGCGGGTCAGGGCGCGGTGCAGCTTCTCACCCGGCTCGGCGATCACCGGGCCCACCGAGGCCTGCAGGTTCTGCGGCCAGTCCACGACCATCGAGGACGCGGCGTCCAGCAGCTGCCGGCGGAACCGCTCGGACCGCGCCACGCTGCCCACGAGGATCCCGAGGGAGGCCGCCGAGCACTTCTGCCCGGCGTGGCCGAACGCGCTGGTCACGAGGTCCCACACGGCCCGGTCCCGGTCCGCACTGGGGGTAATGACCAGGGCGTTCTTGCCCGAGGTCTCCGCTGTCATCGGCCGCCCCGCCCGCCAGGACTGGAAGAGCCGGGCCGTCTCGTAGGCGCCGGTGAGGACGATGCGGTCCACCCCGGGGTGGGAGACGAGGGCCTGCCCCACCTCCCCCTCCACGGAGTCGACGAGCTGGAGCACGTCCCGCGGCACGCCGGCCTCCCACAGCGCCTCGACCACGGCGGCCGAGCAGCGCCGGGCCTCCGGGGCGGGCTTGTGCAGCACGGCGGCGCCGGCGGCCAGGGCCGCGACCGTGGAGCCGGTGGGGATCGCCAGCGGGAAGTTCCACGGCGGGGTGACCAGCACGAGCCGGTCCGGGACGAACCGGGCGCCGTCCACGGTCTCGAGCTCGAGGGCGCGGCGGGCGTACCAGCGGCAGAAGTCGATCGCCTCCGAGACCTCCGGGTCCGACTGGCCCAGGGTCTTGCCCGCCTCCGCGCCGGCCACGGCCAGCAGGTGCCCGCGGCGGGCGGCCAGGACGTCGGCCGCCCGGTTGAGGATCTCCGCCCGCTCGCGGGCACCGCGGCCGTGCCAGCCCTCGGCGGCGTCCCGTCCCGTGCGCACGAGCCGCTCGACGTCCTGCGCGCCGACGGGGTCGGGCACGGGCAGGGCCTCGTACCAGGAGCGGTCCGGGATCCGGGCCGCGATCGCGTCCGCCCACGCCTGGTTCGCGGGGACGGAGACGTCGGTGTCCGGCTCGTTGCGGAAGGGCTCCTCCAGCGGCAGGTGCGCGGACCCGGCGCCGGGCGCGGTGCGGTCCTGGGCGCGGGCGGGGGCCGGGGCGGTGTCCTGCCGCGGGTCCAGCGCCTCGAGGGCGGCCCGGAAGCGCTGCTCCTCCCGCGCGAAGACCTCGTTGTCCGGGGCCAGCTCGAAGATCCCGGACATGAAGTTCTCGTGCGAGGCGTTCTCCTCGAGCCGGCGCACGAGGTAGGACACGGCCACGTCGAACTCGGCCGGGCGCACGGCGGGCACGTAGAGCACCAGCTGCCCGACGTCGGCGCTCACGGCCCTCGCCTGCTCGACCGCCATGCCCTGGAGCATCTCGAACTCGATCCGCTCCGTCACGCCGCGGCGCTCGGCGAGCAGGTGGGCGAAGGCGATGTCGAAGAGGTTGTGCCCGGCGACCCCCAGCCGCAGCCCCGTCATCCGGCCGGGCACGAACAGCCAGTCGAGGACCCGCTTGTAGTTGGTGTCGGTCTCCTGCTTGCTGCTCCACGTGGCCAGGGGCCAGCCGTGGAGCTCGGCGTCCACGCGCTCCATGGGGAGGTTCGCGCCCTTCACGAGCCGCACCTTGATCCCAGCGCCCCCGGCCTCGACCCGCGCGGCGGACCACACCGAGAGCCGCCGCACCACCGCGAGCGCGTCCGGCAGGTAGGCCTGGACCACGATCCCCGCCTCGAGGCCCCGCAGCTCCGGGTGCTCCAGGAGACGGGTGAACACCTCGGTGGTCAGGTGCAGGTCGGAGTAGACCTCCATGTCGAGGTTGATGAACTTGCTCCCGGCCGGGGCCTGGGCCGCGGCCCGGTAGACGGGCAGCAGCCGCTCGACGACCTTCGCCACGGTCCCCTCGAAGCCCCAGTGGGACAGCTGCGGGACCACGGAGGAGACCTTGACGGACACGTAGTCGACGTCGTCCCGGTCCAGCAGCGCCGCGGCGTCGGCGAGGTGCTTGTCCGCCTCCTCCACGCCGAGGACCTCCTCGCCCAGCAGGTTGATGTTGAGCCGGTGGCCCTGGGCCGTCAGCTTCTTCACGGCCTGCCCGAACGGCCGGGGGCGGGCGTCGACGATCATGTGGCCCACGAGCTGGCGGAGCCGGGTGCGGGCGGCGGGGACGACCACCTGCGGCGCCGAGGCCGAGAGCGCGGCCCCGAGCCGGATCTGGGCGCGGTCCGCCGCGGACATGGTGCGGGGCACGATCTCGGCGAGCGCGTGCAGGGCCCGCCCGGCGGCCCGCACGTCCTCGGTGCGCACCACCCGGTCCACGAAGCCGACGGTGAACTCGAGCCCGTGCGGGTCCTGGAGGACGGTGGCGAGCCGGTCGGCGGCGCCGTCGCGGTGCCGGCGGCCCTCGGCGGCGCGCACGAGCCACTCGCGGACCAGGGCGACGGCCTCGTCGGCCAGGGCGCGGGAGTCGGGGACGGACGGGGCGTCGGCGGTCATGGCGGCACTCTCCTGGAGGCTCCGCCCGGCAGCGGTGCCGAGGCACTCCCCCGGCCGCCGGCCGCGCCCACCGGGCGTCACGGTGGCCGGTGAGTCCACGCTACGGCCGGAGCGGCCGGGGCGGAAGAGCCCTAACCGCCCGCCTGCCGCAGGATGTCCGTGGCGAGCCGGCCCAGGACGGCCTTGTGCGGGGCGAGCATGGCGTACCAGTAGGCCCGGCCGGCCGAACCCGCGGGGCGGAACACCGTGGTCTGGCGGTAGACGAGAGTGCCGTCGGGTCCCGGTTCCAGGCAGATGTCCAGCCAGGCGTCCCCCGGCATCCGCACGACGGACCGCAGCCGCAGCCGCCGCGGCGGCTCGAGGGCCTCGACCGTCCACCAGTCCAGGCGCTCCCCGGCCGCCAGGCGGTCCGGGTGCTCGCGGTGGCGCAGCCGCCCGGGCGGGAGGTTCAGCCGGTTGGCCGTGGCGCGGGCGGCCCAGAGGCGGTCGGTGCTGTACCAGCCGCGCTCGCCGCCGATGCCCTCGACGACCGCCCAGACCGCGTCCCGGTCCGCCGTGGTGGTGCGCTCCACGGTGTCGACGTAGAAACCCCGCGTCTGTGCCATGCCCCTATCCAAGCACGCGCTCCGGGCCCGGACGAGAGGCCGGGCCCGCGGGTCTCAGGCCGGGCGGATCCCGAACCGTGCGAGGTGCTCCAGCAGGCCGTCGGTGGTCTCGAGCCCCGGCAGCTCCTCCGGGGCCACCCAGCGCACGGCGTCGGCGTCGTCGCCGGGGCGCAGCACACCGCCGAGGTAGGTCGCGGCGACGTCGTGCACCTCGTACACGAGATCCGGTCCCCCGGGGACGTGCACCACCCCCAGCTCGCGCTCCGCGCGGACCCGGGCGCCGGTCTCCTCGAAGGCCTCCCGGACGGCGGCCTCGGCCACGGTCTCGCCCGGCTCCAGCTTCCCGCCCGGCACGCTCCAGCGCCCGCGCTGGGGCTCCCGGCCCCGGCGGACCAGCAGCAGCCGGCCGTCCTCCCCGACGACCACCGCCGCGGCGGCCCGGACGATGCGCATGCCCCGAGCCTACCGACGGCCCGGGCCGGGCGGCCCCGGGCGGGGCCCGGACCGGACTGCCCCGGGCCCGGTGCGGGTCCGGACTGCCCCGGCGGGGGCGCGAGTAGAGTGCGAGTGCCGCCCGGCACACCGCCGATCCACCGGAAGGGCCACCCGTGACCGACTCCGTCCTGTCCCGCCTGCACGACCCCGCCCGGAAGGGCTTCGCCAGCGACAACCACGCGGGCGTCCACCCCGAGGTGCTCCAGGCCCTGGCGACCGCCAACGGCGGGCACGTGGGGGCCTACGGCGCGGACCCCTACACCGAGGCGCTGCAGGACGTGGTCCGCCGGCACTTCGGCGAGCAGGCGGAGTGCTATCCCCTGTTCAACGGCACGGGGGCGAACGTCGTGGCGCTCGCGGCGATGACCGACCGCTGGGACGCCGCGATCTGCACCGCCACGGCCCACGCGCACGTGGACGAGTGCGGCGCCCCCGAGAAGGTCGCGGGCGTGAAGATGCTGGCGGTGCCCACCCCGGACGGGAAGCTCACCCCGGAGCTGATCGACCGGGAGGCGCACGGCTTCGGCTTCGAGCACCACGCCCAGCCCCGCGTCGTCACCGTCACCCAGTCCACCGAGCTCGGCACGGTCTACACGCCCGAGGAGCTGCAGGCGGTCTGCGAGCACGCGCACGGCCTGGGCCTGACGGTCCACCTGGACGGCGCCCGCCTCGCCAACGCCGCCGCGGCCCTGGACGTCCCGCTGCGGGCGCTGACCACCGACGCGGGCGTGGACGTGGTCTCGTGGGGCGGGACCAAGAACGGTCTGATGGGCGCGGAGGCCGTCGTGGTGCTCACCCCGGACGCCGTGCGCCAGCCCCGGTTCGTGCGCAAGCTCTCGACCCAGCTGGCCTCGAAGATGCGCTTCGTGTCCGCGCAGCTGCTGGCCTTGCACACGGGAGACCTGTGGCTCGCGGCGGCCCGCCGCGCCAACGCGATGGCCGGGCGGCTGGCGGCCGGGATCGCGGAGGTCCCCGGTGCCCGGGTGACCCAGACCCCCCAGGCCAACGCGGTCTTCGCGGTGCTCCCGGCCGGGACCACCGCCCGGCTGCAGGAGCGCTGGCCGTTCTACGTGTGGGACCCGGCCGTCGGCGAGGTCCGCCTGATGTGCTCGTGGGACACCACCGAGGAGGACGTGGACGGGTTCGTGGCGGCGCTGCGGGAGGACCTGGTCGCCGCCGCCCGCTGACCGGGCGCCGCTCGCGCGACCGCGGGGTGCCGCCGCCCGGGCTCCTGGGAAACGGCGCAGGTCCCGCGGCACGGGCCCGGCCGTCAGGCGATCCCGGTGATGATGTCGTCCACGACCCGCTCCGCCCACCGGTCGACCCGCTCGGGACTCTGCCCGCGCAAGGGGCCGTGGACCACGAGCTCCGCGAAGCCGTGCACGGTGCTCCAGCAGGCCCACTCCGCGCCGTCCCGCCGCTCGCGCGAGAGCGCGCCTGCCTCGACCATGCCGTCGAGCTCCTCCACCAGCAGCGCGAACGGCGGCGGCAGGCGGTCGTGGGGGTCGTGGAGCACGTCGCCCGGCCCGCCGCCCGGTCCGAAGAAGGCCGTCGCGAACCACCCCGGCTCGGCCACGGCGAAGGCGATGTAGCCGAGCCCCACCCCGCGGAGCCGGAGCCGCGCCCGGTCCTGCGGATCGAGGTCCCCCGCCACGGGCATCCGCGCCCGCATCCGCTCGGCCATCCGGTCCTGGATCTCGTGCGCGACCGCCGCCAGGAGGGCCTGCCGGTCGGCGAAGTGCCGGTACGCGGCGTTCGGCGAGACGCCCGCCTGACGGGTGACGTCACGCAGCCCCAGGGCCGCCGCACCGCGGGCCCGCGTCGCGGCGAGGCCGGCGTCGACCAGGGCTCTGCGGAGATCACCGTGGTGGTAGGAATCCCGTGTGCGCGGCACCCTTGACCTCTCTTTCCATCAATGTGTACGGTGTACACACTCTACTGGTCCACGGTGCCGCGGGACGACGGCGCACCCTCTGGGCACGGACGGAGGAGTCCCGGCATGCGGACCCTGGTCATCACCGAGAACGTCACTCTCGACGGCGCGGTCGAGATGCTGGACGACTGGTTCGATCCCGCCCGGGAGCCGGACCCGGACCACCTGGCGCTGACCCGCCGGCAGGGGCGGGAGGCCGATGCCCTCCTCCTCGGCCGGCGGACCTTCGAGGACTTCCGCGGCTACTGGCCCCTGCAGAGCCACGACACGACGGGGACCACCGAGTATCTCGACCGGGTGCAGAAGTACGTCGTGTCCTCGACCATGACGGACCCGCAGTGGCGGAACTCGACGGTCCTCACCGGCGACCCCCTCGAGCAGGTGCGTGCGCTGAAGGACCGGCCCGGCAAGGACATCGTCTGCACCGGCAGCATCACCCTGGTCCACGCCCTCATCACGGCCGGGCTCGTCGACGAGTACCGGCTGTTCGTCCATCCCGCCGTCCAGGGCCGCGGTCGCCGGCTGTTCCCGGACGGTCACGTCATCCCCCGGCTCCGGCTGCTCGACGCGCGGTCGTTCGGGTCCGGGGTCACCTACGCCGCGTACCGACCCGCCCGCGGCCGGACACAGGAGGACATGCCATGAACTACCCAGGACGGCCCCGTGTCGTCGACCAGGAGACCTGGCAGCGGGAGCTCGACGCGCTGCGCGTCCGGGAGAAGGCCGCCACCCGGGAGCTGGACGCGATCGCGGCGCAGCGCCGCCGACTGCCCATGGTGGAGCTGCCGGACTACACGCTGGAGGGCGAGGACGGGCCGATCCGGCTCGTCGACGTCTTCGACGGGAGGCGGCAGCTCATCACCTACCACCACATGTGGTTCCCCGGCGAGACCTGGCAGTGCGGAGGGTGCACGAGCTTCACCTCGCAGTTCACCCGCCTAGACTTCCTCGACCACTACGACGCCCGGTTCGTGGTCGTCACCCAGGGCCCGATCGACGAGGCCCTCGCCTACCGCCGTCGCGTCGGCAACCGCATGACCTGGTACTCCACCGCCGGCAGCCCGTTCGGCGCCGACGTCGGGGCTCCTCCGGGCGGAGAGTTCGCCCTGAACGTGTTCTTCCGGGACGGGGACACCGTCCACCGCACCTGGCACAGCAGCGGCCGCGGTGTCGAGCAGGTCAGCCACACCTTCCCGCTCATCGACCTGCTGCCCTGGGGGCGCCAGGAGGAGTGGCAGGACTCCCCCGAGGGCTGGCCGCAGTCGCCCACCTTCAGCGGGTGGCTCGGCTCCGAGGAGGTCGCCGCCCTCTACGGCGAGGAACCCGTGAACCGCCCTGCCGCCCCCGCCGACTGACCACTGGGTCACACCGGGGTGACGTAGGCCCCGGCGATCCCCCCGTCCACCAGGAACGTGGCGGCGTTGACGAACGAGGCGTCGTCGCTGGCCAGGAAGGCGACCGCCGCGGCGATCTCCTCCGGCTCCGCGAACCGCCCGGCCGGCACGTGCACGAGCCGGCGCTGGGCCTGCTCGGGGTCCGCGGCGAACAGCTCCTGCAGCAGCGGCGTGTTGACCGGGCCCGGGCACAGCGCGTTGACCCGGATCCCCTCCCGGGCGAACTGCACGCCCAGCTCCCGGCTCATCGAGAGCACGCCGCCCTTCGAGGCGCTGTAGGAGATCTGCGAGGTGGCCGCGCCCATGACGGCCACGAAGGACGCGGTGTTGATGATCGAGCCCCTCCCCTGCTCGCGCATGTACGGGATGGCGTGCTTGCAGCAGTGGAAGACGCTGGTGAGGTTGACCTCCTGCACCCTGCGCCACGCGTCGATCCCGGTGTCCAGGATGGAGCCGTCGTCGGTCGGGTTGATCCCGGCGTTGTTGAAGGCGACGTCCACCGACCCGTAGGCCTCGTAGGTCGCCGCGTAGAGCGCGATCACGTCGGCCTCGTCCGCCACGTCGGTGCGCACGAACAGCCCCCCGACCTCCTCGGCGGCCGCCTCCCCGGCCGCGGGGTTCAGGTCCGCGACGACGACGTGCGCGCCCTCGGCGGCGAGGCGGCGGGCCGCGGCGAGACCGATGCCGCTGGCCCCTCCCGTGATGACGGCGCTGCGGCCGACCAGACGGCGTGCGTTGACCTCCATGGGTCCTCCTTCGGTGGTGGGGGTTCGGTGGTGGGGGTTCGGTGGTGGGGGTTCGGTGGTGGGGGTTCCCCCGGGACGGGTGGTGGAACGGCGGCGTCAGTCGGTGGCCAGGAACACGTTCTTGGTCTCGGTGAACGCCTGCGGGGCGTCCGGGCCGAGCTCCCGGCCGAAGCCGGACTGCTTGAAGCCGCCGAAGGGCGTCCAGTAGCGCACCGAGGCGTGCGAGTTGACGGAGAGGTTCCCGGCCTCGACGGCGCGGGACACCCGCAGCGCGCGGCCGACGTCCCGGGTCCAGATCGACCCGGAGAGCCCGTACTCGGTGTCGTTGGCGATCCGGACGGCGTCCGCCTCGTCCTCGAACGGCACCACGGCGAGCACGGGGCCGAAGATCTCCTCCCGGAACACCCGGGAGTCCGGGGACGGGGTGAGCACGGTCGGCGGGAACCACCAGCCGGGGCCCTCGGGGGCGGTCCCGCGGAAGGCGACCCGGGCGTCGTCGTCGGCGAGGAAGCCGGCCACGGAGTCACGGTGCGCGGCGGAGACCAGCGGGCCCATCCGCGTGCCCTCGTCCCACGGGTCCCCGCAGGCGAAGTCCCGCACGGCTGGCTCCAGCAGCTCCAGGAACCTCTCCAGCACGGAGCGCTGGACCAGCACGCGGGAGCGGGCGCAGCAGTCCTGGCCCGCGTTGTCGAGGGCGCCGGCGGGGGCGGACGCGGCGGCCTGCTCCAGGTCGGCGTCCGCGAAGACGATGTTGGAGTTCTTCCCGCCCAGCTCGAGGGTCAGGCGCTTGACCTGCTCCGCGCAGCCGGCCATGATCCGCCGGCCCACCTCGGTGGAGCCGGTGAACACGACCTTGCGGACGGCGGGGTGGGTCACGAAGCGCTCCCCCACCACCGAGCCCCTGCCCGGCAGTACGGTGAGCACGCCCTCGGGCAGACCCGCCTCCAGCGCCAGCTCCCCGAGCCGGATCGCGGTCAGCGGGGTGAGCTCGGCCGGCTTGAGCACCACCGTGTTGCCGGCGGCGAGCGCCGGGGCGAAGCCCCACGCGGCGATCGGCATGGGGAAGTTCCAGGGCACGATCACGCCCACCACGCCCAGGGGCTCGTGGAAGGTGAGGTTGACCCCGCCCTGGACGGGGATCTGCCGCCCCGAGAGCCGCTCGGGCGCCCCGGAGTAGTAGGTCAGCACGTCCCGGACGTTGCCCGCCTCCCAGCGGGCGTTGCCGATGGTGTGCCCCGCGTTGCGGACCTCCAGGGCCGCGAGGTGCTCGAGGTCGGCGTCCACCGCGTCGGCGAAGCGGCGCAGCAGCCGGGCGCGGTCGGCGGGGGCGACGGTCCGCCAGGTCTCGAAGGCCCGCCGGGCCCGTTCGATCGCCGCGTCCGTCTGCTCCAGGGAGGTCAGCTCGACGGTGCCGACGACCTCCTCCGTGGCGGGGTCGATGATCTGCGTGGTGGTCATGGGATGCGGGTGTCCTCTCGCTGTGGAGCGTGCTCTGCCCGGCCGGTCCCCCCGGGGCTGTCGTGCCGGGCGCTGTACTGCCGGGCGCGGTCCTGCGCGTAGCCGTGGGCCACGCGGACGAACCCCTCGAAGAGCCGGGAGTCCTTCCGGTTCTCCTCGGGGTGGAACTGGACGCCGAGCGTCCAGCCGCCCTCGGTGGTCTCCACGGCCTCGACCGTCCCGTCCTCGGCGCGGGCGGTCACCACCAGGCCCTCGGCCACCGTCTCCAGGGCCTGGTGGTGGTAGCACGGGGACCACGCCGTCTCGCCCAGCAGCTCGCGGCAGCGGCTGCCCGGCTCGGTGGCGAACTCGACCTCGCCGTACCGGCCCGGTCCGGGCTGGTAGCGCGCGGCGTTCGCGTTGACGTCCGGCAGGTGCTGGATCAGCGTGCCGCCGAGCGCCACGTTGAGGATCTGGGCGCCGCGGCAGATCGCGAACAGGGGCACCCCGCGCTCCAGGGCCGCCCGGGTCAGGGCGAGGTCGTGCTCGTCGCGGGAGGGCTGGGACGAGGTCAGCTCGTGCCGGTCGGCGCCGTAGAACCGCGGGTCCACGTCCACGCCGCCGATGACGACCAGCCCGTCCACGAGCTCGAGCACCCCCGGGTCCGTGCCCACCGGGGGCAGCAGCAGGGGCGTGCCCCCGGCCGCCGCGACGGCCTCCACATAGGCGCCCGGGACGATCGCCGCCACGGAGCTCCAGACCCCCCAGGAGCCCTCCTGGTAGTAGGTGGTCAGCCCGATCCGCGGCCGGTACCCGGGCCTGCCCGGCTCAGAGGCGCTCGAAGCCACGGCGCAGCTCCCAGTCGGTGACGGCGGCCTCGAAGGCCGCCAGCTCCACGTCGGCGTAGTGCACGTAGTGCTCGACGACGTCCTCGCCGAACAGCTCCCGTGCGAGCTCCGAGCCGTCCAGCAGGTCCCGGGCCTCGCGCATGGTGGAGGGCACCACGGGGGCGTCGGACTCGTAGGCGTTGCCCTCGGTCATCGGCTCCAGCTCGAGCTCCTGCTCCACGCCGTGCAGCCCGGAGGCGAGCATCGCGGCCAGCGCCAGGTACGGGTTCACGTCCCCGCCGGGGAGGCGGTTCTCCATCCGGGCGGACTGCCCGCTGCCCACGAGGCGCACGGCGCAGGACCGGTTGTCCACGCCCCAGGCCACCGAGGTGGGGGCGAAGCTGCCCTCGACGAAGCGCTTGTACGAGTTGATGGTGGGGGCGTAGAACAGGGTGAACTCGCGCATGGTCCGCAGCACCCCGGCGATGAAGTGCTCGTAGGTGCGGGACCGGGCGTTCCGCTCGCGGTCCCAGAAGACCAGTTCGCCGTCCGGTCCGCGCAGGGACATGTGGATGTGGCAGGAGCTGCCCTCGCGCTCGTTGGGCTTGGCCATGAAGGTGATGGACTTCCCCTGCTGGTGGGCGATCTGCTTCGACGCCAGCTTGTAGACCACGTGGTTGTCCGCGGTGACCATGCCCTCGTCGTAGCGGAACGCGATCTCGTGCTGGCCCAGGTTGCACTCGCCCTTCGCGGACTCCACGGTCAGCCCGGCCGCGTACATGGCGTTGCGGATCTCCCGCAGCAGCGGCTCGACCCGCTGGGAGCCCAGCACGGAGTAGTCCACGTTGTACTGGTTGGCCGGGACCAGGTTCCGGTAGCCGGCGTCCCAGGCGTCCTCGTAGCTCGTGTTGTAGACGCAGAACTCCAGCTCGGTGCCGGTGACCATGGTGAAGCCCATGTCCCGGGCGCGGTCGAGCTGGCGGCGCAGCATGGACCGCGGGGACATCGGGATGGGCTGCCCGCCGTGGCCGGTGAGGTCGCACTGGATGAGGACCTGGCCGGGGTTGTGCGGCATCAGCCGGATCGTGTCGAGGTCCATGGCGAACTCCATGTCCCCGTACCCGGAGGACCAGCTGCTGATCGAGTACCCGCCCACGGTGTTCATCTCCGTGTCCACGGCCAGCAGGTAGTTGCAGCCCTCGGCGCCCTCGTCGAGCACCGAGTCGAGGAAGAACTGCGCGTGGTTGAGCTTGCCCTGGAGCCGGCCCTGCATGTCGGTGAAGGCCAGGACCACGGTGTCCACGAGCCCGTCGGCCACGTGCTGCCGCAGCTGCTCGACGGTGAGCATCCGGTCGTTGCGCGGGTGCTGAGGAGTCTGGGTCATGGGTCCGGTCCTTCGTCGCTGGAATCGCTGGGAACGCTGGGGTGCTGGGGTCGCTGGGCGGGGAGTCGGGCGGGACGGGGTCAGTGCAGGTCCGCCTCGGCGGTGCGGATCTGCGCGAACTCCTCCTCGGGGGCGTGGCCCACGAGGCGGTGGCGGCTGTAGAACCAGTAGTAGGCGAGGAAGACGACGAACACGAGCGCGGTGATGGACGCGGCGAGCACGTCGACCAGGAACGTGGCGACCACGGCCACGAGCGCCAGCACCAGGGCGATGCCGGTGGTGACCACGCCGCCCGGGGTGCGGTAGCCGCGCGGGAGGTCCGGCTCGCGCAGCCGCAGCACGATGTGGGAGAGGTTCAGCAGCACGTAGGAGACGGTGGCGCCGAAGACCGCGATGTTGATGAGCAGTCCGCCGTCGCCCGTCACGGCCGCGAGCACGAAGCCCACGGTGCCGGGCACGATGAGGGCGACCCACGGGGTCCGGCGCCTGCCGGTCAGCGAGAGGAACCGGGGCAGGTACCCCGCCCGGGAGAGCGCGAACAGCTGCCGGGAGTAGGCGAACATGATGGAGAAGAAGCTCGCGACCAGCCCGGCCAGGCCCGCGTAGTTGACGATGTTCGCCATCGCGCTGTCCGCCCCGGCGACCGTGCGGATGGCCTCCGGCAGCGGGTTGTCCGAGGTGCTCATCGCCTCCGACCCGGCCGCGCCGGGCACCAGGACCAGCATGAGCGCGCCCGAGACCAGCAGGAAGGCCATGGCCACGATGATCCCGCGCGGCATGTCCCGGCGGGGGTCGGCGGTCTCCTCGGCGGCCAGCGGCACGCCCTCGATCGCCAGGAAGAACCAGATCCCGTAGACCAGGGCCGCCATCGCCCCCGCGTAGCCCATGGGCAGGAACGCGCTCGCCCCCGCGGCGTCGTTCGGGACGATGTCGAAGAGGTTGGCGGCGTCGAAGTGCGGCACGAGCGCGACGACGGTCACCCCCAGCGCGAGGACCGCGACCACGGTGATCCCGAACATCAGCTTGAGCGCCTCGCCCACCCCGTACATGTGGATGCCCATGAACACCAGGTAGGTCACGAGGTACACGGGCCAGGAGTTGGTGATCCCGAACAGGCCCAGCGCCTCGATGTAGCCGCCGATGAACGTGGCGATCGCCGCCGGGGCCACGGCGTACTCGATGAGCACGGCCATCCCGGTGGCGAAGCCGCCGAGGGGGCCGAGCGCCCGGCGGGCGAAGCCGTACCCGGCGCCCGCCGTGGGGAGGGTGGAGGAGAGCTCGGCGAGGCCGAAGACCATGCAGGTGTACATGAGGCCCATGAGCACGAAGGCGATGAGCAGCCCACCCCACCCACCCTCGGAGAGCCCGATGTTCCAGCCGGAGAAGTCCCCGGAGATGACGTAGGCGATGCCCAGGCCCGCGAGCAGGACCCACCCGGCGGCGCCGGAGCGGAGCTGGCGGTGCTGGAAGTACTCGTCGGTGCGGGTGGGCTGTGCTGGGGATTCGGGCATGGGACGATCCCTCCGGGATTCCACAAAGGTCTGAAAACAGACGTTTGGCGCGAGTGGTCACAGTCTGTGGGCTGCCCCGTGCCCCGTCAAGACCCCGCGGGGCGCGGCCGGGCGGCCGCCGGGCCGGGCACGGACCGCGTCGCGGTGGAGCCGGCCCCCCGGATGCCGCAGAATGGTGGGCATGAACCAGACCACGTCCTCAGCCACTGACCGCCCCGGCCGCGCCCGCTCCTGGGCCCTCATCGCCATCACGGCGGGCTTCCTCGTCTCCGCCGCCCTGATCATCGCGGTGGGCGTGGTCGCCATCGACCTCACCCACTAGGACCTCGGCCGGCCGTCCCGGCCGGAGGCAGCGGCGCGCCGTCCGGACCGGGCGGCGCGCCGCTGCTGCTCGTGGCCCCGTCCGGCGCGGAGGGCGGGGTCCCGCCGGAGGCGGTCCCCGGGGACCGTGACACCATGGGCGCACGTCGCACCGCAGGGAGGAGCGCCACCGTGAGCGATCCCGTCCAGCACCCCCGCATCCGGCCCGTGCGCCAGGGCAACGCCTTCGAGGAGGCCGTGGAACGGATCCTCGACTCGATCCGGCTCGGCCTGTTCCGCCGGGGCGAGCGGCTCCCGCCCGAGCGGGAGACCGCGGCGATGCTCGGCATCTCCCGCGCCACGCTCCGCGAGGCCCTGCACGAGCTCCAGGTCGCCGGGGTCCTGGAGGTGGTGCGGGGCCGGTACGGCGGGACCTTCGTGACCGGTCGCACCGCCCTGCCGGACGAGACCCTCCCCCCGGTGGACCCCGCGGACGTCGAGGACGTGCTCGTGTTCCGCGCCGTGGTCGAGCCCGCCGCGGCGGAGCTGGCCGCGGCGGCGTCCCTCAGCGCGGCCGCCCGGGAGCACCTGCTCGCGTGCCTGCGGCAGGTCGAGGAGAGCGCCCCGGAGGACTACCGCCCCGCCGACGCACGCTTCCACATCGCGGTGGCCGAGCTGGGCGGCTGTCCCAGCCTGGTCCGCGCCGTCGCGGAGGTGCGCTCGCGGGCCAGCGACCTGCTGGACCGGATCCCCGTGCTTCCGGTCAACCTCGAGCACTCCGACCGTCAGCACCGCGAGCTCACCGACGCCGTCCTGGCTGGCGACGCCCCCGCCGCCCGGGCCGCCTCCCTCGCCCATCTGGAGGGCACGGCCGCGCTGCTGCGCGGCTTCCTCGGCCACGCCGGGCAGTCCGACGACGACGCCCCCGGGGACGACCGCGGCCCGGTGTGACCCGCCGCCCGAGCAGCGGCCCGGTCAGGACGCGCCCGGCCCGTCAGCCGGTCGTTCAGCCGGTCAGACGAACAGCGCGGTCACCCGCGTGAGGGTCATCGTCACTCCGTAGGCGAGCGGGACCCCGACGAGGACCCAGCCCAGTGCCAGTCGTGCACGGCTCATGTCATGCCTCCTTCGGGGAGAGCTCGGTGTCGGACGTGCGCGGGGACTCGGTGCCGGCCTCCCCGGAGGCCTCGGCGCCGGACGCCGCGGTCCGGCGCTCGGGCTCGTGGTACTTGGCGTCCACGGGCTTGACCAGGAGGTTGGCGACGAAGCCGACGACCAGCAGGCCGACCATGGTCAGCAGCGCCGGCTGGTACGCCTGCGCTGTGAGCTCCCCGGGGGTGCCCTGGGCGTCGAGGAACGCGTTGACGATGAGGGGCCCGGCGATGCCCGCGGCGGCCCACGCCGTGAGCAGGCGGCCGTGGATGGCCCCCACCTGGAAGGTCCCGAAGAGGTCCCGCAGATAGGCCGGCACCGTGGCGAAGCCGCCGCCGTAGAACGAGATGATGACGAAGGCCAGCAGCACGAACAGCAGCGTGGAGGTTGAGCCAAACAGCGCCAGCACGGTGTAGAGGACCGCCCCGACACCGAGGTAGACCATGTAGATGCGCTTGCGGCCCAGCACGTCCGAGGTGGTGGACCACACGAAGCGCCCGCCCATGTTGCCGATGGACAGCAGGCCCACGAAACCGCCGGCCACGGCGGCCGTCACGAGGGAGGCGCCGTCCGCCTGGCGGAAGAAGTCCTGGATCATGGGGGCTGCCTGCTCGAGGATGCCGATGCCGGCCGTCACGTTGCAGAACAGCACGATCCACACCAGCCAGAACTGCCGGGTGCGGATGGCGTTGCGGGCCGAGACGTGGTTCTTGGTGACGAGGGCCTTCGACTCGACCTTCGAGGGCTCGAACCCCTCGGGCTTCCAGTCCTCCGCCGGAACCTTGATCGTGAACGCGCCGAAGAGCATGTAGGCGAGATAGACGACCGCGAGGGTCAGGAACAGCTTGCCGACGGCGTTCCCGCTCGCCACCCAGCCCTCGGTGCCGGAGTTCGGGTCGTAGAAGTTGAGCAGGGCCGCGGAGAGGGGGCTGGCGATCAGCGCGCCGCCGCCGAAGCCCATGATCGCCATGCCCGTGGCGAGCCCGGGGCGGTCGGGGAACCACTTGATCAGCGTGGAGACGGGCGAGATGTAGCCGATGCCCAGGCCGATGCCGCCGATGACCCCGTAGCCCAGGTAGACGAGCCAGAGCTGCTCGGTGAAGATGCCGAGCGCGCCGACCAGGAACCCGCCGGACCACAGCAGCGCCGCAGTGAACATGGCCCTGCGCGGCCCGCCGGTGTCCACCCACGTCCCGAAGACGGCGGCGGACAGGCCCAGCATGACGATGGCGATGGAGAAGATGATGCCGATCTGGGTCAGGCTCGCGTCGAAGTGCGCCACCAGCGCGTTCTTGTACACGCTGGTGGCGTAGGCCTGACCGATGCACAGGTGCACCGCGAGGGCGGCCGGCGGTATGAGCCAGCGGTTGAATCCCGGTGGTGCCACCGAGTGCTGCCGATCAAGCCATCCCATGCCCCGACTCCTCATCTGGTGCGGACACTGCGCGAAGGGCGCGTCCGGGACGGAATTCGCACGTCCCGGACGCGCCCAAGGGTGAAGCATGTCACACGGACGGGAGAACTGGAAAGCAACCTGCCGACCGGCCGCGCCGGAGCGGGCCGGAGCGGGCCGGAGCGGGCCGGAGCGGGCCGGAGCGGGCCGCTCATCCTCCGCGCAGGGCCCGCCACGCACGCCGCCAGAAGGCGAGGAAGCCCTTCTCCGCCACGACCTGCTCGAGCCGTTCGATCTGCCGGGTCTGGGCGCGGACCACTTCCAGGAGCTCGTGCGCGAGCTCCTCGGCGGCGTCCAGCCTCCGGTGCAGGGCGCCGGCCTCCTCCGCCGCGGCCCGCCGCAGGTAGAGCGGCAGGCCGATCCCGTGCTCCGCGCTCCACTGCCTGAGATGGCGCTCGCGCACCGCCGCCTCGCCCCGCGCCAAGGCGCGCCCGTCGGTCCGGTCCCGCCGGGCGGTCGGGCGCGCGGGGAGCAGGCCCACGGTGAACGTCTCCAGGAAGCGGAGCACGAACTCCCAGCGCTCCGCGGCGCCGATGGTCTCGTCGTAGTCGCCCAGCACCCCGTGCACCGCGCGCCGGTACAGGAACGGCGCGTCGACCGCGGTGCGGTCGCCGTCCAGCACGTCGGTGAGGGTGAGGGCCTCCCGGTCCGTCGGCACGAGATTCCGTCCCGGCCGACCGGCCGGTACGTCTCGGCCGGTCCCGGGCGGATTCTCGGTTGGCACCACGACCCCGTCGTCGGTCACGAGGGGATCCTCGAGGTGCGCCACGGCGCGCTGCAGGAGCTCGGGCGGCCAGGGCTCCGAGCCGTCGTGCAGGACGACGAGTTCAGACTCCCCTGCCCGCAGCCCACGGTTGGCGGCCGCCGCGGCACCGAGGGCCCTGCGGTGGTGGAGGACCGTCGCGCGCCCCGCGAGCTCGTCCCGGCGCGGCGCCAGGACCGCGTCCACCTCGGCGGGGTTCCCGCCGTCGTCCACGAGGACCAGTCGCCAGTCGGTGAACGTCTGCGCCAGGAGGTCGTCGACGGCCCGGCCCAGGCGCGCCGGGGCGCCGTGGTGCCGCAGCAGGACCGCGACGGTGGGCCGTTCGGGCGGCACCGCGGGAACGGTGTACCGGCGGCGGAGGGCACGCACCACCGGGGCACCGACCCCGCGCGGCACCGCCACCGTTCCTACCGCGGGCCGGGGCTCCTGACCGCGGAGCGCCCCGGCCACGTCGTCCCACCACCGGGCCGCCGCTTCCCGGACCGCCGGCTCGGCGTCCGCCAGCGCGGCGCGCACCGCCCCCCGGTGCTCCACGGCCTCCGCCGCCCACTGCTGGAGGGCCGCATGGGTGTCCCACGCCACGTCGCCGGGGGTGAGCAGCGCCGCCAGGGGAACGACGGCACCTTCCAGCCCCCAGCGGCTCAGCACGCCGTTCATGTCGTCCATGGAATATTTGTCCGGACCCACCGGGAGGACGACGGCCCGTGCCGCGAGGCCGAGGGCCGCACCGCGGGAGCAGGTGGTCAGGACCCAGTCCGCCCGGAGCGCCTCCGTGCCGGCCTCTCCCGGAGCCGCGCGCACCCGGTGGACGTCGCCCGGAAGCAGCGCGGCCACGTCCGCCGCGAACTCCTCGTCGGCCGGGGCGCCGCCGCATGCCAGGAGCGTGACCGCTGCGCCCGTCCGGTGCACCAGCGCGTCCAGCAGGGCGGCGAGCACGGGGGCGAGCCGCTCCGGCGGGAAGGGACCGGCCGGCCGCCGCACTGCGGCGAGGATCCGCGGCGGCCCCGCCGGCGCCCCCGGCTCCTCCGCCGACCCGCCCAGCTCGTCCTGCCGCTCGGCCCGTCCGTCCGGATCCGCCGACTCCGCGGCCGGCCCCTCCCACTCCTCCTGCGCCCGCCCGGCCGGGGAGCTCCACTCTCCTGGGCGACGTGTCGGCCCGTCCTGCTCGAGCGGCCGGGCCGGGGCGGCGGGACGCGGGAGGAGGAGCGCGTCCTCCCAGCCGACGCGCAGGCCGGGGTGCTCGGGGCACAGCCGGCGGGCCACCGCCAGGGACGTCTCGTCCCGCAGCCCCACGAGGGAGGCGACCGGGAGGAGCCGGCGCACGATCTCCTCCGGGACGGCATCGGGGTCGAGGACCAGGCCGGTGACGACGACCGGCCGGCCCGCCGCCGCAGCGGCCCTCGCCCGGTCGAGCCAGAGGAGCAGCCCGGTGTCGCCCACGGGAGCATCCGCCCCGAGACCGGCCAGCAGGAGCGCCTCCGCCTCGGACCGCGGTGCGGGATCGCCGCCTGCGGGCCCGTGCTCCCGGAGGCCCTCCTCCCCTGCGGTCGTGAGCACCGGGTCCGCCCCCGGATCGAGGAGCCGGGGGGCGAGGCCGCGCAGGGAGAGCTCCTCGAGGATTCCGCGGAGCTCGCGAGCCGCTCCCGGCAGGAGTCCCTGCCCGCCCGATCCCGGGAGAACGTCGGTGTGCATGACGGTGCGGACCTTTCCTCGACCGGTGCGGGCTCCCCCATTCTTCCAGCCGCACCGCTTCCGCCGGCCCCGGCCCCGGCACGGCCCGTCGGGCGGCGTGCGGTGTGCGAAGTTGCAGGTCCGCACGGAATCGCCTTGCCCGCGCGCGGGCGGGTCCGCCACTGTGGAGGAACACACTGCACCATCTCCGCCGGCGGCGACCGCCCGGAGGACCCCCTGCCCCGATGGCCCCCGCCACACCGCCCTGTATTCCACAAAGGACATATGGGCGTTCGGCGCCGGTCCCGCCGCAGGACACGGCCCTCCCGCTGCCGGAGCGGACCGGCGATCCCCGGCCGCGGAGATCCCGCCCACCTCACAGCGGGAGACGTCGAGGAGCCCCACCATGTTGAACGCCGCCGTGATCAGCCCCCAGCCCATGACGCGCATCGCGATGCAGCGCGAGGCCCTCGAGCACCCCGAGCACGGCGTGCGCGTGAGCGCGGTGGCGGGCAGCGTCCCGGAGTTCCTGGCCGAGAACCCGGCCGAGGAGATGGTGGTCCTGCTGAGCCTGAACACCCTGGACGGCCGCAACCTCGTGCAGAACGTCACGGACCTCACCGCGCAGGAGCACACCGTGGTGGTGCTGGTGCCGCCGGACGACCTCGCCCGGGTCCGGTCCGCCTTCACCTGCGGGGCGGCCGGTGCCGTGGGCAAGTGGGAGCCCATCCGGACCGTCTTCCGCACCATGCGGCTCTCCCGGCAGCTGGGCCACTTCGTGAGCGACGTGCTCCAGTCGGCTCTGGCCGAGCTGCCCAGCAGAGCTCCCGCGAAGCTCTCCGCCCGGGAGCGCCAGGTGCTCGCGCTCTACGTGGACGGACTCCAGGAGCAGGAGGTGGCCGCGCTGCTGGAGATCGCCGAGTCCACGGTGGAGGAGCACCTCAAGCGGATCCGCCGCAAGTACGCCGCGGTGGAGCGGCCGGCCCGCACCAAGCTCGAGCTCTACAAGCGGGCCATCGAGGACGGGATCATTCCCCCGGTGCTGCCGCTCGCCTGAGCACCGGATCGGACGTTCCCCGCGTCCACGGGCCGTCCCGTCCGGCCCACGCCCGTCCGGCCCACGCCCGTCCGGCCCACGCCCGTCCGACCCACGCCCGGCCAGGTGCGCCCGGACCGTCGTGCCCGGACCGTTGTGCGCGGACCGTTGTGCGCGGACCGTTGTGCCGGGCCGGGGACGCTCCTACCCTGGAGACAGCACCACTGTGCGCCGTTCCGCATCCCCCCGCACCGGAACTCCAGCCCCGGCGGGGTCGAGCGCCCGGACCGCTCCGAGTCCGCCCGTGACCCTTCCGGCATCGCCGACGACGGTCCGCGCACCGCCGTCGAGCACGAGCACCAGCCCGGGGGCGCGCGCCCCCGCCCACAGGAAGCCAGCCCCATGAATGCCGTGGACCGCGGGGAGCACGACCAGGAGATCGCCCGAGAGCTCGAGAGGCTGCGCACCCATCTCACAGGGACGCTGGTCGAGCCCGACGACCCGCTCTACGACGAGGCGAGACGGGTCTGGAACGGCATGGTCGACGTGCGGCCCCGCGCTGTCGTGCAGGCCGGCGCGGTGTCCGACATCGACCCGGTGCTGGCCGCCGCGCAGCACACGGACCTGCCGCTGGCGGTCCGCGGCGGCGGGCACAACGTGGCCGGCCACGGCACCGTGGAGGGCGGGCTCGTCCTGGACCTCGGCGCGCTGCGGCGGGTCGAGGTGGACCCGGGGACCCGGCGCGTGACCGTGGAGCCGGGCGCCACCCTGGCCGACGTCGACCGCGCGACCGTCCCGCACGGTCTCGCAGTGCCCCTCGGCGTGGTGAGCGCCACCGGGGTCGCGGGCCTGACCGTGGGCGGGGGCGTCGGCTGGCTGACGCGCAGCAACGGCCTGAGCCTCGACAACCTCGTGGACGCCGAGGTGATCACCGGGACCCGGGAGCACCTGCACGCCAACGCGGAGCACAACCCGGACCTGTTCTGGGGGATCCGCGGCGGCGGGGGGAACTTCGGCGTCGTGACCTCCTTCACGTTCCAGGCCAGGGAGCTGCCCGCCTCCGTGCTGGGCGGGAACCTGTTCTACCGGCGCGAGCACTGGCGCGCGGCCCTGCAGGCCTTCGCCCGCTGGACCGACGACCTGCCGGACGAGATGAACGGCATCGTCTCGATCCTCCGGCTGCCGCCCAGCTTCGGGATGGGCGACGAGCCCTGGCTGATCATCGCCTTCGCCTGGATGTCGCCCGACCACGCCGAGGGCCTGCGCCTGGTCGACCGGCTGCGGGCCGACGCCCCGCCGGACGAGGAGGAGGTCGGCCCGGTGCAGTGGACCGAGTGGCAGTCGGCCATGGACGTGCTCTTCCCGAAGGGGGCCCGCGGCTACTGGAAGAACGCCTCGTTCTCCCGTCTGGACGACGAGGTGGTCGACGCCCTGCTCGGCGCCGCCTCGGAGATCACCTGGTTCGGCACGGGCATCGACATCCACCACATGGAAGGGTTCTTCGGGCGGGTGCCCGCCGGCGCCACCGCCTTCCCCAACCGGTCCGCGCGGTACTGGCTCAACGTCTACGGCTACTGGCCGGACGCCGCCGACGACGCCCGCCTCACGGCGTTCGCCCGGAAGGCCCACGCCGCCGTGGAACCGTTCGCCGACGCCGGCCTCTACGTGAACTTCCTCGGTGCCGAGCACGGCCCCGTCACGCCCGAGGCCGCGCGGCAGGCCTACGGGGAGCGGACGCACCGGCGTCTCGTCGAGCTGAAGAACCGCTACGACCCGGGCAACCTGTTCCGGCTCAACCACAACATCCTGCCGAACGTCGCCTGACGCGAGGCGTCAGGGCGCGCCGAGCAGCCGGAGCACGGCCGCCGCGACCGCCCCCAGCACCACCACCAGCAGGAACGGGGCCCGCAGCATCAGGGCCGTTCCCGCCACGAGCAGCGCGCCCAGCCGGGCGTCCAGCACCAGCTCCTGGCCGGAGCCGAACGCGTTCATGACCACGAGCGCGGCGAGCAGACCCACGGTGACGGTGCCGGCCATGCGCCCGACGCGCGGGTCGTCCAGCACACGGTCCGGCACGAGGTAGCCGACGAGCTTCAGGGCGTAGGCGAGCGCGCACGCCCCGAGCACCCAGAACCACATGCTCACGCCTCCGCCCCCTCGGCGCCAGGGCCGGACGCCGCGCCGGACGGGGCCGGCCCGGGACCGCGGGAGCGGCCCAGGAACGCGGCGACCACGGCGGCCACGAGGATCGGCAGGCCCGCCGGCAGCACCGGGATCGTCAGGGCCGTGACGAGGCCGCAGACCACCGCGACCGCCACGGGCTCCCGGGCGCTCAGCCGCGGCCACAGCAGGCCCAGGAACGCGGCCACCGCGGCGCCGTCCAGGCCCCACCGCGCGGGATCGCCGAGGGCGTTGCCCAGCAGGGCGCCCAGCACGGTGAACAGGTTCCAGAGCGCGAACACGCCCAGGCCCGCGGTCCAGAAGCCCCGCCGCTCCTCGACGGGGTGCACCTGGGAGGACGCGGCCGCGTTGGACTCGTCGATGGTCACGTGCGCGGCGAGGAGCCGGCGCCAGCCCCGCGGGCGGACGAGGGCGTTCATGCTCATCCCGTAGACGGCGTTGCGGATCCCGAGCAGCGTGGCGGCGCCCAGCGCCGAGGCCCCGGCCCCTCCGCCCGAGACCACGCCGATGAAGGCGAACTGGGAGCCGCCCGTGAACATGAGCGCGGACAGGGCGACGGTCTGCCAGAAGGTCAGTCCCGCCGCCACGGACAGGGCGCCGAAGGAGATGCCGTACAGCCCGGTGGCCACGGACACGGACAGCCCGATCCGGACCGCCGGCGAGGACCGCCAGTCGACCGGAGCCGCGTGGCTCACGAGGCGCCTCCGGGAACGGCGGAGACCCCGCCCGTGCCCGCCTCGGCCGCAGCCGGGGTCTCGGCCGGGCTCTCGTGCGGCGCCGCCGGGGCGCGGCGCCCCTGGGCGGCGTCGAGGGCGTCCAGGGCCTGGACGAGGGCGAGGTGGGTGAAGGTCTGCGGGAAGTTGCCGGTCATCCGCCGCTGCTCGGGCGACCACTCGGTGGAGAGCAGCCCGAGGTCGTTGGCGCGGGACAGCACGGAGTCCACGAGCTTCCGGGCGCTGTCCGTGCGGCCCGAGCGCGCGTACTGGGCGGCGAGCCACAGGGACGCGCCGAGGTGCGGGTTGTCCTGGCCCGGGAAGCCGTCCACCCCGATGACCCCGGCGTACGCGTCGGGGTCATCGGGGTCCACCGGGCCCAGGACGTTGCGGTAGCGGTGGATGAGCCCGCTGGGGTGCCGCAGCTCCTCCTCGATCCGCCGCACGGTGCCGAGCATCCGCTCGTCGTCGTAGGCCACGAACCCCACCTGCGGCAGCTGGAGCAGGGAGGCGTCCACGGTCTTCGCCCCGTAGTACTGCACGAAGGAGCCGACCTCGGGGTCGTAGCCGCTGGTCCAGATCTCCTCCGCGAGGGCGTCCCGCAGCTGCTCCCACAGCTGCGCGTCGCCGGGCAGGCCGTGCACGCGCACGGCGTCCACGCCGCACTGGAGCGCCGCCCACATCAGCACGCGCGAGTGCGTGTAGTACTGCCGTTCGCCGCGCATCTCCCAGAGGCCCTGGTCCGTGACCTCGTAGTTCTCCACGACCGAGCGCAGCATCGCCTGCTGCAGGGGCCAGGAGAGGTGGTCCTCCACGGCGCCGCGCCGGCGGAGCTTCTCGAACACCACCATGACGTGCCCCACGGCGTCCGACTGGTGCTGGCCCGCGGCGCCGTTGCCCTCGCGGACCGGCCGGGAGCGCTCGTAGCCGGGCAGGTCGAGCTGGTGCTCGCGCCCGCGGCGCTCCCCCGCGACCCCGTAGATGTTCTGCAGGTCGTGCGGGTCGCCCGCCACGGCGCGCAGGAGCCAGTTGCGCAGCTGGGCGGCCTCGCGGTCGTGGTCGTGGTCGAGCATGACCTCGAGGGCCATCGCGGCGTCCCGCAGCCAGGCGAAGCGGTGATCCCAGTTGCGCTCCCCGCCCACCACGTCCGGCAGGGACGTGGTGGGGGCGGCCACGAGCCCGCCCGTCTCCTGGTGCATCAGCGCCCGCACCACGAGCAGCGAGCGCCGGACCACGTCCGAGCGCCGGGCCACGGCGTGGCCGCGGACCGGGACGATGTGCACGGGCTCGTCCTCCCCGACGGCCGGCGGGGAGTACAGCCCGGACCAGTCCTGCCACAGCTCCACGGTCCGGGTGAGCTGCTCGTTGACGTCGACCGGCGCCGGGGGCGTGCGGTGGGACGGGAAGTGCGTGAGGACGAAGTCCCGTGCCTGGCCGGCGGAGACGGTGAAGGTCCCGCGGTGGCGGCGCTCGTCGTCGTCGTCCGTGGACTCGGGGAGGGGCTCACCGCGCAGGACGAGGGCGTCCGGGCCGGCCATGGCCACGAGCATGGGGGGCGCGGGGTCGCCGCCGCCGGGGTCCTCCTCCCCCTCGAAGCGGCTGACCCAGGGGACCACGGCGCCGTAGCCGAAGCGCACCCGCAGCTCGTGGTACATCTCGACCTCGCCGGTGAGGCCCTCGACGCGGCGGACCACGTCCGTGCGGGAGGTCAGCGGGAGGAAATCGGTCACGCGCACGGACCCCGAGTCGGTGACCCACACGGTCTGCAGCACGAACGTGTTCTCCACGTAGAACCGCTCGGCGACCTGGGCGCCGCTGTCCTCCTCGTCGAGGACCTCGCCGTCGGCCCCCTCCGCGACCGTGCAGGCGGGGGCGAGCAGCCACCGCCCGTGGTCGGGCTCCCCGAGCAGGGCGCCGAAGACCGAGGGGGAGTCGAACCGGGGCGCGCACAGCCAGTCGATGGACCCGGTGCGGGAGACGAGCGGACCCGTGCGCATGTTCGAGAGCAGGGCGTAGTCCTCGATCAGTGAAGCCATGCCTCAAGATTGGCACATCGCCGGGCCGCGGCGGACCGGCCGCTTGAGCTATACCCCCAAGGGGTATACAGTGGTTGCAGGACGACCGAGGAGGACCCATGACCCAGACCCCGCCGCACGGGTACACCCAGGACAAGGACGCGTACCTCAAGCGCCTGCGGCGCATCGAGGGCCAGGTCCGGGGCATCCACCGGATGGTCGAGGAGGACAAGTACTGCATCGACGTCCTCACCCAGATCTCCGCGATCCAGTCAGCCCTCAAGGCCGTGAGCCTGGGCCTGCTGGACGAGCACCTGAGCCACTGCGTCGTGGGCGCCGTCGAGGCCGCCCAGGAGTCCGGGGACGTCACGAGTGTCGACGACAAGCTCCAGGAGGCGTCCGCGGCCATCGCGCGCCTGCTCAAGAGCTGACCCACCCCGCTGAACCACCCCACCGAAACCCCGAGGAGCCCATCGTGCAGACCACCGTCAACGTTTCCGGAATGACCTGCGGCCACTGCGTCAGGTCCGTCACCGAGGAGCTCACCGAGCTGGAGGGCGTCGAGTCCGTCGACGTCGACCTCGTGGCCGGCGGGGTCTCCCCCGTGGTCGTGACGTCCACCCGCGAGCTGTCGGCGGCCGAGATCGAGGAGGCCGTCGAGGAAGCGGGGTACACCGTTGCCTGAGACCCGCACGCCCGTCCCCACCGAGGTCGCCGGGCATCTGCGCACCCTCGAGCTCGAGATCACGGGCATGACGTGCTCCTCGTGCGTCAGCCGGGTCGAGAAGAAGCTGGGCCGGCTCGACGGCGTCGACGCCTCCGTCAACCTCGCCCTCGAGACCGCCACCGTCCACGTCCCCGCGGGCGTGAGCGACCAGCAGGTCGTCGAGACGGTCGAGAAGGCCGGGTACGGGGCCGTCCTCAAGAACGCGCCCGGGGGCGACGACGCCGGCGGCCCGGACGGCTCCGACGCCATGGCCCGGGTCGCCGGGCGCGAGGCGTCCTCGCTGCGCTCGCCCGAGTCCCTGCGCCGGCGCCTCCTCGTGGCGGCCGCGCTCTCCCTCCCGGTGTTCGTGATCTCGATGCTGCCCGGCTTCCAGTTCCCGCACTGGGGCTGGGTGGTCGCGGCCCTGAGCCTGCCGGTCGTGACGTGGGCCGCGTGGCCGTTCCACCGCTCGGCGGCGGTCAACGCCCGGCACCTGACCTCCACCATGGACACCCTCGTGTCCCTGGGCGTGTCCGCCGCGTACCTGTTCTCGCTGTGGAACCTGCTGCGCGAGCCCGGCATGACGGCCGGCGCGATGCTCGGCCACGCGATGGACATGAGCGGGCACCAGCTCTACTTCGAGACCGGCGCCCTGGTCACCGCATTCCTGCTGCTGGGCCGCTACCTGGAGGCCCGGGCGAAGGCCCGCTCCGGCGAGGCGCTGCGCGCGCTGCTGGAGCTCGGCGCGAAGGACGCGGTGGTCCTGCGGGACGGTGTGGAGACGAGCGTGCCCGCGGAGCAGCTGCGCCCGGGGGACCTGGTCGTCGTGCGCCCCGGCGAGAAGATCGCCGCCGACGGCGTGGTCGTGGACGGCCGCGCGGCCGTGGACACGTCCCTGCTCACCGGCGAGTCCCTCCCGGTGGAGGTGGAGGTCGGCGACACCGTCACCGGCGCCACGATCAACACCAACGGCCGGCTGCTGGTCGAGGCGACCCGCGTGGGCGCCGACACCACCCTGGCCCAGATGGGCCGGATGGTGTCCCGGGCGCAGGCGAGCAAGGCCCCCGTGGCACGGCTGGCCGACCGGATCTCCGGGGTCTTCGTCCCGGTCGTCCTGGTGATCGCCCTCGCCACGCTGGCCGGCTGGCTCCTGCTGACCGGGGACGTGAACGCGTCCTTCGTGGCCGCGGTCTCCGTGCTCGTGATCGCCTGCCCCTGCGCCCTCGGCCTGGCCACCCCCACGGCCCTGCTCACCGGCACGGGGCGCGGCGCGCAGCTGGGCATCCTGATCAAGGGCGCCGAGGTGCTCGAGGACACCCGCACCGTGGACACCGTGGTGCTGGACAAGACGGGCACCGTCACGAGCGGGCAGCTCTCCGTGGCGGCCGTGACGCCCGTGTCCGGGTACTCCCGGGACCAGGTGCTGGACCTCGCGGCCACCGTGGAGCAGCACTCCGAGCACCCCATCGCGCGGGCGGTGGCCGCGGCCACCCCGCACCGGTTCCCGGTCTCCGGGTTCGTCTCGGCCCCCGGCGGCGGCGTCCGCGCGCACGTGGCGGACGGGATGCACTCCCGCTCGGTGGTGGTCGGGCGCACCACGTGGCTGTCCGAGAACGGCGTGCGCCTGGACGGCGCCCAGCTCGACGCGCTGCGCCGCGCCCAGGAGGGCGGGTTCACCACGATCCTCGTGGCCGTCGACGGGGCCCTCGTCGGCTTCGTCGACCTGCGCGACACCGTCAAGGACGACGCCCGCGAGGCGGTCGCCCGGCTCAAGGAGCTGGGCCTGCGGCCCATGCTGCTGACTGGCGACAACGAGCCCGTGGCCCGGGCCGTCGCCGCGGAGGCGGGCATCGCCGCCGAGGACGTCGTGGCCGACGTCAGCCCGGAGGGCAAGGTCGCGGTGGTCCGCGACCTCCAGGACGACGGCCGCGTGGTCGCCATGGTGGGCGACGGGGTCAACGACGCCGCGGCCCTGGCGCAGGCCGACCTCGGGATCGCGATGGGCGCCGGCACGGACGCGGCGATCGAGGCCGCGGACATCACGGTGGTGCGCAGCGACGTCGGGTCGGTGCCCACGGCCATCGCCCTGTCCCGCCGGACCCTGTCGATCATCAAGTCGAACCTGTTCTGGGCCTTCGCCTACAACACGGTGGCCATCCCCGTGGCCGCCGCGGGGCTGCTTAACCCCGTGATCGCGGGTGCCGCCATGGCCTTCAGCTCCGTGTTCGTGGTGCTGAACTCTCTGCGGCTGCGGAGCTTCGGCCGCTGAGCCCGCCGGACACGACGACGCCCCGGGAAGGACCATCGGCCCTTCCCGGGGCGTCGTGCGTTGTGTCAGGCGCTGGTCCGGGGTCAGACGGAGCCCGGGTCGACCGGGCTCTCCTCGTTCTCCTCGAGCTCGGGCACCTCGGACTTGTGGTCCTCCTGGGCCACGTCCGTGGGGTCCTCGTCGGCGCCGTCCTCCTGCTGGTCGGCCATCCGCTGCTGGACCTTGCGCTCGAACTCCTCGTCGCCCTCGGTGGGCGGTTCCGGCTGCTGGCTCATGCTGGTTCCCGTCGTCCGGTCTCGAGCAGGGCGCGGGTTCGGGCCCTGCTGCTCAGGTGCCGTCCCAATCTACCCAGCGCCCGGCCGGACGCGACAGGGCTGTCCACCGGAGCGGGCCCCTCCCGGGAGCGGGCGCGGAGCGCGCAGGGCCCCGGAACGAGCGGGACCCCCGGGCGAGCGGGGTCCGGCTCGTTCGGGGGCCTCAGGCGGGCGGGATGCTCAGGCGGGCGGGATGCTCAGGCGCGCGGGGCGGGGCCGTCGTCGTCCGGGCCGTCCGCCGGGGCGGAGCCGTCGGCGGGGCGGCGGCCGAGGAGGTCTTCGCCCTCGGTGTCGGGCCGGACGCGCTGGCCGAACTCGGCCTCGCCGGGGGGCCGCGCGGCGGCCTGCCGCCGGGCCCGGGCCTCGGCGTAGAGCTTGGCCGAGGAGCGGTTGACGCCCGTGCCCGCGCCGAGGTGGGGGTCGTTGGGCTTCTCCACGATCATCAGCGTGGCGCTGATCACGAGCGTCACGATGAACGCGATGCCGGCGGCGATGAAGGCGAGGTCCAGGCGCAGGGCGTTGTCCGTGCCGCCGCTGGCGAAGATGCCCACGGCGACGAACGCGATCGCCGCGAGCACGGCGGACAGGATCAGGGGGCCCTTGACGTCGGCCCGGAAGCCGCCTCTCGAGCCCTTGCGCTGTGCCACTGGTCCTCCTCGTGAGCTGATGTCCCCGGCGGGGCCGGGGCCTGCCGTGCGGTAGCCCAGTCTACGCGGTCCCGGCGGGGGCCCGTCCCCGGCGGTCCTCGTGCCGGAGCGTGAGGGCGGCCAGCAGGTGGGTGACGCCGATGACCACCGCGGCGGCCCCCACCACCCCGAAGAGCGCCTTGGGGCCGAGGTCCACCACGAGCACGAGACCGGTGGCGGCGAGGACCGTGACCAGCCCGGCGATGGTCCAGTCGCGGCCCAGCGGGAAGGTCGTGCGGAACTTCAGCCCGAGCGCCAGCTCCGTGAGCCCGGCCAGGCCCATGATGGACGCCGCGTAGACCACGAGCCACGCGGGGGTGTCGGCGCCGAGGATCGTGAAGACCCCGCCCAGGAGGTACAGCACGCCGTAGGACTGCGGGATCTGCCGGGTGGGGCCCATGTCCACGTGGTCGTTGCCGTTGAGGCGCAGCTGCAGGAGTACGCTCGCCGCGCCGGTGAGCACGAGGTACAGCCCCACGCCCCAGGCCACCACGGGCAGCGTCGGCTCCTGCCAGAACACGGTCACGGCGCCGAACACCAGCGCCACGAGCGCGCGCAGCAGCGTGGGCGCGAACAGGTCGCGGTGGATGCCGGTGCTCGGGTCGGGGTTCACGGTGCGCCTTTCGGGAGCGTGCTCGCGGGAGGGCCCCGGCGGGGAGACCCCCGGGGCACCGGCCAGTCTAGCGACCGCGTGCGGGGCCGGGCGCCGAGAGCACCCGGGCCAGGACCGCGAGGGCGTCCGGCAGGGCGTCCCCCTCCGGGGCGGCACCGGTGGCGCCGAAGCCGACGACGACGCCGCGGCGGCCGCCCCCCGCGCCGTGCGCCCAGTACGAGCCCAGCGCCGCCACCCGCACGCCCGCGGCCGCGGCCCGATCCACGACGTCCTGCTCCGCCAGGGGCACCTCCCCGGTGAACTCGAGGACGGCGTGCAGCCCCCCGTCCATGGGCACGGCCCGCACCCCGTGGACCCCGGCGAGGGCCGCGGTGAGCAGGTCCCGCCGGCGCCGGTACTCCCGCCGCATCCGGGCGGTGTGCCGGCGCAGGCCGCCGTCGGCCAGGAAACGGGCCATGGCGTCCTGGGCGACCGCGGAGGCCGGGTTGCCGAGGTCCGTGCGCAGCCGCAGCAGGTCCTCCCGGAGGGCGGGCGGGGCCAGCAGGTAGCCGACCCCCAGCCCGGGCGCGAGGACCTTGGTGAACGAGCCCAGCGTGGCCACGTGGCCGCCGTCGCCGAGCAGCCGGCCGGGGGCGGGGGGCTCCGGGACGGCGCCCGGGGCGTGTTCGAGGGAGGACAGCGCGGGCAGCGGCTCGCCCACGTAGCGCAGCTCGGAGTCGTAGTCGTCCTCCACGATCAGCGCGTCGTGGGCGCGCGCCCAGCCGAGCAGCTCGAGCCGGCGGGCGGCGGGCATCGACGCCCCGAGGGGGTACTGGTGGCTGGGGGTGACGATCACGGCGTCCGGGGGCCGCTCGATCTCCCACTCCCCCGGGCCGGCCCACGCCCCGGACGGCAGCCGGGCGGGGTCGAGGCCCTGGTCGTCGATCGGCACCGGCAGCACCTCGTGGCCGAGCCGCTCCGGCACCCGGCGCAGCGAGGGGTAGCCGGGGTCCTCGACGGCGACGCGCAGCCCGCGGCCCGCGTGGCCGCCGAGCACCGCGAGCAGCAGCTGGAGCCCGTCCCGCGCGCCCGCCGTGACGAAGAGGTCCTCGGGGTCCCGGACCACGCCGCGCATCAGCCGCAGGTGCTCGGCGATCTGCTCGCGCAGCGGCTCCGAGCCCTGGGGCGGGGGCGCCCCCGTGCCGGCGGCGGCCGCGGCGTCCCGCCACGCGGCGCGCCACTGCGGGGTGGCCAGCCGTCCGGTGTCGGGCCGGCCGGGCGTGAGGTCGATCATGGGCCGCTCCCGGGTCCGGCGCCGCGGCGCCGCGGCCGGGCGGGGGCCGGGCCGGGCCGCCGGGGGCTCCGTGCGGGAGCGGGCCAGGTCGGGGTGGACCACCGTGGCGCCGTTGGTCGCGTGCAGATAGCCCTCGCCGTGGAGCTGGTCGTAGGCGGTGACCACGGAGCCCCGCGAGATCCCCAGCCGGGCGGCGAGCCCACGGGTGGAGGGCAGCGCGTCCCCCGGGCGCAGGGTCCCGGAGACCACCAGCTCCCGCAGCTGCTGGACGAGCTGGGCGGGCAGCGGCGCGGGATCGGCCCGGTCGACGCGCACGGGCAGCTCGACGTCGTGGGGGTGCCGCACGGTCCGCTCCTCTCCCTCGGAACTCCTGTGGTCCAACAGATTCTATCGATGGTGGACCTGTCGGTGGACCACTTCCGGCCGCAGGATGGACTCCATGACCGATCTGCAGACTGCCCATGCCCAGAACCCCGCCGGCGGCACCACCCGCCCCACCGCCTCGGACGCGACCCCGCTGACCGGCTCCCCGCTCGTCAAGCGCGGCCTCGCCGACATGCTCAAGGGCGGCGTCATCATGGACGTCGTCACCGCCGAGCAGGCCCGCATCGCCGAGGACGCCGGCGCCGTGGCCGTGATGGCCCTCGAGCGCGTGCCGGCCGACATCCGCGCCCAGGGCGGCGTGGCCCGCATGTCCGACCCCGACCTGATCGAGGGCATCCAGGCCGCCGTCTCCATCCCCGTCATGGCGAAGGTGCGCATCGGCCACTTCGTGGAAGCGCAGGTGCTCGAGCACCTGAAGGTCGACTACATCGACGAGTCCGAGGTCCTCTCCCCCGCCGACTACGTCAACCACATCGACAAGCAGCGCTTCACCGTCCCGTTCGTGTGCGGGGCCACCAACCTGGGCGAGGCCCTGCGCCGGCTCGCCGAGGGCGCCGCGATGATCCGCTCCAAGGGCGAGGCCGGCACCGGCGACGTCTCAGAGGCCACCAAGCACATCCGCACCATCCGCGGGCAGATCGCCGAGCTGCAGGCCCTCTACCGGATCTCCCCCGACGCCCTCTACGTGAAGGCGAAGGAGCTCGCGGCCTCCTACGACATCGTCCTCGAGGTCGCCCGCACCGGGAAGCTGCCGGTCGTGCTGTTCACCGCCGGCGGCGTGGCCACCCCCGCGGACGCCGCCATGATGATGCAGCTCGGTGCCGACGGCGTGTTCGTGGGCTCCGGGATCTTCAAGTCCGGCAACCCCGCGGCCCGGGCGCAGGCCATCGTGAAGGCCACCGCCTACTTCGACGACCCCGAGAAGATCGCCGAGGCCTCCCGCGGGCTCGGCGAGGCGATGGTCGGCATCAACGTGGGCGACCTCCCGGCCCCGCACCGGCTCGCGGAGCGCGGCTGGTGAGTTCCGCGCCCCGCGTGGGCGTCCTCGCCCTCCAGGGCGGGGTCGCCGAGCACGCCGCGATGCTGCGGGAGCTGGGCGCCGAGCCCGTGCTCGTGAAGACGGCCGAGCAGCTCGCCGGGCTGGACGCGATCGTCCTGCCCGGCGGGGAGTCCTCCACCGTGGACCGGCTGCTGCGCCTGTTCGGGCTGCGGGAGCCGCTGCGGGACGCCGTGCTCGGCGGCCTGCCCACGCTGGGCACGTGCGCCGGCCTCATCCTGCTCGCGTCCGGCATCGAGGACCCCGCCCCCGGCCAGCAGACCCTCGAGGTCCTGGACGTCACCGTGGCCCGCAACGCGTTCGGACCCCAGACGGCCTCCGAGGAGGTCGTGCTCGCGTGGGGCCGCGGCGGGGACGTGGTGCGCGCGGCCTTCATCCGCGCCCCCGCGGTGACCCGCGTCGGCGAGGGCGTCGAGGTCCTCGCCCGGCACCGGGGCGAGGTGGTCGCGGTGGCGAGCGGCGCCGTCGTCGGCATCTCGTTCCACCCCGAGCTGACCGGGGAGACCACGGTGCACCGGCACCTGCTCTCCCTCGTGGCCGCCCGGCGCGGACTCCCCGCCTGAGCCGCCCCGCCCCGTGCGGGGCGGCTCAGTAGCTGCCGGACGCCCCGCCGCCGGTGAAGCCGCCGCCCCCGCCGAACGAGGAGCCGCCCTGCCCGTCACCGCTCGTGCCGCCGCCCGAGCCGCCGGAGTACAGCCCCGGGTTGGCCAGGTAGAGCGGGAGCCACACGGCCGGGTTCGTGACGGCGTCCGGCTTGCGGTGGTGGTAGCGGTACGTCCGGTACGCCGCGTGCTGCTCCTCGGTGAGCCGCAGCTCCGGGTCGCGCTGCCGGGCCGCCCGCAGCTCCTCGTCGGCGATCCGGCGCCGGCGGCGGAGGTCCGCGGCGATCCACCACGCCACCAGCACGCCGACCAGGCCGAAGCCGCCCGCGACCCAGCCGAGCAGGGCCCAGTCGAAGGGCTCCCGCGGCGGCTCCCCGCCCTGCGCGTAGACGTGGATCTGCTCGACGGCCTCGCCGAGGCCCTGCGCGTAGCGCTCGTCCGCGAAGGCCGGCGCCAGCACGTCCTCCACCACGCGTTCCGCCTCGTCGTCCGAGAACCGCTCGCGCACCCCGTCCGCGGTCTCGATGCGCAGCTCCCGGTCCCCGGTGGCGGCGACCACGAGCACGCCGTTGTCCGCCCCGGCGTCGCCCACCTCCCAGGCGGTGGCGACCTCGCGGGCGTAGTCCTCGATCGACCCGGTCGCCTCCTCCACCGTGAGCACGGCGACGCGTGCCGCGTCCGTGCCGGCCCCGCGGTCCTCGATCAGGGCGTCGAGCTGCTGCTCCTGCGCGTCCGTCAGGACGCCGGCGGAGTCCAGGACGTTGGACCCGGCCGGCCGGGCGGGGACCTCCACCGGGTCCTCCGCCCCCCCCCCGAGCACCCGGTGAGCGCGGCGAGGGCCAGGGCGGTCGCGGCGAGTGCTCTGCGGTCCACGGTGTGCTCCCGTCCGTCCGCGGGCGCTCCGCGGGCTCGTCCCCAGGATGGCCCGCCGGCACCGCTCGGCGGATCCGCCCGCAGGAGGAGCCCCCGGTCCTGGACGGGCGGGGTCTCCTCCTGCGGGCGGACGGGTCAGCTCTTCCGGCGGGCCGGGACCACCATCACGGGGCCCTCGCCCTCCTGCAGCACGGCCTGGGAGACGGAGCCCATGAGCAGCCCGCGGAACCCGCCGTAGCCGCGGCTGCCGACCACCACGAGCTCCGCCGACCGCCCGGCCTCCACGAGCTGGTCCGCCGGCTGGCCGGAGAAGACGAACGTCTCGACGTCCAGCTCCGGGTGGTCCTCCCGGACCGACTCCGCCACCTGGTCCACGAGGGACTGGGCGGGCTCGGTGAGCTGCTCGCGCACGGCCCGGTCCAGGTCCGCGGAGCCCGTCGGCATGCTCAGCGCCTCCGGCACCACGGTGACCAGCGCCAGGCCCGCGCCGTGCCGTGCGGCGTACCGCCCGGCCGCCAGGACGGCCGGGTTGTCCCGGCCGAGCCGGTCCACGCCGACCACCACGCGGCCCGCGAAGGGGCCGGTCGCCCCGCGGGCGTCCCGTGCCCGCGGGTCCCAGCGGTCCGGGAGGACGATCACGGGGCACTTCGCGTGCGCCGCCGCCGCGGCCGTGACCGATCCGAGGCGGCCGCGCACCCCGCGCCGGCCCCGGCGGCCGAGCACCAGGGACGCGGCGTCCTCCGACTCGTGCACCAGCACCCCGGCCGCGTCACCGCGCTCGACGACCGCGACCGCGGTGACGCCGGCGTCCCGGGCCCGGGTGACGGCGGCGGCGGCGACCTTGTCCGCCTCCTCCTCGATCGCCTCCAGGAACGGCCCGTAGAGACTGGGGTCCACGGCGACGGGCCGGCCCATGGAGACCACCACCCTGAGCTCGCCGGCGAGGGTGCCGGCCTCCTGGATCGCCCAGTCCAGGGCCCGTTCGCTGTTCTCGGAGCCGTCGTAGCCGACGACGATCTGTTCCGGCATGGGGTGCCGCCTCCTGGTCTCGCCGTGGGGGTGGGGTGCTCAGGGGCGGTGCGCGGGCACCACCATGACCGGGCCGGTGGCGTTCTCCAGCACCGCCTGGGAGACCGAGCCGAGCAGCAGCCCCCGGAAGCCGCCGATGCCGCGGGAGCCCACCACGACCATGTCCGCGGAGTGCGTGGCGTTCATCAGGATGCGGGCGGGCCGGCCCACGAAGATGTGGTGCTCGACCGTCAGCTCGGGGTGCTGCGCGGCGATCTCGTCGGAGATCTGGGTGAGCTTCTGGTCCGCCTCGTGGAAGTACCGGGCCTGGTTGAACTCGTCCTGGAACCAGGAGGGCGTGCCGGACAGGGCCCCGTTCACGGAGACCAGCGCCAGGGCCTTGCCGTGCTCCTGGGCGTAGGCCACGGCCTTGCCCAGCGCCGGGCTGCGGGAGCCGAGGGCGTCCAGGCCCACGACCACCCGGCCGGTGAAGTCGATCTGGTCGGCCTTGACCGGCCCGTCGGCCTCGAGCGCGAAGTCGCCCGCGCTGCCGCCGCGCCGCTCGGGGTGCCGTTCGGGGCTCCGGCTCTCGGCGGCCTCGGGGACGATGATCACCGGGCACTTCGCGTGCGCGGCGACCGCCGCGGACACCGAGCCCAGCCGGCCGCGCAGCGCGCCGCCGCGGCCGCGCTTGCCCATGACCACGAGCGCGGCCTCGCCCGACTGCTCCACGACGGCCTTGGCGGCGTCCCCGCCCGCCTCCACGACCTCGACGGGCAGCCCCGCCTGCTCCACGGTCTGCCGGGCCTCGGCCAGGTGGCCGGCGTTCTCCTTCATCACGGCCTCGGTGAACCGCATCTCGAGGCCGGGGTCCCCGACCCCGATGACCGGATAGGCGCCGAGCAGGCGCACGGTCAGGTCCTGGGCGCGGGCCTCCTCGAGGGCGCGCTCGAGCGCGTGGCGGGCCTGGTCGGATCCGTCGATGCCGACGAGCACGACGTTGTGCCCGGAGTCGGCGGTGGGCTGGTTCTCTGCGCGAGGATCACTGTTCATGTCTGCATCGTAGGTGATCCGCCCCACAACACCGGGTGCGCTCCGGGTTGTTACCGTGCGTTCCGGAGCAGCCAGGAGTCGCCGCGGGCCCGCAGCCCCAGGGTCAGGGCCCGGGCCCCCAGGTAGCCGCCGGCGTAGGCGGTCCACAGCCACACGAACCCTCCGGTCCCCGTCCCGGCGGAGTGCGCCACGAGCAGCAGCAGCGGGGCGTAGACCGCCAGGTTGAGCACTCCGGCCACCGCGAGGTAGCGGGCGTCCCCGGCCCCGATGAGCACCCCGTCCAGGACGAAGACGTACGCGGCCAGCGGCTGGCCGACCGCCACCACCAGCAGGGCCGCCGCGAACAGGGCCTGCACCGCGGGATCGGGGCTGAGCAGGAACCCCAGCCGGGTGCCGACCAGGGCCACCAGGAGGCCCGTGACCACGCCGAAGCCGAGCCCCCACAGGACCAGCCGGTTCATGAGAGCCCGGACCGCCCGCCGCTGCACGGGGTCGGTCACGTCCCGCGCCCCCATGTCCCGGCCCAGCAGCGCCTGCGCCGCGATGGCGAGGGCGTCGAGGGCGTAGGCCAGGAAGTTGAAGAACGTCATCACGAGCTGGTGCGCGGCGAGGTTCTGGGCGCCCTGTCCCGTGACCACCAGGACGGTCGCGAGGATCGCGACCCGCAGGGAGACGGTGCGCAGCATGAGCCAGGAGCCCACCGTGAGGTGCGAGCGCAGCCGGGGCCACGTGGTCGCGGGCCCCACGCCGTGCTCGCGGGCGAGCCGGCGGAGGATCCGCAGGTACGCCAGCGCCATGGCCCACTGCACGGCGCTCGTGCCGATCGCCGCGCCGGCCACCCCCAGGCCCGCCCCGTGCACGAGCAGGAGGTTGAGCCCCGCGTTGGCCGCGGCCCCGACCCCGGCGATGAGCAGCGGGGTCCTGGTGTCCTGGAGGCCGCGGAGCACACCGGTGGCCGCGAGCACCAGGAGCATGGCGGTCAGTCCGGGCAGGGACCAGTGCAGGTAGACGACGGCGTGCTCCAGGACCTCGCCGCGCGCGCCCATCAGCGCCAGCAGCGGCCGGCCCAGCGCCCAGCCCGCCGCGGACAGGAGCAGGCCGAACCCCGCGGCCACCCACAGCCCGTCCCGGCCCACCGCCACGGCCTCCTGGAGCCGGCCCGCACCGAGGTGCCGGGCCACCGCAGGGGTGGTGCTGTAGGCGAGGAAGACCATGAGCCCCACGACCGTCTGCAGGACGGCCGCGGCCACGCCCACGCCGGCGAGCTGGGGGGTGCCGAGGTGGCCGACGATCGCGGAGTCCGCCAGCAGGAACAGCGGCTCGGCCACGAGCGCCCCGAAGGCGGGGACGGCCAGGGCCAGGATCTGCCGGTTGAGGCCGCGGGGGCGGGAGGTCGTCGTCACCGGTCCAGGCTACCGACGACCTCCCGCCCCCCGCGGCGCACCCCCGGACGGGACGCGGCCCGGGAGCGGCGGTGCTCAGAAGGGGTAGTGCGGGACGTCCGGGCTGATCGTGATCCACTGCGTCTCGGTGAACGCGTCGATGTTGGCGGTCGGCCCGCCGAACCGGGAGCCGGTGCCGGAGGCGCCCATGCCGCCGAAGGGGGCGTTGGCCTCGTCGGCGACCGTCATCTCGTTGATGTGGATCTTGCCGGAGCGGATCCTGTCGGCGATCTTCATGGCCTCGCCGACGTCCCCGACGATGGACACCGAGAGCCCGTACTCGGAGGCGTTGGCGAACTCCACCGCCTCCTCCGCACTGGACACCTTCATCACGGGCGCCACCGGCCCGAAGATCTCGTCCTTCCAGGCCGTCATCTCGTGGGTCAGCTCGGAGAGCACCGTGGGCCGGTAGAACAGGCCCTCGTGGGACCCCCCGGCCACCACCCGGGCGCCGGCGATGGCGGTCTCCTGCACGATCGCGTCGATGGCCTTGAGCTGGCGCTCGTCGATGATCGGGCCGAGGTGCACGGGTCCGCCGGAGGGGTCCCCGACCACCAGGGCCTCCGCCTTCGCCGCGAGCTTGTCCACGTACTCGTCGTGCAGGTCCTCGTGCACCAGGTGGCGCCCGGTGGTCATGCAGATCTGTCCCTGGTGGAAGAAGGAGCCCATCGCCCCGACCCCCGCGGCCAGGTCCACGTCCGCGCCGGGCAGGACGATGACCACGTTGTTGCCGCCCAGCTCGAGGTGGGCGCGCTTGAGGTGCTGCGCCGCCGCGGCGCCCACGTGCCGGCCGGCGGCCGTGGACCCGGTGAAGGACACGACGTTCACGTGCGGGGCCTCGACCGTGGCGGCCCCGACGTCACCGCCGCCGGGCAGCAGCTGCAGGACGCCGGGCGGCAGCCCGGCCTCCTCGAAGACGCGCATGATGAGCGCGCCGCCGGTGACCGAGGTGCGGGGGTCCGGCTTGAGCAGCACCGCGTTGCCCAGGGCCAGGGCGGGGGCCACGGAGCGGATCGAGAGGATCAGCGGGAAGTTGAACGGCGAGATCACGGAGACCACCCCGACCGGCACCCGGCGGGACAGCGACCAGTGCGGGGCGTCGGAGGGCAGATACTCCCCGTGCGGGTGGCTCGGCAGCGCCGAGGACTCGTAGCACTCCGCGGCCGCAACCGAGGCCTCCAGCCCGGCCTTGGGCTGGATCGCCCCGGTCTCCCGGACCACCCAGTCCATGACCTCCTCGGCGTGCTCCTCGAACAGCAGGCCGGCGCGACGCAGCACCGCGGCGCGCTCGGAGGGCTTCAGCGCCGCCCACTCCTTCTGGGCCGCTGCGGCCTTCTCGGCCGCCTCGTACACGTCCTCGGGGGAGGCGAAGCCGATCTGCCCCAGCGTCTCGTCCGTCGACGGGTTCGTGACGTCCTCGGTGCCGCCGCGGCCGTCGCGCCATCCGTTGACGTAGATCTTTCCGGTCCACACCGATGTGTCCAGCAGTGCCATGGGTCGAACTCCTCGGGTTCCGGCCGCGGGTCGGACCGCCGGACGGCGGGGTGACCCACGGCACACGTGCAGTGCGGATTATTCTGCGCCTTCCTGGGAGCGCGCACGGAACGCCGCGCGGACGCCGTCACAGCCCCCGGAGGCGGTCCATCTCCCGGCGGTCCTTCTTGGTGGGCCGCCCGGTGCCCCGGTCCCGCCGCGGGACCGCGGCGTGCAGCGCCGGGGGCGGGGGCGGGCTGTGGTCGACGTAGGCCTTCGCGGCGACGGGCGCCCCGACGCGCTTGGTCAGCAGCTGCACCACCTCCAGGACCTGTTCGTGACCGGGACGGCGCACGGTCACCCGCTGGCCGGGCCGCACCGGCTGGGCGGCCTTGACCGAGGTGCCGTCGATCTTCACGTGGCCGGCGCGGCACGCGGCCGTGGCGGCGGAGCGGGTCTTGAACACGCGCACCGCCCACAGCCACACGTCCACGCGCACGCTCGCGGGGGCCTGCGGCGCGGTCATCGCGCGCCCCGGTCGCTGCGGCGCTGGTCCTCGGTGCGGGTCATGGGGCCATTGTGCCGAATCCGCCGAGCACGGCCGACGCCGGACGGCTCCGCCGCGGCCGCCCGGGCGCGCCGCCCCGGAGGTGTCGCCCGGAGTGGGGACAATGAATTGACTACCGACCAGTGGTGTGCAACATCCCGGCAACGCGCGAACACCTACACTGAGGCACATTCACCGGCGGGCCGCGCACGGGGCACGACGCCGTGCAGCCGGCGGCGGCCCGCCACCTCCCGAGGGAAGGACAGATCCATGAAGAGCAGGTTCCACGGGGCAGCGACCCTGTCCGTGCTGGCCGTCTCCGCGCTGGCCCTGAGCGCGTGCACGAGCACCGGAGGGGGCGAGGAGGCCGCCGGCGAGGGCGAGCTGAGCCTGATCAGCTCCGGCACCCTCACGGTCTGCTCGGACATCCCCTACGCCCCGTTCGAGTACGTCGAGAACGGCGAGACCGTGGGCTTCGACATCGACCTGGTCGACCGGATCGCACAGGACCTCGGCGTGGAGTCGAACGTCATCACCACGCCCTTCGAGGCCATCGAGACGGGCTCCGCGCTGGACACCGACCAGTGCGACCTCGCCGCGTCCGGCATGACGATCACCGAGGAGCGCGAGTCGGTGATGGACTTCTCCGAGCCGTACCTCGACGACAACCTCGCCCTCCTGGTCGCGCCCGGCTCGGACATCCGTTCCGTGGCGGACATCGCGGGCAAGCGCATCGGCGTGCAGCAGGCCACCACCGGGGAGGCCTACGCCCAGGACAACGGGGCGGACGTGGTCCAGTACGAGACCTCCTCGCTGATGATCCAGGGGCTCAACACCGACGACGTCGAGGCCGCGCTCGGCAACATCTCCGTGACCGGCCCCGCGATCGAGGACAACCCCGAGCTGCAGCTGGTCGAGGAGATCGAGACCGGGGAGCAGCTGGGCCTGGCCGTCAAGACCGGCAACACGGCCCTGCTGGAGCGGGTCAACGAGACGCTGGCGGCCATGCAGGAGGACGGCTCCCTCGAGGAGCTCGAGGCCGAGTGGCTGGGCGCCGACGAGGCGGCAGGGTCCGCGAGCCCGGAGCCGGCCGCGAGCTGACCCGTCGTCGCCCCCGGTGCACGGGGGTGACGAGCAGCACGGACGCCGTGGCCCGCGCGAAGCGGGCCGCGGCGCCGTCGTCCGCAGGCTGGAGCCGGGCGGACGCCCCCGCGCCCTCCGCCCCGCCACGACGACAGGGGAAGCTCCCGTGACCACCGACTCCGGCCTCGAGCTGCAGCACGTCCATCCCGGCGTCCGACCGCAGGACGACCTGTACCGCCACGTCAACGGCGGCTGGATCGAGGCGCACGAGCTGCCGGACGACCGTGCGTTCGACGGCGCCTCCGCGATCCTCACCGACCGGAACACGCAGCGGGTGCACGAGATCGTGCAGGAGGCGCCCGCCGGGTCGCGGATGGGGGCGCTGTACCGGTCCTTCCTCGACGAGGCGCAGATCGAGCGCCGCGGCCTGGCCGCCCTGGACCCGGACCTCGCGGTGCTCGACGCCGCCCGGGGCCGGGAGGGACTCGCCCGCGCCTCGGCCGCCCTGCACCGCACCGGCGTGGACGGGCCGCTGTCCTTCTTCGTGGAGAACGACTCCCGGGACTCCTCCCGCTACTCCTTCTTCCTGCGTCAGGACGGGCTGTCCCTGCCCACGGACAGCTACTACACGGACCCGCAGCACGAGCGGCTGCGCACGGCGTTCACCGCCCACGTCGCGGCGATGCTCGAGCTCGCGGGCCTGCCGGCCCGCTGGGGCGTGCCCGCCCGGGACGCCGCGGCGACCGTGCTCGCCATGGAGACGCAGCTCGCCGCCGCCCACTGGGACACCGTCTCCGCACGGGACGTCGAGGAGATGTACAACCCCGTGGACGTGGCCGGCCTGGAGGCCATGGCGCCCGGCTTCCCGTGGACGGCGTGGCTCGAGGGCACCGCCCCGGAGCGCGGCGCGGGGATCTTCGACCGGGTCATCGTGCGCCAGCCCTCCTTCGTGGCGCAGCTGGGCGGGCTGTGGCAGGAGTGGTCCGAGGAGCAGATCCGGATCTGGCAGTCGTGGCGGATCGTGTCCAAGCGCGCCCCGTTCCTGCCCCGGCCGTTCGTCGAGGAGAACTTCCGCTTCTACAGCACCGCCCTGTCCGGGATCACCCGCCCCCGCGAGCGCTGGAAGCGGGCCGAGTTCCTGGTCACCCGGATCCTCGGCGACGACGTGGCGCGCGAGTACGTGGCCCGCTGGTTCCCGCCGGCGCACAAGGCCCGGGTGGAGCAGCTCGTGGCGCACCTGCTGGCCGCGTACCGGGAGCGGATCTCGCGGCTCGAGTGGATGTCGGGGGCCACCCGGGCCCGCGCCCTGGAGAAGCTGTCCACGTTCACCGTCAAGGTCGGCTACCCGGAGACCTGGCGGGACTACTCCTCCCTGGAGCCGGACCCCGAGGACCTGCTCGGCAACGTCCGGGCGGGGCTGGCGCTGGAGCACGACCGCACCGTCGGGAAGATGGGCACCCCCGTGGACCGCGGCGAGTGGTTCCTCTACCCCCACTGGGTCAACGCCTACTTCCACCCCGTGCTCAACGAGGTGGTCTTCCCCGCCGGGATCCTGCAGCCGCCGTTCTTCGACATCGAGGCCGACGACGCCGTGTGCTACGGCGCGATCGGCTCCGTGATCGGCCACGAGATCGGCCACGGCTTCGACGACCAGGGCGCCAAGTACGACGCCCGGGGCCACCTGGAGAACTGGTGGACGGACGAGGACCGGGCGGAGTTCGCCCGGCGCACCGCCGCGCTCGTCGCCCAGTACGACGGCTGCACGCCGCGCGGGCTGGACCCGGCCCGGCACCGCGTCAGCGGGGCCTTCACTGTGGGCGAGAACATCGGGGACCTGGGCGGGCTGGAGATCGCCCTGGTGGCCTACCGGATGTCCCTGGCCGAGCGGGGCCTGGACCAGGACAGCGCGCCGGTGCTCGACGGCCTGACCGGCGCGGAGCGCTTCTTCTACGCCTACGCGGCGCTGTGGCGCTCGACCGCCCGGGAGCAGGAGCTGGTCAACCGGCTGGCCACCGACCCGCACGCCCCGGACGAGTTCCGCTGCAACCGGGTGGTGCAGAACATGTTCGCGTTCCACGACACCTTCGGCACCCACCCCGGCGACGGCCTGTGGCTGCCCCCGGAGGAGCGCGTCAACATCTGGTGAGTCGGTACGGCTAGTCCAGGACCGGCAGCTCGGTGGTCTCGAAGCGCTCCCGGAAGAAGGCCGGGTTGCGCCGGTACTGGACGAGCATCATCGCGACGCCTAGCAGCAGGATGCCCACCCCCAGGAGGAACACGAGGCCCACGCCGCCGATCTGCGACCCGGAGCCGTAGTCCGGGTCCATCGAGTCGTAGGCCGTCTGCCCGAAGAACACGAGCAGCAGGATCCCCCCGAGCAGCGGTGCGAGGAACTTGGTGAACGCGTTCTTCGGCCCCCGGAACGCCTCGCGGCGGAAGTACCAGACGCAGGCCAGGGCGGTGACCCCGTAGTAGAAGCAGACCATCATGCCGAGGGTGGTGATGGTGTCCCAGAGGACGTTCTCGGAGACCACGCGCATCACGGCGTAGAAGCCCGCGGAGATCACGGCCGCCGCGACCGTCGCGTAGCCCGGGGTCTGGAACCGCGGGGTGACCCGGGCGAACTTCCCCGGCAGCGCGCCGTAGTAGCCCATGGCCAGCATCGTGCGGGCCGGGGAGACGAACGTGGACTGCAGGGAGGCCGCCGAGGAGGACAGCACCGCGAGGGACATCAGGATCGCGAAGGGGCCCATCACGGGCCCCGCAAGGGCCGCGAAGATGTTCTCCTGGATCTCCTCGTTGCCCATGCCCAGCCCCTGGTCGGAGACCCCGGAGAACGTGAGCACCGCGAGGGCGATGGTCATGTAGAGGGCCACGATCACGAAGATGGTGGTCAGGGCGGCCCTGCCCGGGGTGGTCGCCGAGCCCTTGGTCTCCTCGTTGATGGTGAGCACCACGTCCCAGCCCCAGTAGATGAACACGGACAGGGACACGCCCGCCGCGAACGCGGAGAAGGACTCGACGCCGAACGGGTTGAACCACTCGGCGCGCACGGTGAGCCCCTCGTAGGCGGTGCCGGCGGCCACGTGGCCGAAGGCCGCGATCGAGAACCACAGGAGCACGACCGCCTGGAACGCCACGAGCACGTACTGGAACGCCTTGGTGGTCTCCATCCCGCGGTACGAGATCCAGGCGGCCAGGGCCACGAACACGAGGCACGTGGCCACGTTGACGGGCACGTTGCGCGTGAGCTCGGCGATGGCGTCGTTGCCGGTGATCTGGGCGAGGGCGAGGTAGAGGAAGTCCACGGCCACGCCGGCGAGGTTGGAGAGCACCAGGATGGTGGCGGCCAGCAGCCCCCAGCCGCCCATCCAGCCCAGCCACGGCCCGAAGGCCTTGGAGCCCCAGGTGAAGGTGGTGCCCGAGTCCGGCATGGCCCGGTTGAGCTGCTGGTAGCCGAAGGCCACGAGCAGCATGGGGATGAAGCCCACCAGGAAGATCGCCGGCAGGGAGGTGCCGACCTCCGCGGCGGTGGGGCCCAGGGCGGCGGAGAGGGTGTAGGCCGGGGCGATGCAGGAGACGCCGATGACCACGGAGCCGAGCAGCCCCACGGCGCCCTTGCTCAGGCCCTTGTCGGTGCCGGAGCGTGCCGGCGCCTCGATGTCGGAAGCGCTCATGATCAGTTCTCCTCCGTGCGGGCCGGTCGTGGGACCACGACCATCGGGACCGGGACGTGCTTGAGCAGCCGTGCTGCGGTGGTGCCCAGGAAGGTCTGCCGCCCCTGGGCGAGGCGGGACGAGCCGATGAGCAGGAGGCCGCCGGGAGCCCAGTCGACGTCCTGCGCGGCCTTCTTGAGGGTCCGCCCGGAGGCGACCCGCACGGTCACGGGCCCGGTCCGGCGGGCCTCGGCCGCTGCGGCCTCCAGGTGCTCCTCGACGCGCCGGCGGGCCTGCTCGGTGGCGCCCGGGTCCGCGGCCTCGCCCTCGAGGAACGAGAGGAGCTCCAGCTCCAGGCCGGAGCGCTCGACCGCCTCGGCGGCCTCCCGGATGACCTGGTGCGCCCCGGGGCGGGTGCCCACGGCGGCGTAGACCCGGGTCAGCGGCTCGTCCCCGGGATACCGGCGCGGGGCGAGCGCCACGGGGACCGGCGAGCTGTGCAGCAGCGCGTTCACCACCGAGCCCAGGGTGAAGCGGCCGCCGCCCGTCCCGGCGCCGACCACGATCATCGCGGCCCCCAGCTCGGTGGCGGCCTCGACCAGGCCGGTGGGCACGGACCGCGCCTCCCGCACGTGGGTGCGGGCCGTGATCCCCTCGGGCACCAGGGCGGCGGCCTCGCGCAGCCACTGGTGGGCCTGCCGGCGGAGCACGGGCGAGATGTCCCCCACCGGCGGGTAGACCTGCTGGTACGGGTCGTCCGCGCGCAGCACGAGGACGATCTCGAGCTCGGCGCCCACGTCGCGCGCGAGCGCGACGCCCAGCCGCACGGCGTCCCGGCTGCGCCGGTCGCCGCTGTAGCCGACCACGTAGCGCGGCACCCCGGCGGTGGTCATCGCTCCGCGCCCGTCAGCGAGCCGGCGCCGAGGACCTCGGCCGCGGCGAGCCGGCCCTGCCGCAGGGCGCCGTCGACGTGCTGGTAGCCCTCGGCCGCGAGGTCGGAGCAGGCCCAGCGGATCGGGCCCACCGGGGTGCGCTGGTGGGCGCCGTAGCGGTGCAGGCCGCCGAGGTCGTAGCTGGCGGCGTAGGCGCCGCGGGTCCACTCCTCGGAGCCGAAGTCGGACTCGTAGTAGACCACCGGGTGCAGGGCCTCCTCCCCCAGGTAGTGGGAGAGGGACTCGAGGATCAGTCGGCGGCGCTCCTCGGCGGGCAGGCCGAAGAGCTCGTCGGCCCGCTCGTCCGAGACGAAGCCGACCAGGGTGCCGCGCGGGTCCCCGTGGTTGGTGTTGTCGTAGACCTCCTGGGAGAGCTCGTGGGCGCCGAAGCCGGTGCCGGAGAGGCCCTTGTCCCGCCAGAAGGGCGTCTCGTAGACGGCGTGCACCTTGATCACGAGGCCCAGCGACTGGTGCTGGTGCATCTGGTGCTGCAGCCGCGGCAGGGGCGGCTCGAAGGAGATCCGGGAGTAGAGGTTGGGCGGGACGGCCACGACCACGTCCTTCGCCCGCACTGTGAGCCGGTCGGACCACACGGTCACCGGGGTGCCCGGGACGTGCTCGGCGTAGGTCCCGTCCGCGCCGGCCCAGCGGATCGTGCGCACCGGGGTGTCAAGGAAGACGACGTCCTCGCCCAGCTCTGCCGCCATGGTCTCCGAGACGGACTGCATGCCGCCGACCACGCGCCGGTCGAGGATGAAGTCCTCGTCCACGAGGTTCGAGAAGGACCCGGCGGAGGCGGCCATGAGCACGGCCTGCAGCACGGAGAACGCGTGCGCGGGCTTGGTGAGCATCCCGCCGGCCACGAAGATCCCGATGTTGCTGCAGGCGGCCTCGTCGTCGGAGTGCTGCCGCAGCCAGTGGTGGAAGGAGATGGTGTCCAGCTCCCGGGCCGCCGGGTGCGCCCACGGCTCGGTGGCGCCGATCTCGGCCACGAGCCCGTCCAGGAGCGCGATGAGCTTCTCCATCTCGGCGATCGTGGACTCCCCCGCCGGGAACATCGAGCCGGTGTAGGTGTGGCGGGTCCCGTCCGGCGCCAGGTAGACGGACTCGCCCTCGCGGTAGCGCTGGTAGGTCTCCAGGCCGAGCTCGTCGACCAGCGCCAGCAGCTCGGTCTGGTCGGGGGAGATCCACTGCCCGCCGATCTCCAGGAACGCGCCGTCCACGGTCTTCGACCAGGTGCGCCCACCCACGCGGTCACGGGCCTCGAGGACCGCCACGGTCCGCCCGGCGGCCACGAGCGTGCGGGCGGCCATGAGCCCGGCGGGGCCGGCCCCCACGACGACGACGTCGCGCTCGATCGCGGTCTCGCTGCCCAGGGTGCGTTGATCGGTCACTGTGCTCTCCTTCACACTAAAATGAATTAGGTTCATTAAATGGGTTCCGGCCCGTGCTCGTCAAGAGCCGTCACCAAGTCGTTGCACCTAGACTCAGGAGGAAGCGCCACATGCCCCGACCGCAGGAGGATCTGCTCATGGCTCCCGCCGGCCCCGCCCCTCGGCGTCGCGGTCGCCCGCGCCATCCGGTGCTCTCCGAGGAGCGGATCACGAAGGCCGCGATCAAGATCGTGGCCACCCGGGGCTACCGGCACCTGACGATGACCGAGCTCGCGCGGGAGCTGAAGGTCTCCACCTCGGCCCTGTACAACCACACGCCGTCGAAGCGCGAGGTGCTGATCCGGGTCCAGGACGCGATCAACCAGGGCATCGACTGCTCCGCCTTCGGCACCGTCCCGTGGGACCGGGCCCTCGAGAGCTGGGCGCGGTCCTACCGGGACTGCTACGCCCAGCACACGGCCATGATCCCGATCATGGCCGTCCAGCCGGTCGCCGACTCCCCGCACACCCTGCAGATGTACGAGACCGTGGCCTCCGGGCTCGCGGACGCGGGCTGGGAGCGCGCCAGCATCGTGGACGTGATCGTCTCGATCGAGTCGCTCGTCTTCGGCGCCGCGTACGACGCGACGGCGCCCGCCGACATCTTCGACCCCGGGGAGCGCGCGGACCTCGCCCCGGTGTTCGCCGCCGCCGTGCAGGCACGGCCGGCGGACGCCACCGCCGCGGCGGACGCGGCCTTCGACGCGGCCCTCACCGCCATGCTGGAGGGCTTCCGGCTGCGCCTGGCGGCCGCCCGGGACCGGGCCGGCCGGCAGGACGGATCCGCCGGTCAGGACGGATCCGCCGGCCAGGACTGAGCCCCGGCCGCGCCGGCTCAGGCGTCCAGGGCGTGCATCACGTGCTTGACCTGGGTGTACTCCTCGACCGAGTAGAGCGAGAGGTCCTTGCCGTAGCCGGAGTCCTTGAACCCGCCGTGCGGCATCTCGGAGACCAGCATGACGTGGGTGTTGACCCAGACGCACCCGAACTCGAGCTCGCGGGAGACCCGCATGGCCGTGCCGTGGTCGGTGGTCCACACGCTCGAGGCGAGGGCGTAGTCGACGTCGTTGGCCAGCTCGAGCGCCTCATCCTCCGTGGCGAAGGGCTGCACGGTGAGGACGGGGCCGAAGGTCTCCTCCTGGACGAGGGCGTCGTCCTGGCGCACCCCGGACACCACGGTGGGCTCGAAGAAGTAGCCGGGGGAGCCCGGCACCGGCTTTCCGCCGGTGACCACGCTCGCGTGCTCGGGCAGCTCGGCGAGCTTGCGGCACACGTCCTCGAAGTGGCGGGCGTTGTTGAGCGGGCCGTAGAAGTTCTTGGACTCGTCCGGGTCGCCCGTCACGATGTCCCGGGCGGCCGCGGCGAGCAGGCGCACGAACTCGTCGTGGGCGCTGTCCTGGACCAGGACGCGCGTCACCGCGGTGCAGTCCTGGCCGGCGTTGAAGGTGCCGAACTCCACGAGCGCCTTGGCCGCGGCGGGCAGGTCGGCGTCCGCGAAGACGACCGCCGGCGCCTTGCCGCCGAGCTCCAGGTGCCCGCGCGTCAGGTTCTGCGCTGCGGCGAGGGCCACGGCACGGCCGGCACGGACGGACCCGGTGATCGAGACCATGGCCGGGGTCCGGTGCCCGGTCATGAGCGCGCCCGTGGAGCCGTCCCCGAGCAGCACGTTGACCACGCCGGCCGGGAAGATCCCGTCGATGAGCCGGGCCAGGACGAGGGTGGACCCGGGGGTGGTGTCCGAGGGCTTGAGGACCACCGTGTTGCCGGCGGCCAGCGCGGGGCCGAGCTTCCAGATCGCCATCAGCAGCGGGTAGTTCCACGGCGTCACCTGCGCCACGACGCCGACCGGCTCGCGCCGCACGTAGGAGGTGTGCCCGCCCAGGTACTCCGCCGCGGCCTTGCCCTCGAGGGTCCGGGCGGCGCCGGCGAAGAAGCGCAGGTTGTCGGCGCCGGCGGCGACCTCCTCGTCGGCGATCATCTGCCGCGGCTGGCCGGTGTTGCGGTGCTGGGCCTCGACGAGCTCGTCGCTGTGCGCCTCGAGCGCGTCCGCGAGCCGGAGCAGCAGGAGCTGCCGCTCGCTCGGCGTGGTGCGCTTCCAGCTCCGGAACGCCGCGCGGGCGGCGGCGAAGGCCCGGTCCACGTCCGTGGCGTCGGAGACCGGGGAGACGGTGACCGTGGTGCCGGTGGTGGGGTCGACCACGTCGATCCGGCCGGTGCCGTGGGCGTCGACGAAGGCGCCGTCGACGTAGTTCTGCAGGACGTCGCTCATGGTGGTTCCTCTCTGCGGGCGAGAACGCGGTGCCTGCCACTCTAAATGATCGGTGTTCATTTTAGTAGGGTCCGGTGTGACCGGGCCCACCGACGACGACGGACCCCCGCGCCCGAGGATGCTCGGTCGCGGGGGTCCGCCGCTGCGTGGAACTCCCGGGGATCAGGCCTTCTGCACGGTGATCGACCACTCGGCCGCACCGCGCTTGCTGAACTGCGTGACGGGGTAGCCGTTCTCGGCCGCCCAGCGCGGGATGGCCTCGGTGCCCTGGGTGCAGTCGAAGTTGATGACGAGCTCGTCGCCGGCGGGCATCTCGGCCATCGCGGCCTTCGCCTCGACCACGGGGAACGGGCAGACGAGACCGTCGGTCTCGAGGATGTGCTGTGCCATGGATGGTGCCTCCTGGGACTGGGGGTCGGTGGGTCAGACGCCGGCCGGGACGCGGCCCGGGGCGGCGGACGTCTTGCGGGGGGCGATGAAGAGCTTGGCGGCCGCGCCGGTGCCGAGGATCATGACGGCGAAGCTGACCCAGCCCTGCCACTCGAACGCGGCGGTGGCGACCAGGGCGTTGCCGATGGTGCAGCCCCCGGCCCACGCCGCGCCGACGCCCATGAGGGCGCCGCCGCCGATGGAGCGGACGATGGTCTGCGCGTCGGGGACGCGGAGCTTGAACTCGCCCGAGCCCTTGGCCGCGATGAACGAGCCGATCAGGATGCCCAGGACCAGGAACACGCCCCAGTCGACGAGCTCGACGTCGCCCGTGGTCAGGTAGCTCGCGATGTTCGCGGACGGGGTGGTGATGCCGAGACCCGACTCGCGGCCGGTGGCCCAGCTGGCGGGCCAGGCGATGATCGCGATGACGCCGATGACCACGGCGGTGGCGAACGGGTTCCAGGCCTTCTCGAACAGCAGGTGGTTCAGACCGGTCCGCTCCGGCGGGAGCGTGGCCATCTTCATCCGCGGCTTGGTGAGGTGGTGGCGGGCCCACAGGCCGGTGACGGCGACGAGGACCAGCACGAGCACCCACGGGGAGACGCCGAGGGTCTCGTGGATCGAGCCCTGGGTGCCGACCGTCACGCCGCGCATGGCCTCGGTGGTCCCGGCCAGCGGGCCGTACTTGGAGATGGTCGCGAACAGCGCATAGAAGATGAGCGCGAACCAGGAGCCGACGAGACCCTCGGAGGCGCGGTAGTAGGTGCCGGTGGCGCAGCCGCCGGCGAGGACGATGCCGAAGCCGAAGACGAAGCCGCCCACGATCGTGGCCAGCCACGGGAAGGCCGAGGCCTCGAGGGTGATGACGCCGAGGGCGTTCAGCACCCAGATGCCGACCGCCTGGACGGCGATGGCCACGAAGAAGGCGGACAGCCACCACGTGTTCTTCGCGATCCAGACGTCGCGGAACGCGCCGGTGACGCAGAAGCGGCCGCGCTGGAGGACGAACCCGAGGGCGGCGCCGATGAGAAGGCCTGAGATGAGCATCCCAGAACCTTATGATTTCCGGGGCAAGCACTCCAGGGTGTCGTCATGCGCCGTAGCATAGTGATGCAGCACTCACCACTGCGTGACGCCCGAAGACCGCGCCGGCCGGCGCGGACGGGCGGGCGTCCGGACGGAGCGCAGATGAGACGACCCCGGCCCGAGACCCCCGGCCCCGGCCAGGAGTCCGTGTGGGACTACCCGAGACCGCCCCGGACCGAGCCCACCCGGGAGCACGTGGAGGTGTGGCTGGGCGGTGCGCGCATCGCCTCCACCACGGCCGCGCTGCGGGTGCTCGAGACCAGCCACCCGCCCACCTACTACCTGCCCCGCGAGGCCTTCGCCGAGGGCGCCCTGGTCCCGTGCGAGGGGAGCTCGTGGTGCGAGTGGAAGGGCGCGGCGGCGTACTTCGACGTCCGGGGCGGGGCCCGCACCGCGCCGCGGGCGGCCTGGACCTACCCCTCCCCCGCGCCGGGCTTCGAGTCCCTGCGCGGGCACGTGGCGCTGATGCCCGGGATGATGGACCGGTGCCTCGTCGCCGGGGAGCAGGTGCTCCCGCAGGAGGGCGGTTTCTACGGGGGCTGGATCACCTCGCGGGTGGTCGGTCCGTTCAAGGGCGCTCCGGGGACCCGGGGCTGGTGAGCCCCGGTCGCTCACCGGTCGGTCCGGCCGCGCCCGCGGCGGACGCGTCGGCGGCCTCCTCGGCGGTCTCCTCGGCGGTCTCCTCGTAGGGGCGCAGCCGGACAAGGGCCAGGGCCGCGAGGGCGACGACGACCGCCACGCCGACGTAGAGCTGCGTGGGGGTCCAGCCGGTGTCCAGCAGCGCGCCGACCGCGATGGGGGCGAGGATCGCCCCGGCCCGGCCGACCCCGATGCCCCAGCCCACGCCGGTGGTCCGGATGCCGGGCTCGTAGGTCATGGGCGCCACGGTGTAGAGCCCGGCGATGCAGCCGTTGATGAGCATGCCGACCACCACGCCGGAGGAGAACGCCAGCAGGGGCACGGACGTGGTGGTGATGAACAGCACGAGGGTCACCGCGGAGAGCACCGTGAAGGCCATCAGGGTCAGCCGTTCGTCCCACCTGGTGGTCAGCGCGCCGTAGAGCAGGGACCCGAAAGTGCCGCCCATCGTGAGCATGAGCCCGCCGACGATGCCCTGCTGCTCGGTCATCCCGGTCTCCACGAGGAGCCGGGGCGTCCAGGAGTTGGCGAAGTAGAAGCCGAACATGATGACGAAGAAGGCCGCCCACAGCAGGAGGGTCGCGGTGCGGTAGCGGCCGCTGAGCAGCAGGCCCACGCTGCTCCGCCGCTCGCCGGCGCCCGCCGGGACGGGGCCGAGCTCGACCTCCCCCTCGAGGCGCAGGCGACGGGCGATGCGGTCGAGCTTCTGCACGGCGCCCGCGGGCCGCCGGGTGCGGAGGTAGTCCACGGACTCGGGCAGCACTGCCAGCACGAGCGCGATCGCCACGAGGGTGAGCAGGCCGCCGGTGAGGAACACGGAGCGCCAGCCGAAGGCGGGGATCAGCTGGGTCGCGCCCATGCCGCCGAGGGTGGCGCCCACGCCGTAGCCCGCGGTGAAGATGCTCACGGCCATGCCGCGGTGGCGGGCGCTGGCGTACTCACTGGTGATCACCGTGGCGGAGGCGAGGATGCCGCCCACGCCCAGGCCGGTGACGACGCGCCACAGCCCGAGCTCGAGCACGGACCCGGCCGTGGTGGACAGGAACAGGCCGAGGGCGTTGACGGCGAGCGCCAGCACGAGGATCCTCCGCCGGCCGTACCGGTCCGCGAAGGGCCCGAGGACGAGGGAGCCCACGGCCATGCCGATGAGCCCGGCGCTGAGCAGCCAGCCCAGCTGGGAGCCGGAGAGCCCGAACTCCTCGGTCACGGAGGTGGCCGTGAACGCCATGGCGAGCACGTCGTAGCCGTCGAGGGCGTTGAGGAACGTGGTCACCGCGATGATGAGCCACTGGTACGACGACATCCTGGATGCGTCGATCTGGTGTCGGATGTCCATGGGGAGCCTCTCAGGGGACGTCGATGGTGAGGACGGCGGCCGGGCGCTCGCCGGGATCGGCCGCCGGTGCGGCGGAGACCACCCGCGAGACGCAGCAGCACATGGACGTGCCGGTCTGCTTCTGCCGGTCCGAGTAGAACACGTCGCGGTGGTCGATCCGCCCGGCCAGGCCGAGGACCTTGACCTGGCAGAGCCCGCACTCGCCCTTGCGGCAGTCGGACATCATGTCGAGTCCCTCCCGCTCGAGGGCCTCGAGCAGGGACTCGTCGGGGCCGACGACGGTCTCGGCGCCCAGCCGGGGGACGCGGACCACGAACGGCTCGGCCTCGAACCAGCCGCTGTTGCCGAAGGTCTCGTAGCGCAGGCCGGTCGGGTCCAGCCCGCGCTCGGCCCAGGCGCGGCGCACCGCGTCCATGAGCCGGATGGGGCCGCACATGTAGAGCTCGGCGCCCGCAGGCACGCCGGCCACGAGGGCCGGGACGTCGAGCGAGCCGCCCTCGTCGTCGACGTGCGCCTCGAGCCGGTCCCCGTGCAGGGCGGCCAGGTCGTCGAGGTAGGCCATGGCGGGCCGGGAGCGGGCAACGTAGACGAGGCGGTAGTCCGCGCCGAGCCGGCGCAGCAGCGCCGCCATCCCGGCGATCGCGGTGATGCCGATGCCGCCGGCCAGCAGGACGTAGGACGGGGCCCCCACGCGCAGCGGGAAGTTCTGCAGCGGCTGGGTGATCTCGAGGACCTGCCCGGGCTCGAGACCGTGCATGAAGATCGAGCCGCCGCGGGAGGTGGGGGTGCGGAAGACGCTGACGGCGAGCTGCGCGCCGTCAGCGTCGGCGTCGACCACGGAGTAGGAGCGCACCTGCTGCTCGCCGTGGACGAGGACGCGGACGTCCACGTGCTCGCCCGGCCGCACCGGGCAGGGCCGGTCGGGACGCAGGACGACGCGCCGGATGCCGGCGGCGACGTCCTCGACGGCGACGACGGCGGCGCGCTGCCAGACCTCGTGCTGGGAATCGGCCACGACCCCTCCTCAGGCCCCGGCGGGAGCGGCCGGGGCGGCGGCGGGGCGGCCCTCGGCCTCGAGCGCGCGCTCGAGGAGCCGGCGCACCCACATCCCGCCCATGTCGATGTTGAGGTTGTAGAACTCGTGCTCGGGGTTGGCGTCGATGGCCGCCTGCTGGGCCTGCAGCATGGCCTCGTCCTCCCCGAACACCCCGTGCACGCCGTTGCGCAGCTGGGTGGTGATGAGCTGGCTCTCCAGGCGGTAGTTGCGCATGAAGGCCCAGAAGTAGTGGCAGGAGCGGTCCGTCTCCGGGGTGATCGTGTTCATCACGTAGCCGTTGACCCCGCGGGAGCGGTCCCCCTCGGGCGCCCCGGTGCCGGCCTCGGCGACGCCGACGTCGATGCAGATGGTGGAGGGAAAGGTGTAGTGGATGATCTGCCAGCGGTCCACCTTGCCCTCGAAGCCCGGGAACCGGTCCCGCATGTTCTTGAGCCAGAAGGGCGGGGGGTCGATGTTGCGCATCCAGCGGGTCACGGTCACGGAGCGCTCGTCGTGGGTGGTCTCGAACTCCGACTCGGACAGCTCCTCCTGGCCGATGCTGGAGGAGTGCACGAACTCCTCGTGCGTGAGGTCCATGAGGTTGTCGAGGACCAGCTGGTAGTTGCAGGGGGCGTGGATGGTCTCGCCGTCGCCGGCCCACTCGGGGCTGTCCATCTGGTGCATGTCGGGCAGCAGGGCGGGGTCCGCCCGCGTGGGGTCGCCCAGCCACACCCACACGTAGCGGTGGCGCTCGAGCACCGGGTAGGACGGCACGGTGGCGGAGGGGTTCAGCGTCTCCTGGGCGGGCATCGAGGTGCACCGCCCCGCGGCGTTGTAGCGCAGCCCGTGGTACGGGCACTGGATCTCGTCGCGGCCCACGAGCCGGCCCTGGGAGAGCGGGGCGAGCCGGTGCCAGCAGGCGTCCGCCAGGGCCACGGGACGGCCGTCCTCGGTGCGGTACAGGGCCAGCGGGCGTCCCGCCACGGTGCGGGAGAGGATGCCCTTGGCGGTGATCTCGTGGTCCCACCCGGCCACGTACCAGGCGTCGAGCGGGTGGGACAGGAGCTTGGCGGTGGAGGTGGTCCTCGTGGCGGCGACGGTCATGGTGCGGTCCTCTGCTGGGCGGTCCGGGGCGAGCACGATCCACTCACTATCTCGATAGATAGTCGTGGCGCAGGACACACAATATCTATGTCCATAGTGAGTGACAAGGGTCACGGGGCCGGCTCCCGGCTAGGCTCAGCAGGACGACCCCTGCTGCGACGGAAGGAACCGCCCGTGAGCCTCCGCTCGGCCCTGTTGGCACTGCTCTCCTCGGGGCCGCTGACCGGCTACGACGTGGTCAAGCAGTTCAGCTCCTCCGTGGGCCACGTGTGGCACGCCCCCGACTCGCAGATCTACCCGGAGCTGCGCAAGATGCACGCGGAGGGGCTGCTCACGAGCCGGCCCGTCCCCTGGGGATCGCGCGGGGCCACCAAGACGGAGTACTCGATCACGCCCGAGGGCGAGCGCGCCCTGCGGCAGTGGCAGGACCAGCCGCTCGGCTACGTCCGGGAGCGGGATCCCGCCCACCTGCGGGCCGCCTACTTCGAGTGGGCCTCCCCCGGCGCCGCGGCCGCGCAGCTGCACGCCCACATCGAGCACTACCGGGACCAGCGCGCGCAGGCCCTCCAGCAGATCAGGGCGCTCCAGGACCGCACGAGCCCCACGCTGGCGCGCCGGCTGGCGGCCAATCCCGAGGAGCAGTGGGAGCGGATCACCCGGTTCAAGGTCTTCGCCTACGAGGGCCAGGTGGCCCGCGCCGACCAGGAGATCGCCTGGGCCGAGCGCGGCCTGCGGCTGCTCGACGAGCTGGGCGAGCTGAACGGAACCGGGGCGCCCGGCGAGGCGGGCGGGTCCGGGGAGCCCGGCACCGCCTGAGGTCCGGGGCGCCCGGCACCGCCTGAGGTCCGGCGGGCCTCCGGGTCCCGGACCGCCCGGGCCACCCACCCGCGGCCCGCCCGCCCCCGGCCCGCCCGGGTCGCCGTGTGACGCACCCGCGCCGCGGCCGGCACCGTTGCGGGCCCGTTCCGGCCGGGCGCACCGGCCGGTGCGTAGGCTGGGCGGACCCCCCTGCCCCTCGGCCCCAGGACAGACCATGACCCGCTCGCCGCTGCCCCGCCCCCTCGTCCCGGCCCTGTGCGCCGCGCTCCTCCTGACCGGCTGCGCCCAGGGCGCCGGCAGCGGCTCGGCGGCGACACCGGCGGCGGACGCGTCGCCGTCGTCGGCCGCCCCCTCCCCGACCCCCGTGCCCGAGGAGCCCGCGGAGCTGATCGGCGGGGGCACCGAGGTGTTCCCCGACCGGCGGATGGTCGCCCTGTACGGCCGCCCCGGGACGCCGGCGCTGGGCGTGCTCGGGGAGCAGGGCCCCGAGGAGTCCGCCGTCCGGGCGAAGGAGCTCGCCGCCCAGTACGAGCCCTTCAGCGAGGTGCCGGTGGTGCCCGCGTTCGAGATCATCGCGACCACGGCCTCCGCGGGCCCCGGCGAGGACGGGGACTACTCCGAGGAGCTCCCGGTCGAGGAGCTGCGCCCGTACGTGGAGGCCGCGGCGGAGCAGGACGTCTACGTGGTGCTGGACCTCCAGCCCGGCCGGCAGGACTTCCTGAGCCAGGCGCAGCAGTACGAGGAGCTGCTCGAGCTCCCCAACGTGGGTCTGGCCCTGGACCCGGAGTGGCGGCTGGGACCGGACCAGGTGCACATGGTGCAGATCGGCTCGGTGGACGCCACGGAGATCAACGCGACCACGGCGTGGCTCGCCGACCTGACCCGGGACCACGACCTGCCGCAGAAGGTGGTGGTCCTGCACCAGTTCGCGGAGTCGATGATCACGGACCGCCACCTCGTGGACACCTCCCGCCCGGAGCTCGCGCTGCTCCTGCACGCCGACGGCCACGGCACCCCGGAGCTGAAGAAGGGGACGTGGGAGCGGCTGCAGCAGGGCCTGCCGGAGGGGATCCGGATGGCGTGGAAGAACTTCTACGACGAGGACACACCCACCTTCACGCCGGAGGAGACGTCCGCGATCGAGCCGCAGCCGTGGTTCGTCTCCTACCAGTGAGCCCTGCCGGCCGGGGATCCGCGCGCCTACGATGAGGACGGGCGGCCCGGCAGCCCGCCGGACCGGCGACCGAGGAGGACCCCATGAAGGCGCTCGTCTACCACGGACCGGGCCGCAAGGCCTGGGAGGAGGTCCCGGACCCGATCCTCCAGGACCCCGCCGACGTCATCGCGAAGGTCGACACGACCACCATCTGCGGCACCGACCTGCACATCCTCAAGGGCGACGTCCCCGCGGTCGTCGACGGCCGGGTCCTCGGCCACGAGGCGGTCGGCACGGTCACCGAGGTCGGGAACGCCGTGACCGGGCTGGAGCCCGGCGACCGGATCATCATCCCCGCGGTCACCAACTGCGGGAAGTGCTCCTACTGCAGGAACAACCAGCCCTCCCACTGCCAGACCCTGGGCGGCGTCGGATGGGTGTTCGGGCACCTCATCGACGGCACGCAGGCCGAGTACGTGCGCGTGCCGTTCGCGGAGACCTCCGTGCACAAGGTCCCGGAGGGCCTCGACGACGAGGACGTCCTGTTCCTGACCGACGCCCTGCCCACGGGCTTCGAGATCGGCATCCTCAACGGCAACACGAAGCCCGGCGACACGGTCGCGATCGTGGGCGCGGGGCCCGTGGGCCTGGGCGCGGTCATGACGGCGAACCTCTGCGGCGCCGGGCGCGTCATCACCGTGGACCTCGACGAGAACCGGATGGACAAGGCCCTCGAGCTCGGGGCCACGGACAAGGTCAACGCCGGGGACCCGGACGCCGTCGAGCGGATCAGGGCCCTGTCCCCGGACGGTCTCGGCGTGGACGTGGCGATCGAGGCCGTGGGCGTGCCCCAGACCTTCCGGACCTGCCTGGACGTGGTCCGGCCCTACGGCACGGTGGCCAACGCGGGCGTGCACGGCAAGCCGGTGGAGCTGCCCCTGGACCGGATGTGGATCTCCAACGTCCGCATCAACATGGGGCTCGTGGACTGCCGGACCGTGGGCAGCCTGCTCAACATGGTCCGGTCCGGCCGGCTGGACGCGAAGGCGATGGCCACCCACCGCTTCACCATGTCCCAGATGGAGGAGGCCTACGAGCTGTTCGGCAACGCCGCGCAGCACCGGGCGGTGAAGGTGGTCATCACGGCGGACTGAGCAGCCGGCCCGGCGCTTGCTAGCGTGTGGCCGTGCGGACCGACAGACTCCAGAGCCCCCGGCAGCGGAAGACCATCGACCGGCTGGCCCGGTGGCTCGTTCGCGCCCACGGCACCGAGCCGGGATGGGACGCGCTCGTGCTGGACGTCCTGAGCGTGGGCCGGGACCTGCGCCTGCAGGTGCGGGAGGTCCGTGGCGACCGCACGACCCGCCGGCCCGTGGACGCCGAGGGCCTGCGCAGCACCCCGCGCCGGCTGGCCCGGACCCTCCAGGAGGACTACGCCGACCTCGTGGACGGGTCGTGGCTGTCCGCCACCCTGATCGTCACCGTGGCCGGGCGGCGCTGGCAGCGTCCCGGCGTGGAGCTCGTGCTCAACTACGACGACGACCCCGCCCTCCCGGCGCACGCCCCGCACCCGGTCGCCGCGGAGGACTGGCGCCGGCACCTCGGGCGCTACCGGAGGATGGACCGCAGGATCCCGGCCTGGCTGCGCCAGCGCCTGACCGCGGCCGGCCTCGACGTCCCGGAGCGCTGAGCGGCCGCTGTTCGCCCTGGGGGGAATGACCCCTTCCGGGGCGCCCCGCCTGTTCCCTCAGCATGCTGAGGGGTCTACGCTGGTAGCACCTGTTCACCGACCGGAGGGAGAGCCCATGGGACTCGGAGACAAGATCAGCAACGCCGCGGAGAAGGCGGGCGGCACCGCTAAGGAAAAGGTCGGCGACGCCACCGACAACCGCGACCTCCAGGCCGAGGGCCAGGCGGACAAGCTGTCCGGCAGCGCCAAGCAGGCCGGCGAGAACGTCAAGGACGCGGGCAAGAACTTCAAGGACGGAATGTAGCAGCACGGTTCAGCCGTCGAACCACCCGGAGGGCCCCGGTGTCGCAGTCGACACCGGGGCCCTTCGCCGTGCTCCGCCTCCCCCGCCGCCGTGAGGGGTCGCGTTCCACCTCCCTCCACTGCGAGGGGTCGCGTCCTGCTGCCTGCCACCGCGAGGGGTCGCGTTCCGTCGGATTGCACTGCTCGTACCGGCAGATGCCGACCCGCCGGCACGAGGGGGTCGCGGATCGCGCCTCGTCACGCGACGGCGCACGGCCTCCCGGTTGCGATGGCACATGATGGGTAGCCTGGGGCCATGCCACAGACCTTCCCGGAGTCCCCGGAGTTCCCGCCCGGCTTCGAGGCGGAGCAGTGCGTCTGGGAGGCGCTGCGGGCGCAGCTCCCCGAGGACGCGGTGCTGATCTCGGGGCAGCGCATCACGGGGGACGAGGTCGAGGCGGAGCTGGACCTTCTCGTGCTGTGGCCGGGTGTGGGCAACGCGGTGATCGAGGTGAAGGGCGGGGAGGTCTCGGTCCGGAACGGGCAGTGGCACCAGTCCGGCCGGGGTGGGGCGCACCGGCTGAAGCGGTCGCCGCTGGAGCAGGCCCGGTCCGGGATGCACGCCCTCCTGGACTACCTGGCGCCGCGGCTGTCCCGTGGGGGCGGGCGGACCACGTTCTTCGCGGCCCTGCCCTACACGCGCCTGCCCGGGGACTGGGACGTCCCCGACGCCCCGCGGGACCGGTTGTTCGACCGCACCGACCTGGACGGCATCGCCGGACGGCTGAACCAGGTGCTGCGCCGCAGCACGCAGGCCTACCGCCCACCGGATGCGACCACCGTGGAGCTGATCGTCAAGAACCTGCGCCGCACCCACCTGTCCCTGTGCAACGTGCAGGACCTCGCCCGGGAGCTCGAGGACTCCGGCAACCAGCTCACCCGGGAGCAGGAGCGCACCCTGTCCCTGCTGCGGTGGCAGCACCGCGCGCAGATCACCGGAGGCGCCGGTTCCGGCAAGACCCACCTGGCCATGCTCAAGGCCCGCCGTTTGACCCGCGACGGGCATCGCACAGCGCTCGTGTGCTACTCCCGGGGGCTCGCGCGGTACTTCGAGCTGATGTCCCGGGCGTGGCCGGAGGAGGAGCGCCCGGCGTACATCGGGCTGTTCCACCGGCTGCCCGTCGAATGGGGCGCGGAGCCCGGCGAGGACGACGACCCCGACTACTGGGAGCACCGGCTCCCCCAGCGGCTGCGGGAGCTGGCCGCCGCCCGTCCGGACGGGGACCGGTTCGACGCGATCGTCGTGGACGAGGGACAGGACTTCGGGGAGCTGTGGTGGGAGGCGCTGGTCCAGTGCCTCGAGGACCCGGACCGGGGCGTGCTGTTCGTGTTCACCGACGAGCACCAGCGCATCTTCGACCGGGACGGGCACGCCCCCATCGACCTCAACCCGTTCCCGCTGGACGACAACCTGCGCAACACCGCCACCATCGCCCGGGCCTTCGCCCCGCTCGCCCGTGAGCCGCAGCGGTGCCGGAACGGGGAGGGCCCGGCGGTGCGGTTCGTCGACGTCGAACCGGCGGCGGTCCTGGAGCTTGCCGACGACGCCGTGGTCGCCCTCCAGGACGAGGGGTGGGACCCGGGCCGCATCGCTCTGCTGACCACCGGCAGGCGCCACCCGGTGCAGCGGGAGATCGTGGACACGGAGGGCTTCGGGGCCTACTGGGACGGGCACTTCGCGGAGGAGGACGTCTTCTACGGGCACGTCCTGGGCTTCAAGGGCCTCGAACGCTCGGCCGTGGTCCTGGCGGTCAACGGCTTCCAGGACATGGCCCGGGCCCAGCACATGGTCTACGTGGGCATGTCCCGCGCGAGGTCGCTGCTCGTCGTCGTCGGCCCCCGCGAGGTCGTGGAGGAGGCCGCCGGCCCGCACCTGATGGCCGCGCTCGACGCGGGCGAGGCATGGCGCCCGCCCGCGGGCTGACCCGCAGCCGCCCCTGCCGGAGGTCAGGTGAGGTCGCTGATCAGCCGCGCCAGGATGTCGTTCATCGCCAGCAGCCCGATGAGCTCGTTGCCCTGGACCACCACGAGGCGGTTGAGCCGGAAGCGGGTCATCAGGGCCGCGGCCTGGTTCACGGACAGGTCCTCGCCGACCGTGACCACCGGCTTGACGGCGGCGTCGTAGACGTTGAGGAGGTCCACGTCCCCCTCCTCCGCCACGATGGCCTGCAGCAGCTCGCTGTAGCTGAGCAGCCCGTAGCCGTCGTGCGGGTGCTGCGGCTCCACCACCAGGCTCTTGACCTGACGGGCGCTCATGGTCGACAGCGCCTCCCGCAGGGTGCTGTAGGGGGAGATGGTGATGACGTCGCGCACCATGACGTCCTTGACGGTCAGCACGGGGGTCCTCCTGGGGATCTCGGACGGGGCTCGATCGGGGCTCGGACGGGCGTCGGGTCAGGCGCCCTCGCGGCGCATGTGCTCCTCGAACCGGGCGACCTGCTGCATGTCGATGCCCGTGAGGTGGTCGATGGGGATGCTGAAGGCGATGCCGCGGGAGCCGCCGTCGTCGTCGACGAGCAGGTCGTGCATCACCTTGAGGATGGGCGTGGCCAGGTGCGTGCCCACGACCATCAGGAGCACGGTCTGGGCGCCTTCGAACATCAGGCCGAAGAAGGTCCGCTTGGTCTCGCCACCGATGCCCTTGCCCGGGAGGATGGTCACCCCCGTGGCCCCGGCGCGCTGGGCCTGCTCGATGACGGTGTCCTCGAGCTCGTCGGGGGCGATGACCACCACGGCGGTGAACTTCATGTCGGCTCCTTCTGCAGGCGGGGGACCCTCTCCAGGATCATGGCGTACCCGAGCACCGAGATGATCGGGAAGATGGACGCGAAGGCGATCAGGCCGAACCCGTCGATCAGCACGTCCCGGCCCTCGATCGCACCCGCGAGCCCGATGCCGAGGGCTGTCACGAGGGGCACGGTGACCTCCGAGGTGGTGACGCCCCCGAGGTCGAAGGCGAGGGCCACGATGTGCTTCGGCGCCAGCAGGACCAGGACGATGACCACGGCGTAGGCCGCCATGATCACGTAGTGCAGCGGTGCTCCCACGAGGATGCGGTACACGCCCAGGGTGATGCCGACCGCCACGCCGACGGCCACGACGAGCCGGATGGCGGAACCGCTGATCCGGCCCGGCGAGGCCGCCTCGGCCTGCTCGCCGATGGCCACCAGGGCCGGCTCGGCCATGGTCGTGGCGAAGCCGATGAGCAGCGCGAAGAGCAGGATGAGGGCGGGCGCCCCGCGCTCGATCAGCTGCTCCGCCATGATCGTCCCGATGGGGAAGAGCCCCAGCTTGAGCCCGACGACGAACGCGTACAGCCCCACGAGGACCATCACGAATCCCACGGCCACGCGCAGCGGGTGGGCCACGCCGCGCCGCAGCACCACGTACTGGAAGAACAGGACCACGAGCACCATGGGCAGCACGTCCCGGACCATCTCCGCGAGCCCCAGCACGTGCTCCAGGGCCCAGTGCACCGGGGCGCCCCCGGACGCGGCGGCGCCGACGGCCGCGGCGTCGCCGAACGTGTAGACCCAGATCCCGTACAGCTGCACCCCGATCATCGGCACCATGACGCACAGGGCCACGAGGCCGAAGCCGTCCGAGAGCGCGCTGCGGCCCCGGATCGAGTTGGCGAGACCGATCCCGATGGCGGCGATGAGGGGCACGGTGACGATGTTCGTGGTGACCCCGCCGGAGTCGTAGGCGAGGCCCACGATCTCGGGCGGGGCGACGTACGTGGCGACGAGGACGAGCACGTAGCCGGGCAGCAGCAGCCTCTGCACCGCCCAGCCCCGCAGGATGCGCAGGATGCCGAGGACGAGCACCGCGCCCACGGACACGGCGATGACGAGGCGCAGCACGAGGGCGCTGATCCGCCCCTCGCTGACGAGCTCGGCCTGCTCGGCCACGGCGATCAGCGCGGGCTCGGCGACCACGGCGGCGAAGCCGATGGCGAAGCCGAACGGGAGCAGCAGCCCCAGGGCGCCGCGGCGGGCGAACTGGTTGGCCAGGTTCTTGCCGACCGGGAACACGCTGAGGTCGAGGCCCTGCAGAAACAGGGCGATGCCGACGCCCACGACCAGCAGCCCGGCGACGAGCCGCAGGGGCTGCTCCGGGACCTCCCGGAACACGGCCAGCTGGAACACCACGACCACCACCACGATGGGCAGCAGACTCCGCAGGGCCTTCAGGAACTCCCGGGAGAAGTGCGTGAGGTGCTCCATGGGCGCTGCCGGACCTCCTCCGGGGGAGCCTCGGGCGGGGTGTCTCCCGCCAGTCTGTCGCGGCCGGCCCTGGGCCGTCTACCGGGTGCTGTCGGCGTCGTCGCCGGACTCGACGCCGGCGAGCTCCTCCTGGGAGCCGTGGCCGGTGCGCGCCCGCGTGCGGGCGTCGACGGCCAGCAGGGCGAGGATGACGACGCAGCCGGCCGCCGCCGCGAGCAGCTGCACCCACAAATCCCCCTCGGGGGAGAGCAGCGTGCGGTCCTCGAGCTGCCAGGGCCACAGCGTGCGCAGGGCGCCGAGCATGAGCCCGGTGAGCGCCAGCATGGTGACGCGGTGGTGGTGGTCGAGGAGCCACTGCAGGCCCTTGACGATGACCACCATGCCCAGGGCCGCCCCGAGGAAGAACAGGGACAGGTAGCCGAGGTCGAGCTCGTCGACGGCCCGCAGCGTCGGCTGGTAGAGCCCGATCGTCAGGAGCAGGAAGGAGCCGGAGAGCCCGGGGAGCAGCAGCGCGGACACCGCGACCATGGCCGCGAGCACGATGAGCAGCGGCGCGGGGGCCACCGTGGTGGGCGGCACGGACACGAGCACGAACGCGAGCACGGCCGCGAGCGCCATGACGGCCGCGTCCCGGGCCCGCAGGGCCCCGCCCGCCAGACGGAGGGGCACCCCGATGGAGGCCAGGACCATGCCGAAGAACAGCGCCCGCATGGTGACGGGGTACTCCTCGACGAGGTGGCTCATGGGCCCGGCCACGGTGAGCAGGGCCGCGACCATGCCGATCACCACGGGCACCACGATCCGCCAGTGCACCCGGGCCAGGTGATGCCGCACCCCGGCGGCGCGGTCGGGCCCGAGCAGCGCCCGCCTGCCGGCGGAGACCACGTGCCCGGCGGAGTTGATGAGCTCGTCGTAGATGCCGACCACGAGGGCCACGGTGCCGCCGCTGACCCCGGGGACGGTCTCGACCACGCCGATGAGCGCGCCGCGTACCACGTTGCCCGGGATGCTGCGGCGGACCTCCCCGCCGGGAGTGGTCGTGGCGGTGGTCGTGGCGGTGGTCGTGGTGGCCGGCGGTGTCGAGGGACGGTCCGGGGGCGACGAGGGCGTCACAGGTGCTCCTGGGCAGGGGAAGAGGGGACGCCTGCCAGGGTACCGGGGCGGGCGCCCGCCCCGGCGGCCCCGGGTGTGCCGCCGGACACGCGTGCGTAGACTGGCCCGACCGCACGAGCCTTCGACCCAGGAGCCCGCCATGAGCCCCAACCACGTCGGTTTCGCCCTGATCCTGCTGGCAGCGCTGTTCCTCGTGGGGAAGTGGTTGCGGGTCCGGGTGCGGTGGATCCAGAAGATCTTCCTGCCCAGCTCCATCATCGCGGGCTTCCTCGCCCTGCTCGCCGGCCCCCAGGTCCTGGGCCGGGTCGGAGAGGCCGCCGGGGTCGGCTGGCTCGCGGACGGGGGCGTGTTCACCCCGGAGATCCTCGAGGTCTGGGCCACCCTGCCCAGCCTGCTCATCAGCGTGGTCTTCGCGACGCTCTTCCTCGGGGCGTCCATCCCCGGTCCGCGGCGCGTCGCCCGGCTCGCCGGCCCGCAGCTGTCGGTGGGGCTCGCCTTCGGCTCCGGCCAGTACGTCGTCGGCCTGCTGCTGGTGATCGCGGTCCTCGGTCCCCTGTTCGGGATCTCCCCCATGGCCGGAGCCCTCATCGAGATCGGCTTCGAGGGCGGCCACGGCACCGCGGCCGGGATGCGCCCCGTGATGGAGGAGCTCGGCTTCGAGGAGGGCGCGGACCTGGCCCTGGGCATGGCCACGATCGGCCTGGTGGGCGGCATCGTCATCGGGATCGCCGTCATCAACTGGGGTGTGCGCACCGGGCGCACCAAGGTGCTCAAGGGCAACGTGGAGCAGTCCGTCGAGGAGCAGAAGGGCCTCTACCGCCGGGACGAGAACATCCCCGCGGCCATGATGACCTCCCGGCCGGCCTCGATCGAGCCGCTGACCCTGCACGTGGCCGTGGTGGGCATCGCGATCCTCATCGGCTACCTCATCCTCACGGCCCTGCAGTGGGTCGAGCAGGCCCTGTGGGCGGACACCGTGGAGCTGCTCGCGTTCGTGCCCCTGTTCCCGCTCGCCATGCTGGGCGGCGTGGTGGTGCAGCTGGTCATGGACTGGCGGGGCATCGGCCACCTGCTGGACCACCAGATGATGCTGCGCATCCAGGGGCTCGCCCTCGACTTCCTGATCCTCGCCGCGATCGCGACCCTGTCCCTCACCGCGATCGCCGCGAACTGGGAGGTCTTCCTGGTCCTGTCCGTCGCCGGCGTCGTCTTCTGCACCGGCTTCCTGCTCCTCTTCGTGCCCAAGGTCATCCCCGACTACTGGCTCGAGCGCGGCATCGCGGACTTCGGCCAGTCCATGGGTGTCACCGCCACCGGCCTCATCCTGATGCGCATCGCCGACCCGCACGACGAGAGCCCGGCGATGGAGGCCTTCGGCTACAAGCAGCTGTTCTTCGAGCCGTTCTTCGGCGGCGGGCTGATCACCGCCGCCTCGGTGCCGCTGATCTACCAGTTCGGCCCGTGGCCGCTGCTCGTCGTCATGTCGGTGCTGTTCGTGGTGGCGCTGGTCGGCGGCATGTCCTACCGCAAGCGGCTCGTGGCGGCCGGCTCCGCCGACGCCGTGCATGCCCGGCAGGCCTGACGGGCCATGAGCGACGTCCTCGTGGCCACCGGTCACGGGCAGATGCCCGTCCACGTGGCGGTGCCCGACAGCCCGGGGCCCTGGCCCGGGGTGGTGCTCGTGCACGACTTCACCGGGATGAGCCAGGACCTGCGCCACCAGGCGGACTGGCTGGCGGGCGCGGGGTTCCTCGCCGCGGCCCCGGACCTCTTCCACTGGGGCGGCCGGCTCCGCTGCCTGCGCACGATCATGAAGGACATCGGCGCCCGCCGGGGACGCACGTTCGACGACGTCGAGGCGGCGCGGTCCTGGCTCGCCGCGCGCCCCGACTGCACGGGCCGGATCGGGGTCGTCGGCTTCTGCATGGGCGGCGGCTACGCGCTCGCCCTCGCCGTGGAGCACGGGTTCTCGGCCGCGAGCACGAACTACGGCGGGTGCCCCGAGGGCGCCGAGCAGTGGCTCCCGGACGCCTGCCCCATCGTGGGCAGCTACGGCGGGGCGGACACCACTCCCCTGGGCGCCGACGCCGGCCGCCGCCTGGAGGGCATCCTCACCGAGACCGAGGTGGCGCACGACATCAGGATCTACCCCGGGGTGGGTCACGGCTTCATGAACGACCACGACCCCGAGGACCTCTCCCCGATGCTGCGGGTGCTCGGCCGGTTCAGCCGCACGGCCTACGACGACCCGGCCACCCAGGACGCCCGGCGCCGGATCGTCGCGTTCTTCGACCGGCACCTGCGGGAGCCGGCCGGTCCGGACGGAGCGCAGGACTCCGAGGGCTGAGCCCCCGGGGGCGAGGGCGCGCACGACACGGATGACGGTGTGCGACGACGAATTCGTGACGTGTTGTTGTTCACGCGCCCGGCCGGGACGGCCGTCACAGAACGCCGCCCTCGGCACCCTCCTGGCAACCGTTGCAGGTTGCCGACCGGACGGGGGTGTGACGAAGCTCAAGACCCACGGGCCGTTTGTCAAATCGGGGTCGCTGCGCAGGTCACCGCGGACAGTGCACCATGGAAGCACACACGAACGAAGACTTGATGGGAGGTGGCGGAATGACCGCTGCTGAGAAGTGGATGACCGACCTGAGCCAGATCCAGCCCGGCGACCGGCTCGAGATCTGGGACGAGTTCTACGAGAGCTGCGTCGGCACCGTGGGGCAGGTCTCGCACCCCCTGGGCGTCCTGTGGGTCCTGGAGGCCGGCACCGGCGTCCGCCGGCTGTTCTCCTTCGAGGACTGCCGCCTGCGCCCCGCGCCCCTGGCCCTCGCGGCCTGACCGGACACGGTCCACGACGCCCGATCGGGCCGGTACGCACCGGCGCCCGGTCGGGCGTCGTCGTACCCTGGGCCCGCCCGGCCGCGCACGGCAGGATGGACCCATGAGCATCCTCATCGGCCTGGACATCGGCGGCACCACGACCCACGGCCTGCGGGCCGAGGACGGCCGCCCGGTGCAGGAGGTCGTCGGCGGCAGCGCCAACGTGCAGAACGTCAGTCCCGCCCAGGCCTCCCGCGCCCTGGCCGGCGTCCTCGGTGAGCTGGGCGCCTCCGCCGCGGACGTGGTCGTGGCAGGGGCGGGCGGCGTCGACACGCCCGCGGACGCCGAGGCGCTGCGCGCGCTCATCGCCCCGCACACGGGGGCGGCGCGGATCGTCGTCGTGCACGACACCCGGCTGGTCCTGGCCGCCGGCGGGTGCAGCACCGGCATCGCGGTCATCGCCGGCACCGGCTCCGCCGCCTGGGGCGCCGCCCCGGACGGCCGGGAGGCGCGCGCCGGCGGCTGGGGGCACCTGCTGGGCGACGAGGGCAGCGGCTACTGGCTGGGCCGGGAGCTCGTGCGCCGCGCCCTCGCCCGGCTCGACGACGGGCTGCGGCCCGACGCCCTGGACCGGGCGGTGCTGGCGCACTGCGGGATTCCCGAGCCCGGTCAGCTCATCGAGCGCTTCCACAGCGGCGCGGACCGCGGGTTCTGGGCCGGGCTCTCCCGGGTCGCCTTCGAGGCCGCGGCGCACGACGACGACGCCCTGCAGCTGGTGGAGCGCGCGGCCGGGGCGCTGGCCGACCTCGCCGGCACCGTGTCCCGGCGGCTGGAGCTGACCGGCCCGGTGGTGGTGGGCGGTGGCCTGGCACGGCACCAGCCGCTGCTGCGGGACCGGCTGCAGCAGGCCGCCGCGGCCCGCGGTCTCGGGGAGCTGCGGGTGCTCGAGCGCGATCCCGTGCACGGCGCCCTGCGTCTCGGCGAGCGCCGGTGACGGCAGAGCCGCCGGGGAGCCCTACCCTGAACGGGTGACCACCCTCGCTCCCGCCCGCGGCCCCCGGCTGCGCCCGACCCTCTACGTGCTGGCCGCCGTCGTCTCCGTCCAGTTCGGCGGGGCCCTCGCCGCCGTCCTGGTGCCCCTGATCGGGGCGTCCGCCACGGTGACCATGCGGCTGCTCATCAGCGCCGCGATCATGCTGGCCGTCATCCGGCCGCGGCTGCGCGGCCGGAGCCGGGAGGCGTGGCGGTCCGGCCTGTTCTTCGGGGCGGCCCTGGCCGGCATGAACTTCGCGTTCTACCAGTCCCTGGCCACCCTCCCGCTGGGCGTGGCCGTGACCATCGAGTTCCTGGGCCCGCTCGCCCTGTCCGCCGTGCTCTCCCGCCGCGGCCGGGACGTCCTCGCCGTGGCGGCGGCCCTGGGCGGGATCGTGCTCATCTCCCAGGCCCTCACCGTGCCGTGGGCGGAGCTCGACCTCGCCGGCATCGCTTGGGCCGCGCTGGCCGGGGCGGGCTGGGCCGCCTACATCCTGGGCAGCCGGTCCGCGGGCCGGCACTTCGACCAGCTGGACGGTCTCGCCGTGGCCCTGGTCGTGGCGGCGGTCCTGGTCACCCCGGTGGGTGTCCTCACGGCGCACGTCCCCGCCCTGACGTGGGGCGTGCTGGGCGCGGGGGTGGGGATCGCGATGCTCTCCTCCGTGGTCCCCTACTCCCTCGAGCTGCTCGCGCTGCGGGCCATCCCGCCCAAGGTCTTCGGGATCCTGCTGAGCCTGGAGCCCGCGGTCGCGGCCCTCGCCGGGCTGCTGGTGCTCGGGCAGGCGCTCACGGGCCCGCAGCTCGTGGGCATGGGCCTGGTCGTGGCCGCGAGCGCCGTGATCATGGTGGGCGGGAGCTCCCCCGAGCTCGCCGCGGACGCCGCGGCGGACCCGGCGGCCCGCGAAAACTGATCAGTCCCCTGTTCAATGTCGGACGGCCGTGATGGGATGGAGACCATGGAAGCCAACGAGATCATGGACCGCATCCGCTCCGCCCGGGACCACGCCCTGGAGCAGGAGCGCGAGGAGCGCAGCAACATCGAGAACGCCGACACCGCGGACAAGCAGGGCGCGGCGAGCGTGCGCCTGGCCACCCGGCAGGCCGTGCGAGAGGCCTTCGACGACATTCTCGGCGAGAGCACCGACCCCGGGCAGGACGGCTGAGCGCCCGGACGGCAGCGCGCCCGACCGGCGTGACGAGCGTCCCCGGAGTCCTCCGGTGACCCGCACGGCCGTGGTCGGCGCGGGCATCGTGGGCCTGGCCGCCGCCCACGCCCTGCGGGCGCGCGGCGCCGACGTGACCCTGTACGAGTTCGGGCCGCCCGGCGGCGGGCAGTCCGCCGGGCAGGGCCGGATCTTCCGGCACGCCCACGAGGACCCCCGGCTGGTGGCGCTGGTCGCCCGCAGCCGGGCCCTGTGGCGGGAGTGGGAGCAGGAGTTCGGCGTCGAGCTGGTCTCCCCCGACGGCGCCGTGGCGATCGGGGACGGCGTGGAGGGCAAGCTCCGCACCCTGGAGCCGTTCGAGGACGTCCCCGTGCGGCGCCTGTCGCCCGCGGAGCTGCACGAGCGGCTGCCGCTGCTCGCCGACTGGACCGGCCCGGCGATGCTCGACGTCCGCGGCGGCGCCATCCGCACCCTCGCCGCCGTCGCGGCGCTGTCGCGCCGGCTCGAGGGGTCGATGCTGCGCGAGCACGTGCTCGCGGTCCGGCGCACGGGCACGGGAGCGGTGGAGGTGCGGACCGGGACCACCTGCGAGACCTACGACCACGTGGTGCTGTGCGCCGGCCGGGGCACCGCCCCGCTGGCCCGCGGCGCCGGGCTCGACCTGCCCGTGGCGGTGGGCGCCCACGTCCGCATCACGTTCGCCCTGGCCCCGGACGGACCGGCCCGTCACGGTCCGGTCCCGGACGGAGCGTCCCCCGGTGCCGCCCGGGGCCTGCCGACCTTCCAGGACGGCAGCGGGGCCTTCGGCGAGACCGGCGTGTACGCCGCGCCGTATCCGGACGGCCGCCACTTCTCGGTGGGCCTCAGCGCCGACACGCCCGCCCACCCGGACGGCGGCCTCGCCGATCCCGCGGCGCTCGCCGCCCTGGCCGACCGGACCGTGGCCTACGTGCGGCGCGCCCTGCCCGGCCTGGACCCGCGCCCGGTGGACCACGTGCACTGCTGGGTCACCCGGCTGCCCTGGGGCGACGACGGCGTGGGGATCTGGTCCGAGGACGGGCTCACCGCCCTCGCCGGGCACAACCTGTTCAAGCAGGCCCCCGCGCTCGGCGAGGCGCTCGCCGGGACCGTGCTGACCGGCACGGTCCCCGGCCACCTCCACCACGGGGAGCAGCTGGGCCGCTCGGCCGGCTGAGCGGACCCGGTAGCGCGTCCGAGCGGGCGCCTAGCCTGGAACGTGTCGGAGGTCACACCGCATCGTGTCCGGGTCCCGGACGCCGTGGCGGACCCCCGGCGGCACCGCTGCACCCGCTTCCCGGAAGGACCTTCGCCATGACCACGCACACCGAACCCTGGCCGGCCGGCACGCCCTGCTGGGTGGACCTGATGGCTTCTGACCTGGGCCGCACCCAGGCCTTCTACCGCGACGTGCTCGGCTGGACCTACTCCGAGTCCCAGCCCGAGTACGGCGGCTACTGCAACGCGCTGCTCGGCGGTCGGGCCGTCGCCGGGCTCTCCCCCACCATGGAGGGCATGGCCGACGCCCCGCACGTCTGGTCGGTCTACCTGGCCACCGAGGACATCTCCGCCCATGCCGCCCGGGCGGTCGAGGCCGGGGCCACCCCGGTGTTCGAGCCCATGGAGGTCGGGGCCTTCGGCTCCATGGGGATGTGGGTCGACCGCACCGGGGCGGCCTTCGGCATGTGGCAGGCCCACGAGCACACCGGCTTCGAGGCGTACGGGGAGCCTGGCGCGGTGGTCTGGTGCGATCTCATGACCGGTGATCCCGCCGCCGCCCAGGGCTTCTACGCCGCGGTCTTCGGCTACGCCTACCAGGACATCGGCGACGACCGGATGCCCTACGCCCTGTTCACCGTTCCCGGCGGGCAGATGCCCGCCGGCGGCATCGGCGGTCTCGACCCCGCGGCCGGTGACGCCCGGCCCGGCTGGTCGGTCGCGTTCCAGGTCGAGGACGTCGACGCCGCCGTGCGCCGCGTGCGCGAGGCCGGGGGGTCGGTCGTCCAGGAGCCCTCCGACTTCGAGTACGGGCGGATGGCAGCCGTCGCGGGACCCGACCAGGAGGTCTTCGTGCTGATGACCCCGAAGGAGGAGATGTAGCTCCCCTGCCGGGGCGCCTCAGCCCCGGTCGAGGCGTCCCAGCGCCGCGGCGACCGGGCGGGCGCCGGCCAGACCGGGCAGCGCGGCGAGGTCCTCGTCGACCGCCAGCAGGTCGGCACGGGCGGCCGGGTCCGCGAACAGCCGGCTGACCCACGCCCGGTGCGGACCGGGGTCGCCGTAGCGGGTGCCGGGCCACCGCCACCGGGCCGCCCCGGAGCGGGCGAGCCGGCGCGCGCTCGCACTGCGGTCCAGTCGCGCTCCGGCCTCCTCGGCGAAGAACGCCAGGTGCCGCTCCTTCAGTCCCACGATCTCCCGGGCCGTACCGGCCAGCCGGGGCTCGACTGCCCCCAGCCGCCGGTAGACCGCGGCGAGCACGGCGGTGTCGAGTCCTCCGGTGACCATCTGGGCGCCGGTGGTCTCGGCGCCCAGCAGATTGCTGGAGACCGCGCCGAGCGCGGGCCGGGCCCGTTCGTCCCAGGTCCGCCGGGCCCGGCCGAGGTGCGTGTCGGCGGGCTCCCGGGCCGTGCGGCCGTTGGCGGCCAGGACAGCTCCCAGGGTCTCGGCGAGCCAGTGCTGCTCGTAGGCCCACGCGGTGAGGAAGGCCGTCACCCGGGCCTCGGCGTGGGTGGGGGTGACCAGCAGGTCCCGCAGCCGGTCCAGCAGGCCGCGCTCGACGCACCACAGGTGCGCCAGCACCTCCAGGGTCCCGGGGGCGAGGTCGTTCAGGGCCTGGAGGTCGAGGTCGGCCGGGCGCAGCGCGTGCGGGTCGCGCGCGTAGGCGCGCACGTCGAACCCGGGTGCGCGCACGTCGGACCGGGGGCCGCCCACCGCGGAGGTGCTGCTCGCGCTCACGCGGCCACGCCCCGGGCGTCCAGGGCGTCGGCCACCACCGTCAGTCCCTCCATGCCGGGCAGCTTCGCGATCTGGCGGTCGATGGCCTCGACCTCCCGGCGGCCCTCGGCCCCGGCGAAGAGGTGGCCCATGACGTGGGTGACCTCCTCCTCGGGCGAGACCCCGGAGCCGACCGGCTGCCAGGCGGTGCGCAGGGCCAGGCGGGCGAGCTTCTGCGCCTTCGGGCTGTCCTGCAGCCGGGCCCGGGCCTGGGTGGTGTAGAACGCGATGTGCTTGGTCTCCTGCGCGGCGATGCGCCGCAGCAGCGGGGCGAGCACGGGGTGGTCCTCGAGCGCGGCCAGGCGCCGGTAGGCGGCGGCCGCGGACCGCTCGTTCACCGCGCCCCAGAGCATGTGCACGGCGACGAAGTCGGTGCCCACGATGTTGGACAGCAGCGACTGCTTCACCGGGTTGATGCGGTCGCGCCAGCCGAGCTTGACCCGCTTGGCCTTGAGCTCGTCGAAGGCCACGGTGATCCCGTGCAGGGACAGCACGTGGGCGAGGGCCTCCCCGTGCCAGAACTCCTCCCGGTTCCACATGGTCATGAAGGTGCTGACCTCGGGGTCCTTGCGGGAGGGGCTGACGAGCATGTCCCGCAGGTAGCAGACGGTGTGGAACTCGACGTCGCACATGTACCGCAGCGTGCGCAGCGTCTCCGGGGGCAGGGGGTCCTCGCGCAGGGCCTCGAGCCCCAGGTCCTCCCAGTGCAGACTGGTGGACTCCTCGGCGAACCGGTCGATGTCGAAGGCCATGACGCCTCTTTCTCCTCCTCGATGGGGTGCTCTCGTGAGGATGTTCGGCGCCGGGGAGGCATCGGATGGGTGGGGCGGGCCCGGACCTGCCCGCTACGACCGGCGGGCGGGGCTGAGCACCCGCGGCTCGTAGCGGACGGGTTCGAACGTCCGGGCCACGAGCTCCCGCAGGGCCTCCAGGGTGCCGGAGAGGACGCCGGCGGCCCGCAGCTGGACCAGGACGTTGCCGATCGCGGTGGCCTCCACGGGGCCGGCGTGCACGGTGCGGCCGGTGCGGTCGGCGGTGAGCTGGCACAGCAGGGCGTTCTGCGACCCACCGCCCACCACGTGCACGGTGCGGATGCTCCGCCCGGACAGCCGCTCGGCCTGCTCGATCGTGGAGGCGTAGGCCGCGGCCAGGGACTCCAGGATCGAGCGCACCACCTCGGCGCGGCCGCGCGGGGGCTCGACGTCGTGCTCCCGGCACCAGGCGGTGATGCGGGCGGGCATGTCCCCCGGGGCGGTGAAGCGGTCGTCGGTGGCGTCGAAGACGGCCACGGGGCGGGTCACGGCGGCGGCCTCGGCGAGCAGGGCCGAGAGGTCGCTGCTGCGCTGGGCGTCGGTGGCGCCGGGCCCGTCCCAGCTGCGCATGGACTCGGTGAGCAGCCACAGTCCCGAGACGTTCTTCAGGTAGCGGACCCGCCCGTCCACCCCGCCCTCGTTGGTGAAGTTCGCCGCCCGGCTCTCCTCGCCGAGCACCGGGGCCTCCAGCTCGATGCCGACCAGCGACCAGGTCCCGGAGGAGATGAAGGCCGCGTCCTCGGCGGTGCTCGGCACGGCGGCCACGGCGGAGGCGGTGTCGTGGGAGCCGACGGCGGTGACCGGCAGGCCTGGGCCGGCGCCGAGCTCGGCCGCCACCGCCGGCAGCAGCTCGCCGATCGTGGTGCCGGGGGCGACGACGGGGGCGAGCAGCTCCCGGGCGAACCCGAGCTCGTCCAGCAGCCGGGTGTCCCACTGCCCGGTGCGGGCGTCGAGCAGGCCGGTGGTGGAGGCGTTGGTGGCCTCGGCGACCTGCTGCCCGGTGAGCCAGTAGGCGACGAGGTCGGGGATCAGCAGGGCCCGGTCGGCCACGGCCAGGTCCCCGGCGAGCCGGTCGGCGGCGAGCTGGAAGACCGTGTTGAACGGCAGGTGCTGCAGCCCGTTGCGCCGGTACAGCTCCTCCCGCCCCACCCGTGCGTGGACCGCCGCCACCCCGGCGGCGGTGCGCTCGTCCCGGTAGTGGTAGGGCACCCCGAGCATCCGCCCGTGGCGCAGCAGCGCGTAGTCCACCGCCCAGGAGTCGACGCCGACGGAGACGACGTCGTCCTCCTGGCGGAGGGCCTGGGCCAGCCCGGCGGTCACGGACCGGTGGAGCTCGGTGATGTTCCAGTGCAGACCGGCCCGGTCCCCCTCGTGCAGGCGCACGGGCTGGTTGGGGAAGCGGGCCACGTGGCGCATCCGGAGCCTCCCGTCCACGAGGCCGCCGAGGATCACACGCCCGCTGGTGGCCCCGAGGTCGACCGCGGCGACCGCCGCGGTGGTGCGCACCGGGCTCACCGGAGGAAGGCGGCGGCCACGCCGGCGTCGACGGGCACGTGCAGGCCGGTGGTGTGGGAGAAGTCGGCGGTGCACAGGGCGAAGACCGCGTTGGCGACGTTCTCGGGCAGGACCTCCCGCTTGAGCAGGGTGCGCTGGGCGTAGTACGCGCCCAGCTCCTCCTCCGGCACGCCGTAGACCGCGGCGCGCTTGGCGCCCCAGCCGCCGGCGAAGATCCCGGAGCCGCGCACCACGCCGTCCGGGTTGATGCCGTTGACCTTGATCCCGTGCTCGCCCAGCTCGGCGGCGAGCAGCCGGACCTGGTGGGCCTGGTCGGCCTTGGTGGCGGAGTAGGCGATGTTGTTGGGCCCGGCGAAGATCGAGTTCTTCGAGGAGATGTAGACGATGTCCCCGCCCAGCCCCTGGGCGATGAGCACGCGGGCCGCGTTCTTGGAGACCAGGAAGGAGCCCTTGGCCATCACGTCGTGCTGCAGGTCCCAGTCCTTCTCGGTGGTCTCCAGCAGCGGCTTGGACAGCGACAGGCCGGCGTTGTTGACCACCAGGTCCAGCCCGCCGAAGGCCAGCACGGCGTCGGCGATCGCGGCCTGCACGGCGGCCTCGTCCGAGACGTCGACGGCGACGCCGACGGCCACGTCGGTCCCGCCGAGCTCCGCGGCCGCGGCGCGGGCCTTCTCGGCGTCCAGGTCGGCGATGACCACGCAGGCGCCCTCGGCGGCCAGGCGGGCGGCGATGGCCCTGCCGATGCCCGAGGCCGCCCCGGTGACCAGGGCGATCCGGGTGGCCAGCGGCTGGGGCTCGGGCATGCGCCGGAGCTTGGCCTCCTCCAGGGCCCAGTACTCGATGCGGAACTTCTCGGCCTCGTCGATCGGGGCGTAGGCGGAGATGCCCTCGGCCCCGCGCATGACGTTGATCGCGTTGAGGTAGAACTCCCCGGCCACCCGGGCCGTCTGCTTGTCCTTGCCGAAGGAGAACATGCCCACCCCGGGGACGAGCACGATCGCCGGGTCCGCCCCGCGGATCGCGGGCGAGTCCGGGCCGGCGTGGCGGTCGTAGTAGGCCTGGTAGTCCGCGCGGTAGGCCTCGTGCAGCTCCTTCAGCCGCGCGACGCAGTCCTCGACCGGGGCGCCGGCGGGCAGGTCCAGGACCAGGGGCTTGACCTTGGTGCGCAGGAAGTGGTCCGGGCAGGAGGTGCCCAGTGCGGCCAGGCGCGGGTGTGTGGTGCCGGCGAGAAACTCCAGCACCCGGGCGTCGTCGGTGAAGTGGCCCACCTGCGGGCGGTCTGCGGAGGCCAGTCCGCGGATCACGGGGGCCAGGGCCGCGGCCTTGGCCCGGCGCTGCTCCTCCGGCAGCGCCCCGTAGCCGTCCAGGACCGGGCCGAAGGGCTCGGCCGGGGAGTGGGCGTCGATGTAGGCCTCGGCGGTGTCGATGATCCACCGGGAGTTCGCCTCGGCCTCCTCCGAGGTCTCGCCCCAGGCGGTGATGCCGTGCCCGCCGAGGATGCACCCGATCGCCTCCGGGTTCGCCTCCTTGATCGCCGCGATGTCCAGGCCCAGCTGGAAGCCGGGGCGGCGCCAGGGCACCCACACGGCCTTCCCGCCGAAGATCTCACCGGTGAGCCGCTCCCCGTCGGCGGCGGTGGCGACCGCGATGCCGGAATCGGGGTGCAGGTGGTCCACGTGGGCGGCGTCGACCAGCCCGTGCATGGCGGTGTCGATGGACGGCGCCGCCCCGCCCGCCCCGTGCCGGCAGTAGTCGAAGGCCGCGACCATCTCGTCCTCGTGCTCGGCCCCGCGGTAGACGCCGGTCAGTGCGCGGACCCGGTCCAGCCGCAGCGCGGCGAGGCCCTTCTCGGTGAGGGTGCCGAGGTCCCCGCCGGAGCCCTTGACCCACAGCAGCTCGACGCCCTCGCCCGTGACGGGGTCGGTCGCGGTGCCCTTGGCGGAGGTGTTCCCGCCGGCGTAGTTGGTGTTCTTGGGGTCCGCGCCGAGCCGGTTGGAGCGGGCGATCAGGTCGGCGACGACGGAGTGCGTGGTGGTCTGCATGATCAGGTGTCTCTCTGCGAGGTGGTGTGCAGGGGGGTGAGGTCAGGAGGCCCAGGAGGCCTGGGTGCCGCCGACGCGCTCGGCGGCCAGGCGCTGCTGGTGCCCGGAGGCGGCGTAGGCGGCCATCGGGTCCGCCGGCAGGCCGCGGGCCTCGCGCCAGTCCGCCAGGGCGGGGCGGACGTCGGTGTAGAAGGCGTCCATCAGGACCTGGTGTGCGCCGAGCACGTCGCCGGCCTCCTGGGCGGCGGTCAGGGCCACCCGGTCCAGCAGGAGGGCGCGGGCGGTCATCTCCTGGACGTTGAGCACCGAGCGGATCTGGCCGGGGATCTTCTCCTCCACGTTGTGGCACTGGTCGAGCATGAAGGCCACGCCGGAGTCCGGGTCCAGGGCCCCGCCGCGGATGACCTCGACCATGATGCGGAAGAGCTGGAAGGGGTCCGCCGCGCCCACGATGAGGTCGTCGTCGGCGTAGTTGCGGGAGTTGAAGTCGAAGGAGCCGAGCTTCCCGAGCCGCAGCAGCTGCATCACGATGAACTCGATGTTGGTGCCCAGGGCGTGGTGGCCGGTGTCCAGGCAGACGAGCGCCCGCTCCCCGAGGGCGGTGACCTGGGCGCAGGCCGTCCCCCAGTCCGGGACGTCGGTGTGGTAGAACGCCGGCTCGAAGAACTTGTACTCCAGCACCAGCCGCTGCTCCGCCCCGACCTGGGCGTAGATCTCGGCCAGCGACTCCGCCAGCCGGTCCTGGCGTCCACGCAGGTCCTGCTGGCCGGCGTAGTTGGAGCCGTCGGCCAGCCAGATCTTCAGGTCCCGCGAGCCGGTCCCGTTCATGATCTCGAGGCACCGCAGGTGGTGGTCGACGGCCTTCCGGCGCACTGCGGGGTCCGAGTGGGTGAGGGAGCCGAACTTGTAGGCCTCGTCCTGGAAGGTGTTGGAGTTGATCGTGCCCAGCGCCACCCCCTGGTCGGCCGCGTACCGGGCCAGGGCCCCATAGTCGTCCACCTGGTCCCACGGGATGTGCAGGGCGACGCTCGGGGCCAGTCCGGTGAACCGGTGCACCGTGGCGGCGTCGGCGATCTTCTCCTCGACCGTGCGCGGGGTGCCCGGGGTGGAAAAGACCTTGAACCGGGTCCCCGAGTTGCCGAACGCCCACGAGGGCAGCTCGATGGCCTGGGCGGCCAGTTGGGGCGCGATGTCGTCGAATGCAGTCATGGGCTTCACATCTTCCGTGCGGGGATCGGGGACGCGACCGGGACGGCGGCGTGATCAGCGATTGAATCGTTTCATGACGATACGCGGTGATCCGGGTCACGTCAAGACCCGATCCGGGCGCCTATGGCGAGGCCCTCCGTCCTCGCCGGAGATCCCGTCGGACAAAACTGTGGCGGGGGTATTGAAACGACTCAAAGTGTGACTACGATGGCCCGGTACTGAGAGGCACCTCACATGCCGCGGTCGGCGGGACGTCCGGACCGCCCCCGCGGAGCATCACCGCCTCTCGTCCCCGGCCGGTCGTTCCGACGGCCCCACCACGAAGGAGTCCCGCATGGGCGCCCATCCGTCCGCCGCGACGCTGCAGGAGCTGATCGAGCTGCCCGAGGAGATCACCCGCACCCGCCGGTGCTTCCTCCTCCACGTCCGCCCCGAGAAGCTCGCCGAATACGTCGAGGTGCACCAGCAGGTCTGGCCCGCGATGCTCGCCGCCCTCCGGGAGACCGGCTGGCGAAACTACTCCCTGTTCCTGCACCCGGAGGACGGGCTGGTCGTGGGCTGCTTCGAGGCCGACGACGTCGCGGCCACCCAGGCGCTCATGGACGACCACCCGGTCAACGCGCGCTGGCAGGCCGAGATGGCCCAGTACTTCGTCGAGGGGTCGCACCCCGAACCGCTCCTCCAGTACTTCCACCTGGCCTGAGCCGGGACCACCACCCGCACGGCACCACCGTCACCGTCACCGTCACCGTCACCGAAGGATCACCCATGACCACCACCAAGCTCGGGGGCTGGAAGGCCACCATCGCGGTCTCCATGTCCAACTACATCGAAGCCGGGTCCATCATCGCGCTGGCCACCAGCCTGAGCCTGTGGCAGGAGTACTTCGGCTTCACGAACCTCGCCGTGGGCCTCGTGGCCGCGCTCAGCGCCAACGCCTTCGGCGCGGCCCTCGGCGCGCTGATCGGCGGGCCGCTCGGCGACCGGTACGGGCGCAAGTTCATCTACACCTACGACCTGATCCTGTACATGATCGGCACCGCCTTCGTGATCTTCGCCGTGGCGCCGTGGATGCTGGTGCTCGGCGTGGTCCTGACCGGCATCGCCGTGGGCGCCGGCGTCCCCGTGGCCTGGACCTACATCGCCGAGGAGGCGCCGTCCGAGGCCCGGGCGAAGCACGTGGGCACCGCCCAGTTCGCGTGGTCCCTGGCCCCGGCGCTGGTGTTCCTGTTCGCCACCTTCGTGGTGCCGCTGGGGCTGCTGGGCACCCGCATCGTCTTCGCCCACCTGTTCGTGGTCGCCTTCGTCACCTGGTGGGTCCGCCGGGGCCTCTCCGAGTCCCACACCTGGAAGAAGTCCGACGAGGAGCGGCGCGCCTCGGAGGCCACCGGGATCAAGCGGCGCAACTACCGCGAGCTGCTCACCAACCGCACCAACCTCAAGGCGCTGCTCTTCCTCGTGGGCGTGTACGCGCTGTGGAACCTCGTCGCGGGGCAGATGGGCATCTTCATGCCGCGGGTGTACGAGACCGCCGGCGTCGAGTCGGCCACCCAGCAGAACCTGCTCCAGGTGCTGCTGTGGAGCTTCACGGTGCTGGCCACCTGGTTCGGCTTCATGCGCTACGGCGACCGGGTCGACCGGCGCCTGCTCTACGGCATCGGGGCGCTCCTGGGGATCGCCGCCTGGGTGCTGCTGGTCTTCGCCCACGTCACCATGCCGGTGCTGATCCTCTTCGCCGTGCTCTGGGGCGTGTCCGCCGGCATCGGCGCCCAGGCGTTCTACGCCCTGTGGGCCGCGGAGATGTTCGCGACCCGCTACCGTGCCAGCGCGCAGGGCGTGCTGTTCTTCGTCGCCCGCATCGTCGTGGGCCTGCTCAGCTACTGGTTCCCCACCCTGCTCGCCGAGCACGGCGTGCCCTTCGTGGGCATGATCATGATCGGCGCCCTCCTGGTCGCACTGCTCGTCGGCGTGATCGGCGCCCCGGACACCCGCGGCAAGAGCCTGGAGCAGATCGAGGAGGACCGCTACGGGACGCCCGCCTCCCGGCCGGCCCAGCCGGTGGGCTGAGCGCGGCGGACCGCAGCGAGACCACCGGGCCGCGGCTCCTCGGCGCGCCGGCCGAGGAGCCGCGGCCCGGCGCGTCGAGGGGACCGCGGCCCGCCCGCGCGCCGGGCACGTCGGGCGGCCGGATCGTTAGAATCGAGGACCTGGACAGTTCCGAGGGAAAGTGACGACGTGACCCCTGCGCGACCGGCGGTGAGCATCAAGGAGGTGGCCCGGGAGGCCGGGGTGTCCATCGGCACCGTCTCCAATGTCCTCAACCGCCCCGAGGTGGTCTCCGAGGACCGCCGCCGCCGTGTGCTCCGGGTCATCGAGGACCTGGGCTACGTCCGCAACGACGTCGCGCGCCAGCTCAAGGCCGGCCGCTCGCGCACCGTGGGGCTCGTGGTGCAGGACTCGGCCAACCCGTTCTACAACGAGATCGCCCTGGGCGCGGAGACGGCCGCCGAGCGGCTGGGCCAGGCAGTGATCATCGGCAACGCGGGGCTCTCCCCCGAGCGGGAGAGCCTGTACCTGGACCTGTTCGAGGAGCAGCGGGTCCGGGGCGTGCTCGTCACCCCCCAGACCCCGGAGCGGGCCCGCGTCGACGTCCTGCGCTCCCGCGGCACCCCGGTGGTGCTGGTGGACGAGCACGCGGCTCCCAGCGAGTACTGCTCGCTGGCCGTGGACGACGTCGAGGGCGGCCGCGCGGCCGTGGCGCACCTCCTGGGGACGAGCCGTCGGCGGATCGCCTACGTGGGCGGCCCCGACTCCCTGCACCAGGTCCGCGACCGCCGGGCGGGGGCGCAGCGGGCGGTCGAGGCCGTGCCCGGTGCGTCCCTGGAGTCCTTCGGCACCACCGCCCTGACGGTGCTGGAGGGACGCCGGGTCGGCGAGCAGATCCTCGAACTCCCCCCGGGGCGACGCCCCGAGGCCGTGTTCGCCGCCAACGACCTGCTGGCGCTCGGGCTGCTGCAGGCCTTCGCGTTCACCCACCGCGTCCGGGTGCCCGAGGACATCGCGCTCATCGGCTACGACGACATCGACTTCGCGACCTCGGCGATCGTCCCGCTCTCCTCGATCCGCCAGCCCGCGCGGCTGATCGGGCGCACGGCCGTGGAGCTGCTGGAGGACGAGATCACCGACCCCGGCCACCACCACCGTCACGTGAGCTTCCAGCCCGAGCTCGTCGTCCGGGACTCCACCCGCCCCGCGGCCTGAGCCGCCGAGCGCCTCGCCCGGGCCCCTGGGGCTGCGTGGGCCCAGGAGTCACGCGGGCGCGAGCCGGTGCCGCAGCATCTCGGCCCCCTCTCCCGCCAGCCGGTCCAGCCCGGCGCGGCGCCCCGTGAGCAGGAGCAGCAGCGCGGCGGCCGGTCCCCGGATCTCGGGGCCCTCGCCCGCGACCCAGGAGACGTCGGTGGCGACGAGCCGGAAGCCCTCCAGCGGCAGGTGCCGGAACACCCGCGCCGTGCGCGTGCCCCCGGTGGACCGCACGCGCTCCGCGGCGACGGCCGCGGCCTCCGGGGGCATCTCGAGCTCGAGGCCCAGCGGCACGGCGATGTCCTGGCCGTGCACCAGGATGTCGGTCAGCGTCTCGAGGCTCGTCACACCCACGTTGTGCCGCCGGGAGCCCACCGTGGCGCGGATTCCTGCGACCAGGCGGTCCGCCGGACGGCGGGCGCGGTCACGGGCGGACTCGAGGATGACGTGGTTGAGGCCGCCCGGGTGCCGCAGCGCGGACAGCAGCGCGGCGCCGAGGCCCAGCTGCTGCAGCGTCAGGTGGGCGGCGACGTCCCGCACCGTCCATCCCTCGCACAGCGACGGGTGGTCCCACTGCTCCCCGGAGAGCCCGGCGAGCAGGTCCGCCGTGCGCCGGCGCTGAAGGTCGATCACGGCCCAGACGTCGTCGTCGCCCATCGGGCCGGTCGTGCTGTCCTTCCGGACCGTGCTCATGGTCCTGCCTCCTCGCCCGCGGACGGGGCCGTCACCGGGCCCCTCGTGTCCTCCGGGTGACCCTATTATAGTTCGTTCATAGGACTATTTCGAGGGGCGGCATGACAGAACAGCTCAACATCGGGGTGCTCATGTTCATCGCGCACCGCTCGGCGGAGAACCGGATCGTGGAGGCGGTGCGTCGGGCCGGCTACTCGGACCTCACCGTGCCGCAGGCGCGCATCCTGGCGCGGATCGGCCCGGACGGGACCCGCCTGTCCGAGCTGGCCGAGCAGGCGCAGGTGGCCAAGCAGACGGCCACGGTGCTGGTGGACCGGCTCGAGCGCGCGGGCTATGTGGAGCGCACGGTCGACCCTCGCGACGCCCGGGCGCGGCTGGTGCGGATCGCGGGCCGGGGAATGGAGCTCGTGCCGATCGCCCGCACGGAGGAGGCCCGGATCGAGGCGGAGTGGAGTGCGCACCTGGGCGAACGGAGGATGCGCCACCTGCGCGAGGCGCTTACAGCACTGCGCGAGATCACCGACCCGCACGCGGGGCCGGAGGAGCAGGGGTGAGGCTCAGGCCTCCTTGGGGATGATGATCCACAGGGCGATGTAGACCAGCTCCCCCACGCCCACCAGGCCGAAGACGATGAAGCCCAGCCGCAGGAGGAACTTCGGCAGTCCGAAGCGGGCCGCCAGGGCCGCGCAGACGCCGGCGATGAGCTTGCCGTTGCGGGGGCGGACCAGAGAAGTGTTCATGCCCGGATCCTACCAACGCGCCCCGGGACACGCCCGGGGGCGGGACCGTCCGGTCCGGGCGGAGCGGACGGCCCCGGCCGGCGTCAGAGGTCGACGACGCCCTTGTCGCCCTTGATCGTGTCGCCGGTGACCTTGGACTTCACGAGGTTGGCCACCTGGGTGACCTTGCCGCCGCCGGGGGTGTCCCAGTACTCGGCGGAGCGGCCGGTGACCTCGATGAGGATGTTGTTCGGGTTCTCCGGCCCGCCCTCGAGCCAGGAGCCGGTGAAGCTGTCCCACAGCTCCTTGAGCTTGGCCTCGTCGTTGAGCACCAGCGCCGTCCCGGTCAGCGAGACCCAGGCGCCGTCCCCGGCGTAGGCGACGTTCACGGCCGGCCGCTGCTGCAGGTCCTGGACCTGGTCCGAGGTGCGCTCGGCGATGAAGTACACGGTGCCGTCGAATTCCACGTCCTGCGTGGCCATCGGCTTGGAGATCAGGTTCCCGTGCTCGTCCGCGTGGGTGAGCATGGCGATCCGGGTGTCCTTGATGAGCTGGCGCACCTTGGCGGTGCCGTTGTCCTGGTCGGTCATGGGGAGGTCCCTTCTTCGGTGGACTGCTGACGGTGTTCGACTGCTGAACTGCGGTCCGCGGCGCGGAGGGCCAGTCTATGAACCCCGAGCGCGTCGCACGAGGGGTGGGCCGGCGAACGGCCCCGGCCAGGCCGCGGGGAGGACCGCCGCGGCGACCCTTCCTACCGGCCCTCCGGCGCCTCGGCGGCGGCCGGGACCACCGCGTTGCGCGCGGTGGAGACCGGCAGGTTCACGGGGCACGCCATCTGCCCGGCGAGGCGGTGGACCACGGCGAACGCGCTCAGGGCGAGCGCCAGCACCCCCAGCCAGGGCTGGACGGGCGCGAACCACGTCAGGGCCCCGGTGGAGCCGAGGGCCAGCAGCGCGAGCTTGTTGCAGACCGGGCAGCCCACGGCGAACCAGGCGGCGAACGTGCCGACCGCGCCCAGCCGGGCGCTGCGGCGCTCGCCGGACTCGACGGCCCGGGCCACGGTGGCCGCGGCGACGTCGTCGTCCCCGGGAAGCGGGGTGCCGCCGGCCACGGGGGACACGTAGGAGGCCACGAGGACACCGGTGAGCGCCGAGGTGGCGATCCAGACGGGGTAGTTCCACCACACGGGCGGGATCTCGCGGCTGAAGACGCCGTTGGGGATGAGCACGGTGGCGAGCCCCAGGACCAGGGCGGTGGCGAGCCCCGCGAGCACCGCGACGCCCCACTGGCGCGGACCCCACAGTCGGAGGGCCTGGGTGGCGGGGCGGAGGCGCTGCGTCATGGGCGGGGTGCCTTTCGGTGGGACGGGGTGGTGCCCCCACTGTGTCGTGGATCGCGGTCCCGCACCAGCGCGGGGACCAGCCGCACCAGCACCACCATCCCCACCAGCTCGACCAGGGTCTGGGTGACGACGACGAACGGCGTCAGCGCGAGCCGCTCCGGCAGCGCCAGGGCCAGGGGGAGCACCACGAGGGAGTTGCGGGTGACCCCGCCGAAGACCAGGGCCCGGGAGACCGGCACGTCCAGGCGGGCGAGGCGGGCGGCCAGGATCCCGATCGGGACCATGAGCACCAGGAAGCCGGCGTAGAGCGGCACGACCGCCGCGAGGTCGGCCAGCTGCTCCCCCACCCCGCGCACCTGCGAGGCGATCACGGTGAACAGGGTCAGCGCCATGAGCGGCACCATCGCCGCGCCCGTCGCGGACTCCAGCCGCCGGGCCGCGGCGGAGCGGGACGCCGCCCGCTGCACGGCCGCCGCCGCGGCCAGGGGCAGCAGGATCAGGAGCACGAACGCCTCCACGAAGGGGCCCAGCTCCACCAGGGCCACCGCCTCCGGGCCGGCGAGGAGCAGCAGGTAGGCAGGCAGGAGCAGCATCTGCGCGAGCATCAGCAGCGGGGCGGCCGCCAGCAGCCGGTCGGCGGCGCCCCCGGCGAGGCCGGCGAAGACGATGACGTAGTCCACGCAGGGGGCCAGCAGCACGAGCAGCACGCCCAGCAGCAGGGCCTCGTGCCCGGCGACCGGCCGGGACAGCCCGAGGACCACGACCGGGACGACCACGAAGTTCACCACCAGCAGCGCCGCGAGGAAGCGGAGGTCCGCGAAGGCCCGGCCCAGTGCGGCGAACGGGACGGCCAGGAACGTGGCGAACAGCAGCAGCCCCAGGACCGGCGTGATGGCCGGGGCGAGCGCCGGCGCACCGGGCACCGTCCAGCCCACGAGGACCGCGGCCGCGATGGCCACCAGGTACACGGCCACCTGGTGGCGCTCGGCCCGTGCGGCGACTGTCGGTGCGTTCACCCGCCCAGCCTAGGGGCAGACCCTCCGGGGGGTGCCGGCGGCCGTCGCCGGTCCGCACCCCGATAGCCTGGTGGAATGCAAACGCACACGGCCCGCACGGAGGCCGCCCGGGTCGATGCCCTGCACGCCCTGAAGATCCTGGACACCCCCCGGGAGGAGCGCTACGACCGTGTGGTGCGCCTCGCCCAGGACGTCTTCGGGGTGAAGGCCGCGGCCGTGAACCTCATCGACGCCGACCGGCAGTTCACCAAGGCCGAGGCGGGACTGGACGGACTCGTCCACGCCACCCGCACCGACTCGCTGTGCGCGCGCACCGTCGACCGGGACGCCCCGCTGATCGTCGCCGACGCGATGACCGAGCAGCGCTTCACCGGCAGTTCGTTCGTCACCGGGGACGACCCGGTGCGCTTCTACGCCGGCCACCCGCTGCACGCCCCCGGCGGTGAGCCGGTCGGGTCCCTGTGCCTGGTCGACAGCGTCCCGCGCGAGCTGGACGAGCGGGAGCGGCGCATCCTCGCGGAGATGGCCGGGTGGGTGGAGCGCGAGCTCGCGGCCCAGATGGAGCTGGACCGGGCCGAACAGATCCAGCAGATGCTCATGCCCCGCACCGGGCTGGTCACCCCCGCGGTCGAGGCCGCCGGCCGGTGCCTGCCGGCGCGGTCCATCGGCGGGGACTTCTACGACTGGATGGTCCTGGGCGACGAGGTGCAGGCGATGGTCACCGACGTGATGGGCAAGGGCATCCCCGCGGCCCTGCTGTCCGCCTCCGCGCGCGCCGTGCTGCGCGGGACGTTCCAGTACAACCCCCCTGCGGAGGCCATGAAGCGCGCGGCCGGGGCGCTGACCCCGCTGCTGGAGGAGGCGGGGGCGTTCATCACCGCCTTCATCGCCCGGGTGCACACCGGGACCGGGGAGATGAGCTACATCGACGCCGGCCACGGCCTGGCGCTGATCCTGTCCCCGGACGGCGCCCACCGCCGGCTGATCTCCTCGGGCCCGCCCCTGGGGGTCGTGGCCGAGTGGATCTGGGACGTGCACACCACCACGCTGCTGCCCGGACAGACCCTGCTGGTGGTCTCCGACGGCTACCTGGACTTCTTCGACGACCTCGAGGCGGCCGTCGCGACCGCCGCAGCCCTCAACACGCTGGCCGGCACCGCCGAAGAGCTCGTGATGCTGTGCAGCGACTACGCCGGCACCTCCGGCGCCGATGACGACACGACGATCCTCGCGCTCCGGCGCACCGCCTGAGCACCCACCGGTCGCTGCGCCCGGTCCGAGGGCTCACCCCACGTGCCGGCAGGCGGGCTCGCTCGTGTAGGTGAGGACCACCTCGTCGTCCTCGGGGCGTTCCCGGGAGGAGCGGTGGCTGACGGCGGCCAGCACCGCGGTGATGACCTCCTCGTCGTCCTCGGGGCGTTCCCACTCGGAACTCCCGCGGCCGGGGGGTCGCCCGGCGCTTCCGGCCGGTGCGGCGCCGGGCCGGGTCTGCTCCCGGGGCAGGACCTGGAACCCTCGGACGCCGGTACCGATCGTCTGCGGTGCCGGCCGTGCGGGCGGTGTCGCCCCGGAGTGGATGCTGGTCGTGGTGGTCATCGCGCTTCCCTACTTCGTCGTAGTGGTGTGCTCGGTGGTGTCGTGCCGTGCCCGGTCGGTGTCCGCCCCCGCGGGGCGTGACGCTTCCGGTGGAGTGCCCCGCTTCCCGGACCCCCAGGACCGTCGCGGGGCCCGCGGATCCCGGCTGCCCGATGGAACCGGGCGCGCCGGTGGACGCCGAGGAGTCCGGGAGTCGCAGACGGCGCGCTGGTGGGGGATTCGCCTCTGCCCGCAGGTGGACCTGAGACTAGCGACCCGGACCACGGACCGGAACCGCCCGGCGAAATATGTCGACGCATCGGGGCGCGCGAAGCGCGAGAGCGCGCCGGGGAGCGGCCCTCACGCTGACGTGGAGTCGCCCTTCGTCAGCGTTCGCAGGAGGGGCTGGACGCGGTAGGGGATCTGCTCGCTGAGGGCCAGGGACGTCTCGGCGCGGAGGACTCCCCGGATCCGCAGGATCGAACGCAGGACGGCGTGCAGATCACGGGTCTCCCGTGCCGCCACCCGGCACCAGACGTCCCCGCGCCCCGAGATCTCGTGCACCTCCAGGACGTTGTCGATGCCGCGCAGGGCGGTGACGACGGCGTCGAGCTCCCGGTGGGTGACCTCGAGGGTGAGGAACGCCAGGACGTCGAAGCCCACGGAGGCCAGGTCGACGTCTCGACCGCCGGAGCGCAGCACCTCCCGGCGCTCGAGCCGGCGCATCCGCGAGACCACGGTGTTGCGGGCGACCCCGAGTGCGGCCGCCACCTCCCCGATCTGCGCCCGGGGGTACCGCAGGAGGTGCAGCAGCAGCCCGATGTCGACGGCGTCCAGTGTGGTCACGGTGGTCTCCCTGTCAGTGGTCCGCCTCCAACTTTTGATCAGCGTGATCAGTTCCGCAAGCATCTCGGTGGTGCCGGACTCAGTCTCCGGCAGACTGCGTGAGCACACTGCGCCGGCCGCCCATGGCACAGCCCGCAATCGCCGATCCCACCGGAAGGCCCGCGATGACCGTGTTCAACGAGCTGACCATGCGCTCCGGCGCCGGCGACGCAGGCCGGGGATGGAACGCGGGATCGCGCTCCCGCCTGGTGCTGACCATGTCCACGACGGCACTGCTGCTGGTGGGCGCCAACCTGGCCACCCCGCTGTACCCCGCGCTGCAGGAGCGCCTGGGGCTCGGCCCCTTCGCGGTGACGGTGGCGTTCTCCTCCTACGTCCTGGCCCTCATTGCCGGGCTCGTTCTCTACGGGCACTGGTCGGACCACATCGGGCGGCGCACTGCCCTGGTGCTGTCGGTCCTCGTGGGACTGGCCGGTGAGATCGTCTTCGCGACCGCCGGGGGTCTCGCCGGTCTCGTGACCGGTCGGGTCCTGCAGGGCGCAGCCGTCGCGATGGTGACCGGCGCCAGCAGCGCGGCGCTCCGGGAGCTCCTGCCCCACCGCCCGGAGTGGGCCGGCCGCTTCACCCTCCTGGCGTCGGCGGGCGGAGTGGCGGCGGGCCCCCTCCTGGGCGGGGCCCTGGGCCAGCTGCCCCACCCGACGACGACTCCCTTCGCCGTCCACTGCACCATGCTGATCGCCGTCCTGGTGCCGCTGTGGACGCTGCACGCCAGGCCGGCCATCGCCCCGGCCCCGGGATCGGCGGCCTTCAAGGCCCTGCGGCCGCGCCGTCTCTGCCTGCCGCCCGGGGTCCGCACGCGGTTCCAGCAGGCGGCCGCGGTCGGTTTCCTCAGCTTTGCGCTCTTCGGCTTCAGCCTCTCGCTGGCTCCGGGCTACTTCGCACGAACGCTCGGGGTGAGCTCCCCGGCCGGGATCGGGGCGCTGGCGGCCCTCGTGCTCATCGGGTCCGCCGCGGCGCAGCTGGTGGGACGCCCCCGCGTCCGGGCCCTGCCCGGGGCGCTGGTGGGGATGGCCCTGGGCACGGCGCTGATCGGGGTGGCGGGCGCGCTGTCCAGCCTGCCGCTGCTGCTCCTCGGCGCCCTGTTCGCCGGGGCGGCCCAGGGTGTCGCGTTCCGCACGGCGTTCAACGCGCTGTCCGTGGCCGTTCCGGCCGCCGACAACGCCCGGGTGGTCAGCGCGGTCTACGTCGTGACCTATCTGGGCAGTGCCGTGCCGGTCCTGGGCCTCGGGGTCCTGGCCGGCGCGGTGGGCGTCCCCTCCTCCGTCCACTGGTTCGCGGGCACCCTGGCGGGCGCATGCCTGCTGCTGGCGGGAACCGTCCGGCTCCGGGCCCGTCGCGGGCCGCGGCGTGGACAGCAGGCCTGACCGGTCGGGGCACGAGGGACAGCACGCAAGGGTCCGCCGTCAGGCGATGAGCACCGGCGGCGGCCACAGGCGGCTCTTTCCCCGGGCGCGCCGAGCAGTCATCATCGGGGGACGACGGAGTCGCCGAGTGCGAAGGAGCACCAGCCATGTCACGGGCCCGCGTCCACAACTTCTCCATCTCCCTCGACGGCTTCGGCACCGGTGCAGGTCTGAGCCAGGACGCCCCCTTCGGGCACGCCGGACAGAGGCTGCACGAATGGATGATCGCCACCCGGTGGTGGGATCCCGGCGGCAGCGGCGGCGTGGACGACGCCTTCGCCCAGCTGCACGGTGTGGGGATCGGCGCCGAGATCATGGGGGCGGGGAAGTTCGGTCCTCCCGGGTGGCACGAGGACCCGGGATGGGAGGGCTGGTGGGGCCCCAACCCGCCGTTCCACACGCCCGTCTTCGTCCTCACCCATTCCCCGCGCCCCTCGATCGAGATGGAGGGCGGCACCGTGTTCCACTTCATCGACGCCTCACCCGCGGAGGCGCTCGAGACCGCGCGCACGGCCGCCGACGGCCAGGACGTGCGCATCGGCGGGGGCCCCACCACGGTCCGCGACTTCCTGGCGGCCGGGCTCGTCGACCACCTGCACGTGGTGGTGGTCCCGATCCTGCTGGGCCGCGGCGTGCGCCTGTGGGAGGGGCTCGAGGGCCTGGAGGCGGACTACCGGGTCGAGGCCACCTCCTCGCCCCGTGGAGTCACCCACGTGACCTTCACCCGGTCGAGCACCTGAGCCGCCCCGGTCGCGAGTCCGGCGGCTGCCGCATCCGATGCCCCTGACCGGCGGAGGCGTCGCCCACGGCCACCTCGATGACGCACGCTCAGAGGAGGCGGCGCACCAACAGCCGACTCTGATCCGGGTTGCCCACTGACCGCTCTGGAACCAGGCCGCTGTGCCTGCTCCCAGTCCGTGACCGGACGCATCTCGCCCGTCAGCCCTGCACCGCGGCCTGCGCGGAGGCGGTGGCGCTCCGGCAGGCACCCCGGTCCCCCAAAGAGTGGGACGGCGACACCCGGGATCCGCGGCCGCCACGATGTCGCGGCATGGAATCGTTCACATCAGTGAACTGCCGCGCCGAGGGCGGTGGGCGGCGAGAAGTCCGAGGAGTGGAGAGCAGGAAGCCATGTTCTACATCGTCACGGCCATCGTCCTGGCCTTTGTCACCGTGATCTCGATCGTCGGCTGGATGATGTCCCCGAAGGAGACCGTCCGGAAGGACGCGAACGGCGAGCACATCCACCCCAGCGCCATGAGGAAGGCGGCCGGCCTCACCGCTGTCAGCGCCCTGGTGCTCCTGCTGCTCGTCACGGCCGGGACGGCTCTCGCCCGAGTGGGCGCACGTGAAGTGGGGATCGAGACCAGCCTCGGCAAGTACTCCCGGACCCTGCAGGCGGGATGGCAGATCAAGGCGCCGTGGGCCGAGGTGGAGACCTTCTCGACCCAGTTGCAGCGCTCGGAGATGGACGCCCCGATCGCCTTCGCCGGCGGCGGCTCCGGCACCCAGCACATGACCGTGCAGTGGACCATCACAGGAGAACAGGCCCAGGAGCTGTGGTCCCGGTACCGGCAGTTCGAGAACGTCGACGGCATGCTCGTCCAGCCCGCGGCCAGGGAGGCGGTCGCGACCGTCCTGGCGTCCTACACCCCCGCGGAGGCCCGCGCCGAGGGCAAGGTGGAAGAGGTGCGGGAGGCCGTGGAGAAGGCCCTGACCGAACGCCTGTCCCCCTACGGGGTGCAGCTGGACTCCGTGGCGCTGCCGCCGGCGGCGCTCGACCAGACCGCCCAGGACGCGCTGAACCGGGTCGTGGAGGCCGAGGCGAACGTGGACCGCGCCCAGTCCCGTCTCGAGCAGGCCAGGATCGATGCCGAGGCGGACCGGGAGCGCAACAAGAACGTCACGGCGGAGAACCTGGTCCTCGAGTGCCTGACCATCACGAACAACTGGAACGTCGAGGAGAACGGGCCCCTGCCGGCCACCTGGAACTGCTTCGGCGGGGACGCCGCGGACGTCCTCGTGAACACGAACCGGTAGCGCGGCCTCGGCCCGCCCGCACGCACACCGCGACCGTCAGCCCGTTGGCATCAGCACCGACCGTGATCCAGGATGAGGGATGACCACGACTCCACCCCTCCCGCGGACGCGCGTCGCCGGCGGGACCATGACGGCGGTCGTCACCACCGGTGTCGGCGGCTACGACCGTCTCGTGCTCTCCCGAGTGCCCATCCCTGAGCCGGGCGAGGGCGAGGTGCTGGTCCGCGTCCTGGCGGCCGGCATGAACAACACCGAGATCAACACCAGGCTCGGCTGGTACTCGTCGTCGGTGACGGCAGGAACGAACGATGTGTCCGAGGACGCCGTCGGAGACGCCTCGACGAGACCGGACGGGGGCTGGAACGCGGCAACCCCGTTCCCGCTGATCCAGGGCGCGGACTGCTGCGGGCGGATCGCGGCCGTCGGCCGTGGGGGCGACGAGTCCGCCCTCGGGGCGCGGGTGCTGGTCCGCGCCTGCATGCGCACCAAGGGTTTCTCCTCGTGGGACACGACCTGGCTGGGCTCCGATCTCGACGGAGCATTTGCGCAGTTCGTCGTCGTCCCGGCGCACGAGGTCTTCCCGGTGGACTGCGACTGGAGCGACGCGGAGCTGGCGACCGTCCCGTGCGCCTACGGGACGGCGGAGAACATGGTCCGCCGCGCCGGCGTCACCACGGGGGCACGGGTCCTGGTGACCGGCGCCTCCGGCGGCGTCGGATCGGCCGTGGTGCAGCTGGCCAAGCGGCGCGGTGCCCACGTCGTCGGCATGGCCGGTGACGCCAAGCGGGACCAGGTCCGCGCCCTCGGCGCCGACGAGGTCGTCGGGCGGGACGACCCGCGGGACGTGCTGGGCGCGGACAGCGTCGACGTCGTGGTCGACAACGTCGCCGGCCCCGGCTTCCCGGCCGTGCTGGACCTCCTCAGGAGGGGCGGGACGTACGTCTCCTCCGGGGCCATCGGCGGCCCCCTGGTCGCACTCGACATGCGCACCCTCTACCTGAAGGACCTCACCCTGATCGGCTGCACGGCGTGGGACGAAGAGGTGTTCCCCGACCTCGTCTCCTACATCGAGCGCGGAGAGATCCGGCCGCTGCTGGCGAGGGTCTTCCCGCTCGAGCAGATCGCGGCCGCCCAACGGGAGTTCCTCGAGAAGACGCACGTGGGCAAGTTCGCCCTGATCCCGCCCGACCCCGCACCCTGAACCACCGCTGCCGGGCCCGACACCCCCTGGGAGGACCATGCCGATCCCCGACCGACACTGCACCACGCCCGTCACCGACGAGCTCCTCCACGGCGTCGTGGAGCTGGAGCACACGGACGACGGAGTGATCCCGCACCGCCTCCCCGCGTGGGCCAGGAACCAGGCCCGCGACCCGCAGCTGGCCATGGCCGAGTCCCAGCCCTCGGGCGCGCGGCTGCTCTTCGCGACCGAGGCGAGCCGCGTCGAGCTCCGCGGGCGCGCCACACGCTTCCGGTACGAGGGCGCACCACCGCGCCCGGCGGGCATCTTCGACCTGCTGGTCGACGGCCGGCGCACCCGGCAGGCCGGCCTCGAGGCCGCGACCGTGGTGAGCATCGACATGACCACCGGCGACCGGCAGATCACGCAGGCCGGGCTCGGCGGCGTCGTCTTCGACGATCTGCCCCGGGGCCCCAAGACGGTCGAGCTCTGGATGCCGCACAACGAGACCGTGGAACTGGCCGAGCTCCGCTCCGACGCCCCCCTCCGACCGGTGCAGGACCCGCGCCCGAGGTGGGTGCACCACGGCAGTTCGATCAGCCACGGCTCGAACGCGGTGCATCCCACCGGCACCTGGCCGGCGGTCGCCGCGAGGCGGGCCGACCTCAATCTGCTCAACCTCGGCTTCGGGGGCAGCGCGCTGCTCGACCCGTTCACCGCACGCACCATCCGGGACACCCCAGCCGAGCTGATCAGCGTCAAGCTCGGCATCAACCTGGTCAACCTCGATCTGATGCGGCTGCGGGCCTTAGGCCCCGCAGTGCACGGCTTCCTCGACACGATCCGCGACGGCCATCCCCACACCCCGCTGCTGGTGATCTCCCCCCTCCTGTGCCCGATCCACGAGAACACCCCGGGACCCGGCGCCTTCGACCCGGACGCCCTCGCCCGGGGTGAGCTGCGGTTCCGGGCGACCGGCGACCCCGGCGAGGTCGCCGCCGGCAAGCTCACCCTGACGGTCATCCGTGCCGAACTGGCACGGATCGTGACGGAGCGGGCGCACGACGATCCGCACCTGTTCCACCTCGACGGACGCGAGCTCTACGGGGAGTCCGACGCCCGGGAGCTCCCCCTGCCCGACGCCCTCCACCCCGACGCGACCACGCACCTGCGGATCGGCGAGCGCTTCGCCGAGTTCGTGCTCGGCCACGGTTCGCTGCCGGCCGGCGAAGGGGCGTGACATCTTCGGCGGTTGGGTAACGATCCGGGGCAGGTCGGCCGGCCGGCCCGGAGGGCCGTCCTACGCTGGGGGCACCGCCTGTCCCACGCGTTCGCCGGGGCCGGTGCGTGATCCGGGGCCGTGGACCGGCCCGTCATCTCATCGATTCCACGGCCCGTGCGTGCTGTCGGGATGTGCCTTCGCGGTGGAGTGCGGCGCAGGGGTCGACATCGTCGCCCATGGCGACTGCGCCAGAAGCACTGCTCTCCGGGTGCAGGCCCTTCCCGGAAGCGGCCTGCGCCGATCGAGAAGGAAACGAAGATGTCCGCACCTGCACGCTCCACGCGCCGCACGTTCGCCGCCGCCACGGCGGCGGCGCTCCTCCTCGGGACCGGCGGGGCAACCGCCGCGCCGCCCTCCCCGGCCGGGCCGGCGGCCACTCCGGTCGCCGCGGCGGCACCGTCGGCTCCGGCCACGGGCCCCGAGGCCTGTGTCTCCGATGTCGACGACGTCGTCACCCGAGAACCCTCCGCGCAGATGTCCGAGCCGCTGCCCGAGGAACTGGCGACGACGTTGGACGCCGCCGCCCGGGCCTCGTTCGCGCAGGCCTCCACCCCCGGTGCGGTGGTGGGGGTCTCCTCCCCGGAGGGCACCTGGACGGCCGCCTACGGGGTGGCCGACCCGGCCACCGGGGAGCCCATGGAGGTGGGGGTGCACACCCGCGTCGGATCGGTCACCAAGCCCTTCACCGCCACCCTGGTCCTGCAGCTGGCCGAGGAGGGTGAGCTCTCCCTGGAGGACCCCATCGCCGACTACGTCGACGGCATCCCCAACGGAGAACAGATCACCCTGCGCCGGCTGGCGGACATGACCAGCGGGGTGGCCAGCTACACCCGCAGCACCCAGTTCACGGACCGCTTCTTCGCGGATCCGCAGCAGGTCTTCACCCCGGAGGAGCTGGTCGCCGTCGGCGTCTCGGAATCCCCCCTGTTCGCCCCCGGCGCGCAGTTCGACTACTCCAACACCAACTACATCCTGCTGGGCCTCGTCGTCGAACAGGTCACCGGCCAGCCGATCGGGGAGGTCCTGGAGGAGCAGATCTTCGACCCGCTGGAACTCGACGAGACCGTCTGGCCCGGTGACTCCACCGAGATGCCGGAACCCTACGCGCGGGGCTTCACGCTCCAGGGCGACACCGCGACGCCGGAGGCGCCGGCCGACGCCACGCACTGGAACCCAAGCTGGGGAGCCACCGCCGGGGCCCTGATCTCGGACGTGGACGACCTGCTGGTCTACGGCCGGGCCCTGGGCACCGGGCACGGACTGCTGGAGCCGGAGGCCCAGCGAGAACGCCTCACCTCGTTCCAGCCCCCCGAGTCCGGCTACGGGCTGGGCTTCGGGTGCATCGACGGCTGGGTCGGGCACACCGGGACGCAGCCCGGGTACAACACCACCGTCTACTACGACACCACCACCGACACCACCGTGGTCGTGCAGGCCACCAGCGACATCCCCTCCGGGCACTGCCCGGAGTCCCCGGTGCTGGCCGACGACCCCAGGACCCTGCCGTGCGCCACCCCGGCCACACGGATCTTCGCCGAGGTCTCCACCGCCCTGGGCCACACCTTCACCCCCAACCCGGAACGCTGATCACCCGCTCCACCGAATCGGGCGGACATCGATGATGGGCAGGTCCCCGTCCGTCTCGATGGCGTCCCCGCCTCCGTTGCGGGCGTGATAGCCGGTGGAGTACTGCTCGACGACGTGGACCGTGGCGCCGACGGCCTGCAGGGACGAGACGACGAGATCACGCTCGCGGTCGGTGTCCGCGGCGGTCCAGCCGGCCCCGACCATCGCGGCGGACAGCTGCGCGGGGGTGCCGACCACCGCCAGGTTGACCGGGTCCCCCAGCAGGCCGTCGGAGGTGCGGGCCCGCCCGATGAAGTAGCTGGGGACGTAGATGCCGGTGAGCAGACGGTTCAACCGCGGCAGGAGCACATAGGCCGACAGCACCCAGAGGGGCAGGAACAACCAGGGCAGACGCCCGTCGTCGTCGATCTCCTCGAGGACGAGGTGGTAGACGCCCCAGCCGGCCAGCACGCTGGTGACGAGGAAGCCGAACCGGTGCGCCCACAGCACCACGGTGGCCCGCCGGGCACCGCCCCTGGGCTGCGGGCTCCGCTCGTCGCTGTCGGGGTGCCCACGTCCTGCATCCATCTCGTGCTCCCCGCCCCGTCTCCCGCACCGGACGTCCGCGGCGCCGGTCGTGGTGCTCCCAGGCTAAGGGGTGCTCCGGACGTTCCGGAGCCTGCACCTAACGGGAATCCCCGCCAGCCTCTCGGAGGGCGAAGCTCCGCCGGTAGGCGGACGGCGTGGTCGCGTAGGCCGAGACGAAGTTCTGCCGGAGGGTGACCGCGCTGCCGAAGCCGCAGGCCAGCGCGATGCGGTCGACACCCCAGCGCGTGGTCTCGAGCAGGCTGCGGGCCTCGTCGAGGCGTCGCGCGAGGACCCAGCGGGCGGGGGTGGTGCCGGTGGTGTCGCGGAAGCGGCGCACCAGGGTCCGGCGGCTCATCCGGGCGTGGGCGGCGAGCTCGTCGATGGACAGGGGCTCGTGCAGCCGGGCCATCGCCCAGTCCAGTGTGGCGGCCAGGGGATCCCCGCTGTCGGGCCGGGCGACCGGGCGCTGGATGTACTGCGCCTGGCCGCCTTCCCGGTGCGGGGCCACGACCAGGCTGCGGGCGACCCGGTTGGCGGCCGCGGCACCCAGGTGCTTGCGGACCAGGTGCAGGCAGGCGTCCAGGGAGGAGGCCGTGCCGGCGGAGGTCATGACGTCGTCGTGGTCGATGTAGAGCACCGAGTCCTCGACAGCCAGCTCCGGGTGACGGGACGCGAGTTCGTCCATCCCCTCCCAGTGGGTCACGGCGGGCCGCCCGCCCAGCAGACCGGCCTCGGCGACGGCGAAGGCCCCCATGCACAGACCCACCACACCGGACCCATGCGCATGGGCGCGGGTGAGCACGGCGCGCAGCGGCTCGTCGACGGCCACCGGCGGATAGGGCCAGGAGGGGATCACCACCAGGTCGGCGTCCTCGGCAGCCTCTGGCCCGGCGAGACGGCCCAGCGAGTAGCCCTCCGCCGTCGTGACCATGTCCGTGCCCGTGCTCCACAGCACCGTGTCCCAGCCCTCGGCCAGGCCCAGCCGGGTGACCTCGCCGAACACCAGCTGCGGCACGGCCAGGTGGAACATCGTCACACCGTCGAACGCATGGATCGCGATCCGCACCAGACCTCGTTCCTCCCCCCGGGGCCGCTGCGCAGCAAGAATGGCCCGATCTCATCGTCATTATGCCCGCGGGCCAGTCGCGGTGGAACCCGGTCGGATCCGAACATGGACTGCAGGCCATGCACCACCGCTGGCCCACCGCTTTCTTCAGAGGAGATCCCGTGACCATTCCCCGCCGCGCCCTGATCGTCGTCGACGCCCAGATGGAGTACTTCGACGGCCCCATGTCCATCCAGTACCCGCCCCGCGAGGAGTCGCTCGCCAACATCAGCCGCGTCCTCGAGGTCGCCGCCGAGCAGGATATGCCGGTCGTCATGGTCCAGCACGAGACGGACGAGGGCGCACCCATCTTCGCGCCCGGCTCGGCGGGATATCCGCTCCACCCTGATCTCGAGCAGCTCGACAACCGGCAGTGGAAGCAGGTCGTGAAGGGGTACGGCAGCGTCTTCGCCGGCACCGACGTGGCCGAGTGGCTGCGCGAGCGCGGCGTCGACACGATCACGGTCGTCGGCTACATGACCAACAACTGCGACCTGGCGACGGCGGTCGAGGCCGAGGGGCTCGGCTTCGCCGCCGAGATCCTCTCCGACGCCACCGGCGCGATCCACCTCGCCAACGAGGCCGGTCAGGTCTCGGCCGAGGATCTGCACCGCACCCTGATGGTGCTGCTGCAGTCGAACTTCGCCGCGGTCACCACCACGGACGCCTGGATCGGGGCGGTCGCCGGCGGCGAGTCGCCGGTCCGCAGCAACCTCGTCGCCTCGGCGATGAACGGAGCGGAAGCGTTCACCAGCGGCTCCTAGACGGCATGTCGTGACCGCCCAGCCGCGCTGGGGGGCGGGCCGGGGTCCACCGAAGGACACCCACCCGGCGCGGTTCAGTCGCTCACGGAGCGCACGACCCGTGCCGGGGAGCCCACCACCACGGACCTCTCCGGGACGTCCTTGGTCACCACCGACGCCGCCGCCACGACGGCGTCGTCGCCGATCGTCACGCCCGGCAGAACCGTGGCGTTGGACCCGATCCAGACGTTGCGGCCGATCACGATGGGGGCCGGGTGCATGTCCGCCCGGCGGCTGGGGGCGAGGTCGTGGTTGAGGGTGGCCAGCACCGTGTTGTGCCCGATCAGGCAGTCGTCGCCGATGACCACCCCGCCCTGGTCCTGGAACGTGCACCCGGAGTTGATGAAGACCCGCTTGCCCAGGGTGATGTTCTTCCCGAAGTCGGAGTGGAAGGGCGGGAACACCGTCACCGATGCGTCCACCGGCCTGCCGGTGAGCTGGGCCAGCAGCTCCCGCACCCGGGCCGGTTCCCGGTATCCGCCGTTGAGCTCCCCGGTGATGCGCAGGGCCTCCTGGCTGACCCGGTGCATGACCTCGTGCAGGGGCGAGTCCCCCGTGATGGTGCGCCCGGCGTCGAGCGCCTCCAGAAGATCGGTCAGTTCCATGGTGTCCTTTCGGTGATGTCCGGGCGGCGGGATCCGCAGGCCCAGCGCCTGGGCGCGGGCTCAGACCAGGGTGGCGGCGTCGATGACGAAGCGGTAGCGCACGTCCGAGGCCAGCACCCGCTCGTAGGCCTCGTTGACCCGGTCGGCGGAGATCAGCTCGGTCTCCGGGACGATGCCGTGCTCGGCGCAGAAGTCGAGCATCTCCTGGGTCTCGGCGATGCCGCCGATCATCGACCCGGCGTAGGTGCGCCGACCGCCGATGAGGGAGAAGACGTTGAGGCTCAGCGGCTCCGCCGGGGCCCCGACGTTGACCAGAGCCCCGTCGACGGTGAGCAGGGAGAGGTAGGCGTCCACGTCGATCACGGCGCTGACGGTGTTGAGGACCAGGTCGAAGGACCCGGCCAGCTGCTCGAAGGCGGCCCGGTCCGAGGTGGCGTAGTAGTGCTCGGCACCCAGCCGCAGCCCGTCCTCCTTCTTCTTCAGCGACTGCGAGAGCACGGTGACCTCCGCGCCCATCGCGGCGGCGATCTTCACGGCCAGGTGCCCCAGTCCGCCCAGGCCCACGACGGCGACCTTCCGGCCCGGGCCGGCGCCCCAGCGGCGCAGCGGGGAGTAGGTGGTGATCCCGGCGCACAGCAGCGGGGCGACCGCGGCGAAGTCCAGGGACTCGGGCACGGACAGCACGAAGCCGGCGTCGACGACCACGTGGGTGGAATAGCCGCCCTGGGTGATGGTGCCGTCCCGGTCGGCCCCGCCGTAGGTGGGCACCATGCCCTCGGCGCAGTACTGCTCGTCCCCGTTGCGGCAGTTGGTGCACTGCCCGCAGGAGTTGACCATGCACCCCACCCCGACGCGGTCCCCGACGGCGTGGCCGGTGACCTCGGGGCCGATCTCGGCGACGGTGCCCACGATCTCGTGGCCGGGCACCAGGGGGTAGTGCTGGGGCCCCCAGTCGCCGTTGACGGTGTGGATGTCGGAGTGGCAGATCCCGGCGTAGGCGATCTCGATCAGCACGTCGTGCGGGCCCACCTCGCGGCGGGTGATCGTGGTCGGCTCCAGCGGTGCGTCGGCGGAGGGGGCGGCGTAGGCGTTGACGGTCAGCAAGGGGTCTCCTGGTGCGGTGGGGGCGGCGGAACGGATCGGGCGGACGTGGCGGGAGACCCGTCCGCGCAGTCGCCCGAGCGTGCGGGAAGGACCCGACGGATCAGCGACTGCACCACCTCATCAGGAACGGCAGAGCTCAGGGAGTCCCTGGTGAAGGGCGTACCGGGAGAGCACCCCAGGGTCGGTGCTTCCCCGTTCACACTGTGGCTGGTGGCAGCCCGGGGGTGCTGCTGCGCTCGGGCTCACCGTCGCCGCGGTGATGAGAGTTCTCCCGCTGCGGGTCCTCGGTGATGGGAGGCGGTGTCGAGCTGACCTCCCCGAGGAGGTCTCGCCAACGTAGAACATCCGGATGTGCATCCGTCCGGCCCCCACCCGGATCACCGACTCATACCGGCAGGACGCCGTCATGAACCCAGTTGGCTGCCGCCCTGACCGCAGAAAGGCGCCGCCCGGCGGTGGATCGGTCCGCAAGGGAACACGTCGGCGGCGTCCATCCGCCCCCGTCCTCCGGTGACGCTGCCGGTCCTGCGGCGCCCCGAGGCCGTCACCCGTCGACGGGCGCGTCCGGGGCCGGTGGCTTCAGCCGGACGCCGGGACGCGCAGCCGGCCGGGACAGGACATCGGGGTTTCGGGGGTTCGGGAACCAGATCTGGATCAGAGCCCATCCCACCGCGGTCAGCGGGACGGCCAGCACGGCCCCGACGACGCCGGAGAGGATCCCGCCGGCGGCCAGGGCGAGAAGCACCACCAGCGGGTGCAGGCTCAGGGCCCGGCCCAGCACCATCGGCTGGAGCACCCTCCCGTCGAGCTGGTTGGTGGCCACCACCACCACCACCACCACCAGCGCCACGACCGGGCCGTTGGCCACCAGGGCCACCAGGACTGCCACGCCGCCGATCAGGGCGGCTCCCACGATGGGGATGAAGCCGCCCAGGAAGATCAGCACCGACAGGGGCAGGGCCAGGGGCACCCGCAGCACCAGCAGGGTGACGCCGATGACCACCGCTTCCAGCAGCGCCACCACGGCGGTGCCGCGCACATAGCCGCCCAGCACGTGCAGGGTCGTGGTGCCCGAGGTCAGCAGCTTCTCCAGGGTCTCACCGTGGAAACGGCTCAGGACGAACGCCCAGATGCGGGCCCCGTCCTGGAGGAAGAAGTAGAGGATCACGGCCACCAGCACCGCGCCGGTGACCACCTGGGTGGCCGCGGAGATCCCCAGCAGCGCCCCGGCGCCGAACTGGGGGCTGGCCATGAAGTCCACGACCGCGGTGATGGCCTCGTCCAGGGCCTGCTGGCCGACAGGCACCGGCCCGGCCACGATGAACTCCCGCAGCCGTTCCAGCCCGCCCACCGCGGAGGCCACCAGTTCGTTCCATTCGTTGCGCACCGCGAAGACCATGCCGGTGACCACCCCGCCCAGGAGCACGATCGCCGCCAGGAACACGATCCAGGTCGCCAGCGCCCCGGGCACACGGTGCCGGCGCAGAGAGGCGACCAGGGGGTTCAGCGCAGCGGCCAGGATCAGTGCGACCAGCAGCGGGATCACCACCAGCTTGAGCTGGATCAGCCCGTAGACCACCACCGCCGTCGCGCTCAGCAGCACCAGCCCCTGCAGGGCCCGGATGGTCGCCCGCCCCAGCGGGTCCGCCCACAGGTCACGAGGATGCGAGATCCTGCGATGCCGTGGACGCGTCACCAGAATCGCCCCTCCCCCGCTCCGCCGCTGGCCTGGGTTCAGGATGCGCCCCGGACTCATCGATGCCAAGACCCCGGACGGCACCCGACGACGCGCCCGGCCGATGCCGACCGCAGGACGGACGGCTCGACGACGCGGCACGAGGGGCGGTCTCCGTGTGCTCACGGGCGATGGCGCGCACGAGCCGCCCGTGCTCGTCCGGGGCAGCGCCCCACCGGCCCGCGGTCGACAGCGTGGACTTCGGAGCGGGAGTCAGCCTGCCGCCGGCATCCAGAGCATGTTCCCGATGCCCCACAGCACCAAGCACACCAGCACGAAGGGCAGGGTCCTCGCCACCAGGGCCCCGCGAGTGAGGACGGGCCCGGGGGTGTCCGCCCGTTGAAGTGGGCCGGCGATCCGGTAGGCGAGCTCGATGCGCGCCGGGCTGGCCAGGCAGGCCAGTCCGGCCGCCACGTTCTGGGAGGCCATCATCCAGAGCGGGTCCATGCCAAGGGCACGCGCGGCTGCGTCCTGGGTGCCGCCGAACATGGCGTTGGCGCCCGTGCCCGAGGCCGTGATGTATCCCCCCAGACCACCAACCATGGGCACCAGGAACAGGTAGGCCTGCCCCAGCCCGGTCAGCGCCGCGGCCAGCGCCTCGGCCAGCCCGCCCCCGGAGACCGCGCTGCCCAGCACCAGGTACAGGCCGGTCGGCGCCGCCACCTGGAGCCACATCCGGCGGATCTCCCGCGGCAGTCGCCGCCGGTGTTCCCTGTCCAAGGAGAGCACGACGACGCCGACCAGGGCGCCGGTGATGGACCACAGGGCCGGCGAGCCCAGCACCGCGCCGAACCCGCCGGGCGGCAGCAGGCCCTCGAGGAGCTGCCCGATGATGGTGCCCCCCAGCAGCACCAGGTACGGCACCAGAGCGCGGCCCGGGACGGGCCCCATCCGCCCGCGGCTGATCACGCCGGCCCAGCCGGCGGACATCACCAGGGTGGCCACCGCACCGGCCACGGCCGTGCCGAACGCCAGATTGGCGGCGAGGACCAGGACGGACAGCACCACGCCCGAGACCAGTCCCATGCCGATCCAGGCGCCGTAGTCAGCGGGTCGGGGCCGGCCGTCGGAAGTGGGCAGTCCCCGGCCGGCGATGACCGCGGCCACGGCACCGGATCCCAGGAAGGCGATGACGTTCAGGACGCCGGAGGCCACCCCGAGGTCCTGCAGGGTGACGCCGGCGATCTGGGAGCCCAGGAGCGTGCCGGGGCCCATGGAGCCCCACGGGCCCACCATGAGCGCCACCAGCGAGAGCGAGGCCGCTCGCAACGGCGTGAACCCCAGGGACAGCAGCAGCGGCAGCCCGATGATCACGGAGACGCCGAACCCGGTGACGGTCTCCATGAACGGCACCACCCCGTGCACCATGAGCAGCGCCGAGAGCACCGTGGGGCCGCCGCCGTCCGAGAGCCACCGGGCCAGCTTCTTCTGAGCGCCGGTCCGGTCCATGACGCGGGAGAGCAGGATCCCGCCGGCAATGATCGCCAGCACCTCGACCAGGATCCAGAAGCCCTCGCCGAAGGCCGAGGACATCTCCGCCACAGGGGTGCCGAACCAGGCCAGGCCGATCACCACGGCTGACACCAGTCCGACCGCGGGAGCCACCCATGGCGGCGCCGGCACGAGGAGCAGACCTAAGGTCAGGACCATGGGCAGGGCCGCCATGAGCACGTCCAACGGCGGCCCACCTCCACACTTCTCCTGTCAGATCGCTGTCACCGGCCGATGCTACGCCCCGACGGCGTCCGGGTGATCACGGATGCGGAGGGCAACTCCTACTGCGCCACCGCTTCGTGAGCCCGCCCGGTAGTCCGCCATATGTAAAGCGGCGATGGGACCCTCATTGCCTGCGGAGACCATCGCCCATCCGGGTGCGGTTCAGCGTCCTGTTCGCTCAGGGGCATCGGTCCCGTGCCGGCGCCGCCGTCATGGCAGCAGTGCCGGGGCGGCCTGGGCCGGTCTTTTCTGGGTGGTTGGGCTCGTGCCGGCGGGAATGCTCTCGCCGGAAGCGCCGGCGATGGCTGGTCGGGGTCCGGTGGTGTTGGTCGGTGCCAGCGCCAGCACGATCAGGGCGGCGGCCAGGATTGACAGCCCGATCCAGCCGAGCACCGCGAGCTGTTCGCCGACCACGAGGACCGCCAGCAGTGCCGCCACGGCCGGTTCGGTCAGGGTCAGGGTGGTTGCCGTGCTCGGGCGCAACCGGGTGAGCCCGATCCCGAAGAGGTAATAGCCGAGGAACATCGGGATCAGGGCCATGTAGGCGGCCACGGCGAAGGACTGGCTCGAGGCCAGTAGGGGCGCCCCCGTGGCGGCCAGCACGGGCAGCAGCAGGACCCCGCCGGTCCCGAAGACCGCACCCATCGCCGCCGCCCGTCCCACCCCGTGGCCCATGAGCCGGTGGACCACCCAGGAGTACAGGGCGTAGGTCGCCCCGGCCACCAGGCCCAGCCCGATCCCGGTGACGGTGTCGGTGGTCGATGCGGTCGTCTGACCGGTCTTGGACAGGCACAGCAGGGCACTGCCGGTGATGCCCAGCACCGCCGCCAGCACCCACCACCGGCTCAGCGGCTTGCGCTCCAGGATCAGTTCCAGCACCCCTGAGGCCAGCGGGGCCGAGGCCAGGGAGACGACCGTGCCGATGGCCACCCCGGCCAGGTGCATCGAGGAGTAGAACGCCAACGGGTAGACCGCCACCGCACCGGCCCCGACGGCCACCAGCCTCGCGTGGGCCCGCAGCATCGGGCGGGCCCGGCGCAGGGCGGGCACGGCGATCCCTGCTTGCAGCAGTCCGCCCACTCCCAGCGCGGCGGCACCGATCGCCAAGGGGCCGGCCTCCGGGGCGAAGGTCGCCGCCGTACCGGTGGTGCCCCACAGGAACGCGGTGATCAGGACCGCGACGATCCCCCCGGCCACGCCCTTCACCGCCCCGCCCCCAGTCCGGCCAGAAGGCCTCCGGCGATCGTCCGGGCATGGATCAGGCGTGCCGGGTCGCCCTCCAGCCCGGCCCGGGCCATCGCCCCCTCCAGCAGGAAGCTGAAGTGCTCCGCCAACTGGCGGGCCGCGGCCGGATCGGTCAGCGTGCCCAGGTGCTCGACCAACAGGTCCTCGACCTGCTCCTTGTGCCGGCGCACCACCGCCCGCCCCGGATCACCGGCGGGCAGCTCGGCGGCGGCGTTGAGCAACCCGCAGCCGCGGAAACCGTGATCGTAGGCGAGACCAGCGTGATCGAGGTAGGCGTCGAACACCGCCAGCACCCGCTCCTGGGGCGTGGACGCCTCTCCCAGGCGGGCCCGGTACAGGCCCAGCCACTCCTCGTGCCGGTCCTGGAGATAGGCCTCCACCAGCGCGGCCTTGGAGGCGAAGTTGTTGTACAAGCTCATCTTCGCCACCCCGGCCTGGGCGGTGATCGCGTCGATGCCGGTGGCCGTGATGCCCTCGGCGTAGAACCGGCCCGCGGCCGCCTCCAGCAGCCGCTGTCGGGCCGACCCGCGGCGCTGCGCGGGACTGTGCTGTGGTGTCGTCATGCTCGCCTCCTTCTTAGGTAGAGCAGTCTACCTAAGAAGGAGGTGGCGACAACCTTGGTGCAGCCCGGCACGGTCTTGAGGTAACGAGTGCGCCTCGCCACGGGCTGGCTGGTCCGGCCAGGAGTTCGCGCACCCAGCCCAACAGGCTGCGCCACGCCGGCAGCCACGTGCAGGATGTGGGACGCAAGGCCGGTTCTCAGTCGCGGCGGATTCAGGAAGCCGGAGGGGATGTGGGAGTAGATGCAGTAACTGCCGCGACTCGTTGGCCGGTATCCGGGCCATATGTAAAGCCGTAGTTGAGAAGTTCTCAAAGGAACTTGCCATTGTGGCTCTAAATGTTGGGACGCGAACGGCCGCAGCAGCAGCTACGACCGTGCGTCCAGGAGGTGCTGTTGCTGGTGGTGTCGGCGGGCCTCGATCTGTGCCCTGGTCCGATCGACGTGCTGGCGCGACTGGGACTCGAAGTCCACGACGACACGAGCGATCAATGCCACCGCCCCGATCATGAGCAGAGCGATCGCCGCCGGCTCGAGCGCACCACTGGTGCCGATCGACAGGCTCAGCTGGATCATGGCCGCCGCAGTGGCCACACCACCTGCGCCTGTGGCGACGCTCATTAACGTTCCTGCCATGGGAGCCTCCTGGAGCCGAGCACTAGACGTTTGTCTATGCAAAACAGACTAGTAACCTTACTCACCAGTAATCAATACAGGAGCCGAGGGACATGTCCACATCGTGAGACACCATAAAGGCCGCACCTACACATGGGGGCGTCTACGGCTTGGTGCCTCGGTGTTTTCAGCCGATGCCGGTTTCTTGGAGATCCATTCTCTGGAGGATGGTGGCGGAAATTTCTTCTACGGACATGAAGGCTGAGTTGAGGTGGGGGATGTCGTTGAGGGCGTACATCTGTTGGGCGTTGCGCAGTTCCCAGGTGCATTGGGGCAGGGAGGCGTAGACGGTGCCTGGGCGTCTTTCCTGGCGGACCTGGCTCAGTCGCAGGGGTTTGGAGGTGAGTCCGAAGCACTTGGTCGCGTAGGCGGCGATGGGTGCTGGCAGGGACCGGTGGGCGAAGTCTTCGTCGACTAGGGGGAAGTTCGCGGTGCGGATGCCGTGCTGCAGGGCGAGGTACATGCTGGTGGGGGTCTTGCCGCAGCGTGAGGGGGCGATGAGGATCAGATCGGCCCGTTCCAGGGCGCGGATGGATTGCCCGTCGTCGTGTTCCATGGCGTACTCGACGGCTGTCATCCGCGACTGGTAGCGGATGGCGTCGCCGAGCCCGTGGGCCCTGCCGGGTTGGGGGTTCGCGGTGGTGTGCAGGGCGGTTTCGAGCTGGTGGATGTGGGAGCCGAAGAGGTCCACGAAGTATCCGGCGCCAGCCTCGAGGATGCCGCGCAGGTGCGGGTCCACGACGGTGGAGAACACTACGGTGGTGCGGCCGGTTCCTGCGGCGGTGGTGATCCGGGCCGCGACCTGGTGGGCGTGCTCGGCGGTGGTGAGGAAGGGCACGGTGTGGCGTTCGAAGCGCTGGGCCGGGAACTGGGTGATGAGGGTGTTGCCGAGGGTCTCGGCGGTGATGCCGGTGCTGTCGGAGACGAAGAACGCCACCGGGCAGGAATCGGTCACGGGTGCCTCCGTTGTCTTCTCGTGGGGATGTCCGGTGGTCCGGGTGGGGGTTGGTGCCCTGGTCCTGGCGCCGGCGGCGCCAGGACCAGGGTGTTCACAGGGCCGGCTGTGCTGTGGTGGCGGCCAGGGCCAGCCAGGTGTCCACGACGGCGTCGGGGTTCAGGGACACGGAGTCGATGCCCTGGCCCAGCAGCCAGGCGGCCAGCTCGGGGTGGTCGCTGGGGCCTTGGCCGCAGATCCCGACGTACTTGCCGCGCTCCTTGCAGGCGGTGATGGCCATTTCCAGCAGCTTCTTCACCGCCGGGTCGCGTTCGTCGAAGGAGGAGGCGACCAGGGCGGAGTCGCGGTCCAGGCCCAGGGTGAGCTGGGTGAGGTCGTTGGAGCCGATGGAGAACCCGTCGAAGTGCTCCAGGAACGCCCCGGCCAGCAGGGCGTTGGCGGGCAGCTCGCACATCATCACGATCTCCAGCCCGTCCACCCCGCGGTGCAGGCCGTTGGCGGCCAGCAGCTCGATCACACCTTGGGCTTCGTCGAGGGTGCGCACGAAGGGGACCATGAGCTTGATGTTGGTCAGTCCCATGGTGGTACGGGCGTGGACGACCGCTTCGCACTCGAGCTCAAAGGCGGCCCGGAAGCTCTCCGAGAGGTACCGGCAGGCGCCCCGGAATCCGAGCATCGGGTTCTCCTCGTCGGGCTCGAACTGCGGGCCGCCGAGCAGGTTGGCGTACTCGTTGGACTTGAAGTCCGAGAGCCGGATGATCACCGGCTCCGGGGCGAAGGCGGCGGCGATCGTGGCGATGCCCTCGGCCAGGCGCTGGATGTAGAACTGGCGGGGTCCGGGGTAGGCGGCGATCCGCTCCCGGATCTGCCCGGCGACCTCGGCGGGCAGATCCGGGGACCCGTTTTCCACGGCCAGCAGGGCCAGGGGGTGGATGCCGATCTGGCGGTTGATGATGAACTCCAACCGGGCCAGGCCCACCCCGTGGTGGGGCAGTTGAGCGAAGGAGAACGCCTGCTCGGGGGTGCCCACGTTCATCATCACTTTCAGCGGTGCTTCGGGCATCGCGCCCAGGGTGGTCTCCTCCACGGTGTAGTCCAGCAGGCCCGCATAGACCAGGCCCGCCTCGCCTTCGGCGCAGGAGACCGTCACCGGGTCCCCCTCGGCCAGCGCTGTCGTGGCGTCCCCGGCGCCCACGACGGCGGGGATGCCCAGTTCCCGGGCGATGATCGCCGCGTGGCAGGTGCGCCCGCCGCGGTCGGTGACGATCGCGGCGGCTTTCTTCATGATCGGCTCCCAGTCCGGGTCCGTCATCGAGGCCACCAGGACATCCCCGGCCTGGAAGGAGGCCATCTGCTCGACCGACTCCAGCACCCGTACCCGTCCGGCGCCGATCCGTTGGCCGATGGCCCGCCCCTCGACCAGGACCGTGCCGGTCTCGTGGAGCCGGTAGCGGGCCACGGCCCCGGCCCCGCGGCGGGAGACCACGGTCTCGGGGCGGGCCTGCAGGATATAAAGGTTCCCGTCGGTGCCGTCCAGGCCCCACTCGATGTCCATCGGACGGCCGTAGTGCTCCTCGATCGCCACCGCGTAGCGGGCCAGCTGCTCCACCTGCGCATCGGTGAGACTGAACCGCCCCCGCTGCTCATCCGGCACGGGCACGAATCCCACGGTCTCCCCGAGCTCCTGGGAGTCGGTGTAGGTCATCTGCAGGGCCTTGTCTCCGAGCCCGCGCTTGAGCACCGCGGGCCGCCCCGCGGCCAGGGCCGGTTTGTAGACGTAGAACTCGTCCGGGTTCACCGCCCCCTGCACCACCGCCTCCCCCAGCCCGTAGGAGGAGGTGATGAACACCGCGTCGGTGAACCCGGACTCGGTGTCCATGGTGAACATCACCCCCGAGGCGCCGACGTCGGAGCGCACCATCCGTTGTACCCCGGCCGAGAGCGCGACCTCGGCGTGGGTGAAGCCGTGGTGGACCCGGTAGGCGATCGCCCGGTCGTTGTAGAGGGAGGCGAAGACGTCCTTGACCGCCGCCAGCACGTTCCCCACCCCGCGGATGTTGAGGTACGTCTCCTGCTGTCCGGCGAAGGAGGCGTCGGGCAGGTCTTCGGCGGTCGCGCTGGAGCGCACTGCCCAGGACACCCCTGCCGGGTGGGTTCCGGCCAGCTTCTCGTAGGCATCCCGGATCCCGGCCTCCAGCCTGGCCGGCAGCGGTGCGTTGCGGATCAGCGATCGGATGTGCGCACCGGCGGCGGCCAGGGCGGTCACGTCGGCGGTGTCCAGGCCCTCCAGGGTCTGGGCGATCCGGTCGTCCAGGCCGTCGGCGGCCAGGAACTGGCGGAACGCGGTGGCTGTGGTGGCGAAGCCACCGGGGACCTGCACCCCGGCGCTGCTGAGGTTGCGGATCAGCTCACCCAAAGAGGCGTTCTTGCCGCCGACCTCCTCGAGGTCGGAGAGGTCGATGTCGGTGAAAGGAAGGACAGAGGTCAAGGAGAACTCCTTCGGTGGGCGCCGCCCAGGCGGGGTGCCAGTGGATTGAAGATCGGTTCTGCCCGCCGGGCCGGCCGCAGGAACATCAGCGGTCAGGGCCGACCAGCTCCTGCCGGGACAGGGGGCCCAGAGCAGGGGGCAGGGGACGGGGTGGTTCGGGGTTGTGAAGGGTTCAGTTGGTGGGGCGCAGGACCAGCAGCAGGTCCCCACCGGTGACCTGGGTGACCCCGGTCAGTGCGACCCGGGCGACCGTGCCGCCGGTGGGGGCGGTGATGGAGGCCTCCATCTTCATGGCCTCGATGGTGGCCACCTGGCCGCCCGCCTCCACGGTGTCGCCCTCGGCCACCGTCACGGTCACCGCCCCGGCGAACGGGGCGGC